>JAGXRL010000001.1 GCA_018335915.1 Candidatus Latescibacterota bacterium
TTTTCAGATTCGTTATGCGACACCAAGGGGCTAGCCCCACCCTCACTGGGGGGCTAGCCCCTTGTTTTATTTGTTGGTTTTAAACCTTGTCTGTCAGTTATTCTATATATCCTTACAATTGGATAAGGTTGATACCTGATAAAACTTAGGATAGGTATGCCTTTAGCGTTATAGTCGGTTATTAGGTCAGTCAGGCGTTTGAGCCGTTAGCAAGGTGCGAATATACCATATTGCGTTTCAACTTCATCCGTGTCACGCACGGAATGACAGAAAATCCGTCTAATCCGTGTCACCCTCGGTTAAAAATTATTTTCAGTGTTTTTCAGTGTTAAATCAAGAGAGATTCTGGATGTTCGCTACGCTCCATCTACGCTTTGCGTTCCGTTTCACTCAGAATGACAGTTCTTTTAGTGTTTATCCACGCACCTAATCACCCGCTTCGACTCGATTGATTTTGTCGAATCGAGGCGAGTAGGTGCTCGCCTCGCTGTTGCTTTGGCAAAGCGGGTCTGTATAAACTTTTTCTGTTTGATTTGATTTTATAGGTTGACAAATCGGTTATTCTGATTAGAATAATGCGTGAATGTTTTCTCTTGCCCGCTCGAAACTTTTTTTGCTGTCGTGGTTACCTTTATTACTGTAATTTTAACCATTATCTGGGCAGTCTGGCTATTCCCGAAAGATAAAGAATAATATGTCTGTATTTTTTACCTACGCGATTGTCATTGTTCTTTATTTGCTGGCACTGCTCATCATTGGTCTGGTGAGCCGAGCCCGGGTCGGAAATAAAGTCGAAGATTTTTATATTGGCGGCCGTAAGGTCGGTCCCTGGGTTTCTTCGTTTTCGTTTGTTGCAGCGTATTTTAGTTCGGTCGTGATTATTGGCGGCGGCGGTTTTGGTTATCAGTATGGCATGGCGACAATCTGGATCGGCGCGATTAATGTGCTGGTCGGTACTGCTCTGGCCTGGATTGTTTTAGCCAAACGCACCCGTCAGATGACTCAAGAACTGAATGCCGTGACCATGCCTGGATTTTTAAGCAAGCGCTACCACTCAAAATCCCTGCAGATTATTTCAGCCGCAATCATCACGCTTTTTATGATTGTCTATAATGTGAGTATTTTAAAAGGCATGTCAAATATTCTGGAAGTGCTTATGAATATCAGTTATCTGCAGGGACTGTTGATTTCCGGGATCGTTATAATTGTTTATGTTACTCTGGGCGGTTATCTGGCTGTGGTCTGGACCGGTTTTTTTCAAGCCTGGATTATGTTCTTCGCCCTGGCATTGTTAACAATTCTGGCGGTAGCAAAAGTCGGCGGCTTGTCCGCAACTTTTATCCAGCTTGCCCAGATTAACGAACAGTTTGTGCGCACACCTGGTATCTGGGGCTGGCCCGGTCTTTTGTCATATTCTTTGATTGTCAGTTTTGGGGTCTGGGGCATGCCCCAGTTAATGACCCGTTTTTATTCAATCAGTAAAGTTTCAGTTATCAGAATCGGCGCGGTCCTTGCTACGCTCGGCGCAAGCATGGCGCTGCTGCCTTATTTTAACGGCGCTTTGACCAGAATCTTATTTCCCAGTCTTGCCAATCCTGATTTGGCAATTCCGAATCTGGTTAAAACAGTCCTGTCGCCATTAGGTCAGGCAATCTTTTTAACCGGTGTGGTTGCCGCGGGCATGTCATCGTTTTCCGCAGTGCTTATTATTTCAGTCTCTTCGGTTTTAAAAGATTTGTATGAAGACGGTTTGAACCGCAAGCTCGATAATAAAAAGCATATTAAATATGCGCGCATGGTCAGCATAATTATCGGCTTAGTCTCGCTTTTGATTGCAGTGAGACCGCCTGCCATGGTCTTGGTTTTGACTGCGTTTTCCTGGGCTGTGATTGCTTCGGCAAATCTCTGGCCTTATGTTTTTGGTTTATACCTGAAGACCCCTCCCAAATCAGCCGCGCTTTTTTCCATGATCGGCGGCAGTCTGGTTGCCCTTGTGTGGATGTTACTGCGTAATCCGTTTGGCATTCATGGTTTTATACCTGGAGTTTTAACCAGTTTAATCTTGTTTGTTATAATCTATTTATTTACTAAAAATATTGACATACATAAAAAAATTGATATAGTTTAAGAATAATGATTTATATAAGTAAAAAACAAACCTTTTATAATTGGGGGTAATATGAAACACTGTAAGTATGTATTAATATTGATTCCGATTCTTGTTTTGATTTCGTTCGTGTCGGCTCAGGAATTCGGACTCAACAAAGCGCCTTGTTTGTATCAGGGTGAAATTCGACCGCAAACCGGTACCATGAGAAACACCTATGCCGCATCGGTTCATTATTATGACCCGGACGGTAAACGGCCAAGCATGATATATGTTTTTATTAATGATATCGGTTATACTATGAAACGGGCATCTGGCAAAACCAATAACGGCATTTACAAAACTAAACTGACCCTTCCCCCGGGTAAACACGCTTATTATTTTTATGCCGAAGATGATTTTGGCGTTGCGGTCCGCTTGCCCAGATATGGTTATATCCAGGGGCCGACCGTCAATGTTCAGAAACCGTATGTCAAACCGGCAAGTTTAAGCAAAGGCGGCCTGCATCAGCAAACCGGTACTGATGCCAAATTATATACTTATACGGTCAATTATTATGACCATAATGACAAACCGCCGAAAAAAATCGAAGTAATTGTTGACGGCATCAACTGCCCGATGTTTCTGCATAAGGGCAGTGCTTGTAACGGCATTTATCTGGCGCAATTAAAACTACCGGCCGGACCGCATGCCTATTATTTCAAAGCATTGGATGCCCAGGGTAATTGTATAAACCTGCCTGAACACGGGTTTATGCGCGGTCCAGAAATTGCCGAGCAGACCAATGACAATCCGAAACTGCTCGATGTCAAATTAGACCCGCAGATTGGTTACAAATCAAATCGCTACACCTATAATGTAACTTATATTGACAAGGATTGTGACCCGCCGTCAATAATCCAGATTGTCATTAACGAAACGCCTTACTCGTTAAGATTAAAACAAGGCAGGAAACATAACGGTGTCTATTCGTTCAAGACATCGCATTATATTGGTAATTATCACAACTACTATTTCTATTGCGAAGATGGTCGAGGTGGTAGTTATCGTTTACCCGAAACCGGTTACTTTTACGGACCGGTTGTCGTAAAATAGATGGAGGATTAATGTCACACAAAAACAAAATACAAACCGCACTTTTTCTATTTACCGTATTATTATTAATCATAGCGTTTTCATTAAGCTGTCCCAAGAAAAAGAACCGGCCACCGGAAAAGCCGATAACTCCGATTGGTGCTTCCCAAACTTATAATGACAAACCCGAACTTTTCAAAACTATCACTACTGACCCGGAAAATAACAGTGTTCGATTTATCTGGGATTGGGGTGACAATACGATCGACACGACACCTTTTGATGAATATATCGACATTACTGATACGATGTATGCATATCATGCCTGGGATATTCCTGGCACCTATAGCATTAAAGTCAAAGCCATTGATGAAAAAGATTCGGTTTCAGTCTGGTCTGACCAGACCAGTATTACAGTCTTATATAATGCACCGCCTACGATTGATTCGTTTGCCGGACCTGGTCCGAGTCCGTTCATTACTTTGAAAGACAAGTTCATCAAATTTCAAGCCGTTGCATCAGATTCGACTGACAGCGTGTATGTCAGGTTTATGCATCGTAAAAAACGGGTCGCCAGATTTACCGAACGGTCCTGGATTGGACCCCGAGCCTCGGGTTCGATATTTAGGGATTCGATCCGGTTCACTGCCAATGATACTTATTATATCCGGGCTATTGCCAAAGACTCGAAAGGTTCGCAGTCTGATACTTCTGCCTTATACGAAGTAATTGTCTCCGGGCCGCTCTGGCGGTTTATGACGGTCACGCCTGCTTATGGCGGTGATGAAGCAGATACGACCGATTATGAATTCATCAGTTCACCCGCATTAGGACAAGACGGTAGTGGTAACTGGCGCCTGATTATCGGTGCTATTGATGGCTGCGTCTATTCAATTAACCCGGCTAATGGCAACAGAGTCTGGCGTGAAAAATCAGTTACCTGTCAGGATGACCACTGGGAAGAATGCTATTATAGTGCCACTCCGGCAATTAATCAAACTTTAGGTCATATTTATATTGGCAGTGAAGAAGGTGAGTTGTATTGTATCGGTATGAACGGCGTTAGAAAATGGCGTTATCCTGGTAATGGCATTGATGATTTGACTTATGACGAATTCGGTTCCTCAGTTGCTTTTACTGGTAATCGTTTGTATGTTGGCTGTGATGATTATAAATTATATGCCATTCAGGATAATATAACTCGGGGCGATACGGTCTGGACATTCTATACTGGTTCTGAAATCGGCACATCACCGGCTCTTGATGCGTCGGGTAATGTCTATTTTGGCGATGACTCGGGTTATGTTACTTCATTAACACCAACCCGAACCGTACGCTGGCGCATTCGCCACGGAATTTCAGTCTGGTCATCGCCGACTATTGTTGGTGACCGTGTTTATGTCGGCACTGATGACGGTTATCTTTATGCTCTGAACGCCAATACTGGCGCTCAGATCTGGCGTTATACGGCAGAAGACGGTATTCGCTCAACACCCGTCATCGGCACTGACAATGCTATCTACTTTGGCTGTCTTGACGGACAACTCTATGCATTGACCACAGCCGGTACCATAAAATCCGGATTCCCGGTCCAATTAAGCGACGACGAAATCCTATCGACTCCAGCCATTGCCCTTGACGGCACGATTGTTGTTTATACTGCCGAAGATATGGTTTATGGCGTGAATTCGAACGGCACGATTGCCTGGCAGGTTCCTTTACCCGGTTATGGTAAAGGCAAACGGGCAAAAGGTCCCAAATTCGAATTATTTTATCCGTCGCCCACGATCGGTGAGGACGGCACGATCTATGTTGCCTCAGCTGAAGCCGGTGTCTTTGCAATTCAAGGCGCGCTTGGAAATAAACTCGCCAATACTGACTGGCCCAAATTCCGTCACGATATAAGAAATACCGGCCGCGTTGGCGGTAGTAAATAATAAATAAAAAAATGATAACCCCCTGATATCTATATTAGGGGGTTATTTTTTATATTGACATTTCCGGATTTTTCGATAATTTATATTTAATATGAAAACACTTATTTTAACTGTCCGGCAGCATTTGCTCAATAAACAAATGTTGCTGCCGATATTTTTGTGTTCAGTTTTTTTATCCTTTGCTTCAGCCATGCATAATGCTGAAATTACGATTGAATATCCGCTCTACAGCGACACAACTCAACCAGTTGAATTTGATGTTTTGGTTAGTAATCTCACTACCAATAAATTGGCTTATCAATTTGACTGGGGTAATGGCGAAATTTCTGACTGGTCTGATTGGCGCAATATTTACTTCGGTTTTTCGCACAGTTATCTCTATAAAAATCCCGGTGTCTATTTGTGTAAAGTTCGCGTCAAAGACGAACAGAATAATATTTCCGAATGGTCACAGCCCTGCGCAATAACCATTATCCCGAACTTATTAAAATGGCAATACCAGTCCAATTCGGGAATTTACTCAGCACCGTCAATCGGACCAACACAGGAAATTTATCTTGCCTGTGAAGACGGCTCGATTCATTGTCTTAATCCGGACGGAACTTTGCTCTGGCATGTACCATTATATTCGTCAATATACTCAAGTCCGGTTATTGGTAAAAAAGCGATTTATGTGACTACGACCGCCGGCACATTACATGCCCTTGATTTCAAAGGACAGGAAAAATGGCGTTTCGAAACAAACTCTACTTGCTATACCACTCCGGCTTTGGATATTAAAGAAGTTGTATATTTTGGCTGTGATGACGGCAAACTCTATTGCGTTTCTGATAAAGGCAAACAATTATGGCAATATCAGACCGGTGATGAAATTTCCGGTTCACCCGTAATCAGTAAACAGGGTACTATTTATATTGCCTCAGACGCAATATATGCTTTGAATCAAAAAGGTAACAGCCAGTGGATATTTAGACCGGCTGAAGACGAGGATGTTTATTATTTTGCGTCGCCTGTACTCGGCAATGACGGAACCATATATATCGGTGCTACTGATGGCGCTTTATATGCAATCACGGATAAAGGCCGATTAAAATGGCAGGCATTTACTGAAGAAGAAGACGAGATTCGTTCCGGTGCGGTTGTTGACCAGCAAGACAATGTCTATTTTGGCGATGAAAACGGCGTTGTCCATGTCAAAAAGCCGTTTGCACAAGTCACGCCTTTGTTTGAAACCGATTACTATATATTTTCTTCACCGGCTCTGGATGCCAATGGTAACATTTATGTAGTATCTGACGACGGTTTTTTATACTGTTTGAATGAGCAGGGCAAATTGATGTTTAAATGGGAAATTGCCGAAGACAGTAAAGATATTATGTACAGCCCGTCACCTATCATTGACCAGCACGGCACGGTTTATGTGGCATCTTGGGAAGGAAAATTATTTGCCTTTAATGGTTTTGCTCCGGCCATGAAAAACACCTGGTCTTTATACCGCTATAATCAGCAGAATACCGGATACAAATCAAAGTGAGCGTCTTCCCGAATATAAATGCCCAAAGATTAGCAAACATACCCAAGTATCTTTTTGCCGAGCTTGACGCTTTAAAATCTCAATACCAATCAGAAACCGGACAAGATGTGATCGATTTTGGCGAAGGTAATCCAGCCCTGTCTCCTGACCCGCAAATTATCCGTTCTTTGATAAGTAATTTAAAAGATAAAGAAAATCACCGTTATCCGACCTATGCCGGAAAACTGCAGGCACGCATCGCGGTTGCCGAATGGTATAAAAAACGGTTTGGGGTCGCGCTCGACCCGGAAACTGAAGTCACAATGCTGATTGGCTCGAAAGAAGGTGTTGCCCATTTAATCTGGGCATTGATTGATAAAGATGATATTGCTTATGTGCCGTCACCCGCATATCCGGTTTATCAGAACCAGACCATGCTTGCCGGCGGAATTCCCAGACTAATGCCGCTTTTGGAAAAGAACAATTTTCTGCCCGACTTATCTGATATCAAACCGCATAAAAAATTAAAATTATTATGCCTTAATTATCCGAACAATCCGACCAGCGCGGTCGCTCCTTATTCATTTTACCGGGATATTGTAAAAACTAGCCATAAACACGGGTTCTATTGTTTTAACGATAATGTCTATTCTGAATTATATTATCACGAACCAGTGCACAGTATTCTGGAAATTCCCGGTGCCAAAGACTGTTGTGTTGAATTTCATTCTTTGTCTAAAACTTTTAGTATTTGCGGCTGGCGTATCGGATTTGCCGTCGGTAACAAAAATATTATTCAGGCACTCTTAAAAATCAAACAGAATGTCGATTCTGGTCCTTTTGGCGCAATTCAGGATACTGCCATATATGCCTTAAAAAATATTGATAAATTTATTAAATCAACCCGAGCCGAGTATGAAAAACGGCTCTTGCTCTTGTCAACCGGACTCAGCAACCTGGGGATGTGCTGTCCAATGCCGGATGCGACCTTTTATCTCTGGACCAAAATTCCTGATATTCAATATCAGAAAGATTCTTTAAATTTTGCCTGCCAGCTATTAACCAATACCGGCGTCTTGGTTGCTCCGGGCATTGGTTTTGGCAAATATGGTGAAGGTTATGTCCGGTTTGCCGCAATTGTCTCATTAAGGCAAACCAAACAAGCCCTGCAACGGCTCGCCCATTATAAGAAATGAAAATAATCGTTCAAAAATTTGGCGGCAGTGTTATTAATAATCTCAATGCGATTAAGAAAGTCGCCAATATCATCATCAGGACAAAATCGCCGAAAAATGGTGTGGTCGTAGTTGTCTCGGCAATGGGCGATACGACTGACTCTTTAACAAAACTGGCGTATAAAATCAATCCTAATCCATCCGGCCGGGAAAAAGATATGTTATTGTCGATTGGCGAACGCTTAACCATGTCCTTGCTTGCTTTGGCTTTGAATCGGCACGGTTATCAAGCGATTTCATTTACCGGCTCGCAGGTCGGTATTATTACCAACAATGAACATACTGATGCACGGATTGTCGACATTAAGGGCAAACGGCTTCGGCACGAATTAAAAAAAGGTAAAATACCAATTGTGGCCGGTTTTCAGGGAGTAAGCCAGCAAAAAGAAATTACGACTCTGGGCCGTGGCGGTTCTGATGTAACTGCGGTCGCACTTGCTGCGTATCTTAAAGCCGATGTCTGCGAGTTTTACAAGGATGTCGCCGGAATCTTTACTGAAAATCCGAAACAATTTGCCAATCTCAAACACGTCAATCAAATCTCTTATCAGGAAATTAATGAATTGACCACCAGCGGGTCTGAAGTGCTTCATCCCCGAGCCTGTGCTTTAGCTTATAAGTATAATATTCCTTTAGTCATAAAATCATTTAAGGGAAAGGATTTTTCAACTATGATAAGAAAAACAACCAAAGGTTCGCACAAAACTGAAAAAGCGTTTGTGCGTGCGATTACTCATTCTTATGATTTGTGCCGTTTGTCTTTGTTAGCCGTGCCCCAACTGCCTAAGTGTTTACACCAGGTTATTGTCCGATTTGCTCAAGCCCGGGTGCCGATTATCTTTTTCTCGCACGGTGTCCCCCATCATAAAAAATTTGACCTGTCATTCATTGTCAGTAAGAAAAATTATCAAGACGCCTTAAAAGTCATCAAACATACGGCATCTTTGGTCAATGCGGAAAAATATGTTGTTGCCCATAATCTTGCTTCGATATCCTTAATCGGACCGGGCATTCGCAATGATGTCGAGATATTTACTGCACTCTTTGATACGCTCCACAAATTAGGTATTCATATTGATGCCTTTACCAGTTCAGAAATGAAAATTACCTGTTTCTTGAAAAAAGAAAATGTCCAAATCGCAGTCAATGCCCTCTTAAAAAGATTTAATCTTGTTAATAAAAAATAATGACTGAAAATAACCAGATCCCTGAAACTAAAGACATTGATAAAGTAATGACTATTGCAAATGATAATACTGAAAAAACTGCTTCGGCTCAGGTAATTAATAGTGATATCAAAAATGATGCTCCAGCCGACTCAAGTTCAAATGCGTCTAATTTAAAGAATATTGTTGAAGCATTGCTCTTCTCAGAAAACAATCCTTTAACCTTAACCCGTCTTACTGAAATTACAAATGCACCGAATGAAGATATTGTCAATGTCATGGCTGAGTTAAATAAAGATTACCAGACCACGAACCGAACCTTTCGTATTGAAAAAGTTGCCAATGGTTATCAACTCTATACCCTGCCCGAATACAGTCAATGGGTGCGGCTCTTGTATAAAACTTCGTATCACCGCTTATCCCGGCCTGCCTTAGAAACTTTGGCAATTGTCATCTATAATCAACCGGTTACCCGACCCGAAATCGAGAAATTCAGGGGGGTTGATTGCTCAGGTCCGTTATTGACACTTTTAGAACGGAAACTGATTCGCATTGAAGGCAGGGCAAAAAAACCAGGCGGCCCGTTCTTATACGGCACGGGTAAAGAATTCTTGCGTTATTTTGGACTAGCAAGCTTAAATGACCTGCCCAATAAAGAAGAATTAGGTACATTTTTACAGCGCCGCAGCGAAGAACTATGAGTACTAAAAAATCTCCGACCGGCATTATAATCTGGGGACTGATTAGTAATGACCAGAACTTGATGAACGATGTTCAAAAAGAATTGAGTCCTCAATTCGGTTCAGTCTTACTCAAAAGCGACATAATTCCGTTTGATTATACTGATTATTATGAGCAAGAAATGGGCAGCGGATTACAAAGGATGTGGTTAATGACTGATAAAATTATTGATTTAAGTCATATCGCTGACACGAAATTACATGCCATTGAAATTGAAAAAAAGTTCCAGGTCCAGTCTAAAAGAAGAATCAATATTGACCCGGGTTTTTTGACATTGTCGAATTTTGTTTTAGCGACCACTAAAAATTATTCCCATCGTATCTATTTAAGAGACGGAATTTTTGCTGAAGTTACTTTAATTTTTCGAAACCAGACTTTTCAACCATTGGCCTGGACCTATCCAGATTATCAGAATAATATCCGGTTTTTTAATCATGCCCGGCAAATTTTTCAGCAAATAGAAAAACAACATGAATAATCCTGAGATTGTCATTATTGGAGCTGGACCAGCCGGTTATGTATGCGCAATCAGACTGGGTCAGCTGGGCAGAAAAGTTTTGCTCGTTGATAAAGATAAAATTGGCGGTGTCTGTTTAAATCGCGGGTGCATTCCGACCAAAGCATTGCTCCATTATACCCAGATAATATCTGAAGCAAACAGCATTAGCCGGGCTGGCATAAAATTCACTAAACCAGAAATTGACTTGCCGCAATTTAATCGTTATATCCAGAATATTCCATTGCGTTTGCGTAAAGGCGTCGAGTTTCTCTTGCGTGAAAATAATATTGACTTTATAAAAGCCGAAGCTAAATTTGAAGATAACTCTGCGCTTGCCTTGGTAACATTGGATGGTATTACGACTCAGGTTAAACCCCAGATTATTATCATTGCCAATGGTTCAGAAAATACTGACCTGCCCTATGTAAAATCTGACCAGACCAATATTATAAATTCTGACCAGGCATTAATATTAAACCAGATTCCAAAACGATTAACAATATTTGGGGCGGGTGCTGTTGGACTTGAATTTGCCACGATTTATAACCGGTTAGGCAGTAAAATTCAAATCATTGAATTAATGCCGCAAATCTTGCCCGGTACTGACCTTGAAATTGCCGATCACTTAATGAATATCTTGAAAAAACAAGGCGTCGAATTCATGCTCAACTCAACTGTAACTGAAATCAAAAAACAGGAAACATTACAGGTTATAATTCGTTCCAATGACAATCAAACAAAGACAATTGAAACTGATAAAATTCTCCTGGCAGTCGGCAGAATCCCGAATACGGATAATCTTGGCTTAAACAATACCAATATTGAACTAACCGCTAAAAAATTTATCAAAGTTAACCCTCAATTTGAAACCTCAGTTAAAAATATTTATGCGATTGGCGATATTATCGGAGCACCGCTTCTGGCTCACAAAGCAATGGCGCAGGGAGTATATCTTGCCGAAAAAATTTGCGGTCTGGATAATATTTCTGCACCAAAATATATTCCCAATTGCATTTATACTGACCCGGAAATCGCCACGGTCGGCCTTTGTGAATCCGAATTGAAAAATCCCAATTATGATTATGTGAGTGGTAAAATACCATTATCTGCTATTGGTCGTGCTCATACTCTGAACCGGATTGAAGGATTTGCAAAAATCTTGGTTGATAAAAAGAGTAAAAAAATACTCGGCGCCCATATCTTATCACCCGAAGCCTCAAATCTTATCAATGAATTTACTCTGGCGATGAACGCTGAACTTACGATAGATAAGATTATTGAAACTGTCCATCCTCACCCAACTTTATCTGAAATAGTTCAGGAAGCCGCTGCCGCAGTCGATAAAAAAGCAATTCATATTCTCAATAAATAATTGTGACTAAGCCTGACCTGAGTATTATTGACTTGGGTATTTCAGATTATCTCACAACTCTTAGTAAACAAAAAGAATTATGGCAAAAAAGAACGGTTGACCAGATACCAGATACATTAATATTGGCCGAACACGAACCGGTTTTCACGATTGGTAAGCACGGTAATCTCACCAATCTATTAATTTCACAAGAAATGTTAAAATCACAAAAGATACATATCCATCGGATTGAACGGGGCGGTGATATTACTTATCACGGACCTGGCCAATTAGTCGGTTATCCGATATTCAAACTCGACCAGCCGCTCATTGGTATTAAGAATTTTATTTATCAAATTGAACAAATCCTGTGCCGCGTGCTCAAAAAATTTAGTATTAATGCTTCGACTAATCATCCTAAAATCGGGGTCTGGGTTCACCCCGCATCTTTTTACAAAAAGCGTAAAGATAATGCAACATATCTTAAACCGGATATTACACAACCGAACCAAAGGTGCGGGGTTAATGACGAAAAAATAGCATCAATTGGTATTGCCGTAAAAAATCGTGTTACATTGCATGGTTTTGCTTTAAATGTCTCTACTGACCTGTCATACTTTGATTATATAAATCCCTGCGGTATGACAAATATTAAAATGACTTCAATGGAAAAAATCCTCAGTCAATCAATCCCAATCCAGCCTGTGAAAAAGGCAATAATTCAAGAATTCAAATACCAATATTAATTGCGAATATCTTTATTTTGAAAACCGATCAGGCTCAGATTTCTGGCAAGTTTATCTCCACGCCGGGCTGAATAAAATTGTTCCTCGTAACAACACGAACATAAATTAATATCCGTAATCTTATTTAAGCCAATCGTATCAAATATTTTTTGATTGATTAATTTGATATCAAGAAAGATTTTCTTATCGCGCTCGATTATTGCTTGTTCAATCTTATAGCTCTTGATTAACTGCTTAAATAAACTTGCCGTGTCTTGCTTTATTTCATAACAACATTGCCCAATTGATGGCCCGAACGCATAACTGATCTGTTCTGGTTTAACCTGGTATCTTTCCTGTATTGTCCTAATCATTGCCAGACTGATTTGTTTTAGTGTGCCTTGCCAGCCGCTATGCACTAATCCGGCAATTCTTTTATCCGGCACAATAAAATAAATGGGCAGACAATCTGCAGTCCTTACGCTTAAGAATATTTCTGGCTGGTCAGTATATAAACCATCACCAGAATCAAGATTAAAATTATAATCCGCTATATATAATATCTTGTTTGAGTGTATCTGCTTTAGATATTGAAGATTTGGTAAATGAAAGTTTTCTTTGACCCAATCTATGTCTGATGCGAACTTGTCTTCATCTTCGATATTAAATTTGAGTCCGCCGATTTTAGTGAAAAACAGGCATAATAAATTGTTATGTCCTGTTGCCTGAAAATCAAGTTCGTAGTATTTGACCCCTTGTTTTGCTTGTAATACCCATTCTGCCAATGTTATTTAATCCTTAAATCTTTTATCACCAGCTGTAATTTTGTTTTGCCGGCAAAAGTGTGCTCGTCAAAAGTATAGGCAATATCAATATGGTCTTCTTTACCTTTTTCCAAGTTTAATATTTCTGAACTCCGGCCAAAGGCAATCGCTTCAAAAACCTTATCCTTGTTTGCTCGCAGTTTGAACTTAAGATGGTCTTTGCCGACTACCCGCGGATACCCGACAACTTCCAAACCATTTGTGGTAAATACGGGCAGCGGGTTTTCCTGGCCAAACGGTTCAAACTGTCTGATTATTTTAAGTGTGTTATCAGTTATCTGATTAAAGGACAGTTCTGTATCAATATAGAGTTTTCTTCGCAATGCTTCTGGCGGTAAATGGGTTTCTGCGTATTCCTGCATTTTTTGCGAGAACAGTTCAATTTTATCTTTGGCTACTTCAACTCCGCAGGCATACTTATGCCCGCCAAACCCAAGCAAATAATCTTTACAATAAGTTAAGGCATTATATATATTAAATCCGGCAATGCTTCGTCCCGAACCTTTGGCTTTATCTTCTTTGATTGATAAAAGAATCGTTGGACGGTAATATCTTTCAACTAACCGCGATGCCACAATCCCGACCACGCCTTCATGCCATTTTTCGTCTCCTAAAACCATAATCTTATTTTGGGCAATGCCACTGGCATCTATCTGTCTGATTGCGTCCTCGAGTATATCAGTCTCGATAATCTGGCGCTGGGTGTTTTCATGATTCAGTTTTTCCGCAATCATCATTGCCTCTTGTTTATCATCTGTCGTGAGTAAAGTCACTGCTTTTTCTGCCTGGGACAGCCGACCTGCGGCATTGATTCGTGGTGCCAGCATAAACCCGATTTCATATGGTGTAATCACTTTTCTGGCAATACCGGCAACCTGCAATAATGCATGCAGACCAACCTTATTTGTTTTTGTAATCTGGTCTAATCCAAACTTGGCCAGGATGCGGTTTTCATCTACCAACGGCACAATATCCGCAATAATACCTAAAGCAACAATATCCAGATGCTCGGTCAAATATTCTTTGGGTTGGTTGGTTTTTGAGAGCAATCCCCAGGCAAGCTTAAAAGCAACGCCGACTCCGCCCAATTCAGTAAATGGATAATGAGAATCGTGCCGTTTTGGATTGATTACTGAATAAGCAACCGGTAAATTCTCTTTAGTCTCATGATGGTCGCAGACAATCACATCAATACCTAATTTCCGTGCTAATTCAATCTCGGTAAAATCAGTACTGCCGCAATCAACCGTAACCAGCAGAGTAAATCCTTTTGATTTGGCATAAAGAATACCGGTTTCAGACAAACCATATCCTTCATAAATCCGGTGCGGGATGTAAAAAGAAACTTTTGCGCCAAGCTTTCTCAACACCCTTAAAAGCAAGGCAGTAGCCGTGGCGCCATCTGTATCATAATCGCCATAAATAAGAATCGGCTCGTTTTTTTCGATTGCCAGGATAATTCTTGATACTGATTTATCTAAATCAGGCAATAGATTGGGCTGATGTAACTGGCTTAATGATGGTTTAAGAAAATCAGAAATCGCCTGAGTTGTCTTATACCCGCGTTCAAACAGAATTGACACAATAAATTGGGGAACATCTAAAGCTTTTGATATTTCCGCGACATTTTCATCTGTCGCTTGGGAATTGATTAATACCCACTCATACGAATGACTCATTCGTTTATTAATTCGATTACTCATTTGAATTTAATATAGCAGTAAAATATCAGAGCGTCAACCCCGCAACAATAAGATGGGATTAGATAAAAAAATCTATAGAGTTTATTCTGAAACCTGAAAAACTATATCTCCCTTTTTGATTTCAACTTTTATCTGGGCTGGTTTTGATTCGATTAAAAACTTAGCTAAGGGATTTTCAATCAGTCTTTGTATTGTCCGTTTTAATGGTCTGGCACCATATTCCGGGTCAAATCCCTGGTCAACAATCTTTTCTTTGACCGCATCACTCACGCTCAGTCTTATATCCTGTTCTGATACTCTTTGGATAAGTTGACTAAGCTGTAATTCGACAATCTTTTTCATTTCATCTCTTGTCAGTGAATTGAATACAATTATCTCATCAATACGGTTTAAGAACTCGGGTCGGAAAGTTCGCTTCAGGACATTAAACAAAACCTCTTTAGTAATTCTCTGTGTTTTCTCTGTGTCCTCTGTGCCTCTGTGAAGAATTTGTTCTGTACCGACATTTGAAGTCATAATAATAATCGTGTTCTTAAAATCAACCGTTCTACCCTGCCCGTCGGTCAATCTGCCGTCGTCTAATATTTGTAACAAGATATTGAATACATCTGGATGTGCTTTTTCTATTTCATCAATCAGAATTACCCGATATGGACGCCTTCTCACTGCTTCAGTCAATTGACCGCCTTCTTCATATCCAATATAACCTGGTGGCGCACCGATTAAACGCGACACTGTGTGCTTTTCCATATATTCACTCATATCAAGACGAACCATTGCATCTTCTGAGTCAAATAAGAAAGCAGCAAGAGTTTTCGCAAGTTCTGTTTTACCAACACCGGTTGGTCCTAAGAAAATAAAACTGCCGATTGGTCGGTTTCTATCACCCAAACCGACTCGTGCCCGTCGAATCGCATCGGACACTGCATTGACTGCTTCATTCTGTCCGATGATTCTTTTATGCAGATAATTTTCCAGATTGCGTAATCGTTCTTTTTCTGATTCCAAGACATTTTCAACCGGCACACCGGTCCATTTTGACACGATTTCGGCAATATCCTGCTCAGTAACCTGTTCCCGTGATAAAGTCTTACCATCTTTCTGAATTTTTGATAATGCTTTTTCTTTTGCCTGTAATTCTTTTTTTAAACTGGTTAACTTAGAATATTCAAGTTGTGCAGCTAAATTCAAATCATAAACCCGTTTCGCCTTTTCAATCTCGAGCATGGTCTTTTCTATCTCGGCTTTTAAATTCTTAATTGATGTTAATACATCCTTTTCTTCATGCCATTGCAGTTCCAGATGTTTTTTCTGCTCTTTTAATTCGGCAATCTCTTTTTCAATATCTTTAATCTTTATTTTTGCTTCCGAATCATTTTTTAATGAAAGTTTTTCCATTTCCAGCTGCATAATTTTACGGTCAACTTCATCCAATGCTAATGGTTTTGAAGTAATCTCCATCTTTAATTTTGCGGCTGCTTCATCAACCAAGTCAATTGCCTTATCCGGTAAAAATCTATCTGTAATATAACGATTAGATAGTACTGCTGCAGAAACAAGTGCTGCGTCTGATATTTTAACACCATGATGAATTTCATATCGCTCTTTTAAGCCCCTGAGAATTGAAATTGTATCTTCGACATTGGGTTGATTCACAAATACAGGCTGGAACCGACGCTCTAAAGCTTTATCTTTCTCAATATATTTTCGGTATTCATTTAAGGTGGTTGCACCAATACAACGCAATTCACCGCGGGCAAGCATTGGCTTTAAGATATTACCGGCATCAATCGCACCTTCAGCTGCACCAGCGCCAACCACAGTATGCAACTCATCAATAAACAAGATAATTTTACCTTCTGAACTTGCCACATCTTTAAGCACTGCTTTTAATCGGTTTTCAAACTCACCGCGGTATTTTGTACCGGCAATTAAAGAACCCATATCTAATCCAACAACCTTACGCTCTTGTAAACTCTCTGGCACATCTCCCCTGATAATCCTTTGCGCTAATCCTTCAACAATTGCAGTTTTGCCAACACCTGCCTCACCGATTAAGACTGGATTATTTTTAGTTCTTCGGGATAAGACTTGAATTACTCGTCTGATTTCATCATCTCTGCCAATGACCGGGTCTAATTTACCTTGTTTTGCCAATTCTGTAACATCACGGGAAAATTTTGCTAATGCCTGGTAAGTCGTTTCTGCTTCCGGGTCAGTAATCCGCTGATTGCCACGAATTGACTTTAACACACTTAATATCTTGTCTTCTGAAATACTAAATTCCTTAAATAGATTACTCAATGTTCCAGAGCGTAATTTACACATAGCGAGCAGAATATGTTCGGTCGCAACAAACTCATCACCCATCTTTTTCGCTTCTTTTTCTGCATCAATAAGCAGGGTATTGACTTCTTTGGAAAGATATAACTGACCTGAACCTTCTACGCTCGGCAGTTTGGACAATTCGCTTTTAACTCGTGCTTGCAAATCTGCAACTGGAATATTAATCTTACTTAAAATCTGCTGGACTAATGAGTCTTCCTGCGTGAGCAAAGCATACAGAATATGAAATAAGCTCAGTTCCTGATGATTATATTCACCAGCCGTATTCTGAGCTAATTCCAATGCTTCAACAGTTTTCCGTGTAAATTTATCAAGTTTCATATAATTTTTAGACTATGTTAAAATTAGAATCGGTTCAATAATTAATTTCAGATATATTATGAAAAAATCTTAAAATGTACAAATAAAATTCAATCAATAACTTCCATCTTTTTAAATAATTTTTTAAATATTTCAATTGGTGGTTCATTAGTTCTCATTGAACCTACAAAAATAACTTGCTTTGTTGCTCTATGTATCATTTTTACCCAATTCCCTTTTTCCTGAACATATATAACATAATCAGCATCTGCTAACTGTAAAACTTCAATTGGGTCACTAAATTCCCTTATCTTCTCATTACCTTTTGAACCTCCAGATGCAATACCTAATCCGGTGCCAGGAGACCATAATAATCCTCCAGCATCAGCAGATTTTTCAGATTCAATACTTCTTGAAAGCATAACCGGTCGCTCAAGTACTCTTATTCCATTTGCAATCAATGCTTCAGTTATTAAATTAGCAAATGATAAGTCTGCTTCACTAAAATTATTCGGAATAATTACAAATGTGGGGCTTTTGGGAACTCCATGTATCATTACAAATTTTGTAGTACATCCTATTAATAATAGTATGGTAATTATAAATAAAACATTTTTATACATATTGCCTCCAAAAATATCTATATATCTTCATTATAATTTTTCTATATGTTTATACTAATTCTAATTCCTTAAATGTCAAGAGTAAAAATTGAAACCTTATAGAAATATACAAAGCTGACATTTATAGAAACTCGTAGAAATTTATTGAAATTAATTGTAGATTCTGAAATAAATTCAGAATGACTATATTAGAGATTGTTTTGCTGACGCTCGTAATGACATTTGGGCGATATTATTCTATCGGTGTTCATCTGTGTTCACCTGTGGTTAAAAATAGAGATGCTGAATCAAGTTCAGCATGACAAATGACGAAGATTGACACGCTTACCGTCACTTCACTTCGTTCGTGGCACTTCGTATAACGCAATGACATCCAAATAATTTTGCATTTTGATTTTTGATATTTGAATTTGCTTAACCCGCTTCCCATCCCCATTTCTCTTCCCATTTCACCCTTATCCCCTTTCTCGTCTTCATCTCCGTGTTCTCGGTCGTCTTTGATTTAGTATTGAATCCAGATGTCCATTAAATATCGTTTCCACGCTCGAATCGACACAGTTATTTAGATGCTTATATTTCATTCTAAACCTGATTTACATTTCACTTTTCAATCCAGTTAAACACCGACTCAGGGAGCACTCCCCTGTCTAAGCAAGTTTTTTGATGTTAGTCGTTGGTTTTTAGTAAATTAGAGAAAAAAATAGTTCAATAAAAAGATAACTTTTAAGTATATATTTAGGATAACACCTAAAACACAATCTCAAAGCTCAAACCGATTTTAAATGACAATATTAATCAACCGATTTGGCACATAGATAATCTGCTTAATAGTTTTTCCTTCTGTATATTTCTTTACTTTGTCGTCTTCCTGAGCAAGTCTTTTAATCTCGTCTTCAGAAGTACCCTGGGCAACTTCGATTTTAGAGCGGAGTTTGCCCTGAATCTGAATTGGAATCGTGATTGTCGTAAAAGTCAATGCCGACTTATCTGGTTCAGGCAAGGTTTCTTCAAACACACTGTGTTTCTTACCCGAGAATTTCAACCAGAGATATTCAGAAATATGCGG
The DNA here is from genome assembly GCA_018335915.1 of Candidatus Latescibacterota bacterium. Taxonomy (GTDB): domain Bacteria; phylum Hydrothermota; class Tepidihabitantia; order Tepidihabitantales; family CAIPLT01; genus JAGXRL01. Next base: position 19,211 of record JAGXRL010000001.1, read on the forward strand.
TGCAAATGGTGCCAGGAGTTTTATCATCACACCCAATGAGTATTGGTAAATTTCACTCTGTTTATTTTCAAATCCGGTCAAATCATTCAAAAATTCCATCAGAGCAGCAATCGCCGTGTTGTATTGAATCTTTTCTGAATCATCAATCACTTTCTTGATGGTCTGATTCAAGCGGATGTACAATCTTTGTTCCTCTGGGTTGTTCGTTGTTAGTTGTTGGTTGTTAGAAGGCAAATTGAATATCGGCGTATTATTTTCATACAATGCTTTGATTCGGCTTAGGAAACGGGAAACACCGACAACCAAATCATTGGTCCAGTCAATCTCTTTTTCAGGTGGTGCCGCAAACAAGACAGCCAGTTTACACACATCTGCTCCGTGCTCTTTTAAGAAATCACCAAGCCAGACACCGTGCCGTTTTGAACTGGACATAGTAATACCATCCATTTTTACCATGCCGTGCGTATGCAAAATATGACACGGCTCATCACATTTGAGCATTCCCATATCATGCAAAACTTTGGTAAAGAACCGAAAATAAATCAGATGACCGGTTGCATGTTCAATCCCGCCGACATATTCGTCTATGGGCATCCACTGATTGGTCCGGTTTGGGTCAAACGGAATCTTGTCATTTTTTGGGTCAGTGTACCGTAAAAAATACCAGGACGAATCCACAAATGTATCCATCGTGTCCGGGTCGCGTCTTGCTTTGCCTTCGCATTTAGGGCAAGTCGTATTGATAAATTCAGGTACACCTTCAAGCACTGATTTACCTTTGGGCTGATAGTCTTTGACATTTTTCGGCAATAGCACAGGTAAATCTTTTTCCGGGACTGGCACAATCCCGCACTTTTCGCAGTGAATCATTGGTATTGGCGTTCCCCAATAACGCTGGCGAGAAATGAGCCAGTCTTTCAAACGATAGTTGACCGTTCGCTTACCGAGTTCTTTTGCTTCCAGATAATCAGTAACTTTTTCAATACCTTCGATATTATTCAGTCCGTCAAATTGTCCAGAATTGGTCATAACGCCTTCATCAATATATGCTTTATCCATTGTCTTGGGGTCTAATGTAACACCGGAAGGGTTGATCACAACTTTAATCAGAATATTATATTTTTTGGCAAACTCAAAATCCCTCTGGTCATGTCCTGGCACTGCCATAATCATACCAGTCCCATAAGATGCCAGCACAAAATCCGCAACATAAACCGGTATTCGTTCATTATTCAAAGGATTAATCGCGTATAGACCTGTAAACACTCCAGTTTTTTCTGTTTCGGTACCGGCGCGCTCAATTTCCGATTTCATCAAAGTTTTTGCAACATAACTTTCTATCTCTCGTTTGTATCGATCTTGTTCTTCACGTGTGTATTTTGTTAAGTATACACTTTGAGCAAGCAATTTTAAAACTAAAGGCGCATCAGGTGCCAACGCTAAAAAGGTTACACCATATAAAGTATCAGGACGGGTTGTGAATATCGGCACTGTAGTACCATCTTCCAGAGTAAAATTAACTTCCACGCCTTGGCTTCTGCCAATCCAGTTCTCCTGCATTATCTTCACAGGCTCTGGCCAATTTTTTAGTTGTTTTAATCCATCTAGTAATTTTTTCGCATAATCGGTAATCCTGAAGTACCATTGATACATTAATCGTTTTCCTATTACCGCATTACATGTTGAGCGCCAACAACGACCATCTTTTACTTGTTCATTTGCGAGCACGGTCTGACAATTTGGACACCAATTTACCCATGATTGTTTACGATATACTAACCTTTCATCTCGTTCGTTTTTACGTTCATAGAATTTAATAAAGAAATACTGATTCCAGCGGTAAAATTCCGGGTCACAGGTCGCAGTTTCTGCATCCCAGTCAAATGCAATACCCAGCTCAATCAGATGTTTTTTCGAAATCTCGATATTTTGCCGGGTCCATTCTTCCGGGTGAATTTTATGAATAATCGCTGCGTTTTCAGCGGGCAGACCAAACGCATCCCAGCCAAAAGTATGCAGGACATCAAACCCGCGTATCTTTTTGAAGCGCGTCACCGTATCGCCAATCGTATAATTTCTCGAATGCCCGATATGCAAATCACCAGATGGATATGGAAACATATCCAGAATAAAATATTTATTTTGTGGATTCTGGCGAGTTTTGAAAATACCACGTTCTTCCCAGAATTTCTGCATCTCTTTTTCTATTTCTCTAAAACTTTCCATTATACACTCATCCTTTTCTTTGCCACGAATTGACACGAATACACACTAATTCTTTTTTTAATTTTCCTATATACTTTTTCATATTCATTAGTGTTTATTCATAGTTCATAAATAATAAAGATAATTTGTACTCATTCGTGTTCATTAGTGTTCATTCGTGGCTCAATTTAATTTCTTCCTGATTTTATTAACAGACTTTCGAGTAACACATACGGCTCAGGATAGCCGGTCTTAATCTTTTTATCAATCTTTGACAACTCTAACAGAAAACCGCTCAGTTCTTTTGCCTGCCAGCTGCGGCTTTGCCTTAACAATGCGTCAAACCGTTTCTGTCCGATTCGTTCAAAACCGGCTGAATTTCGTCCCGCACCCAATGCTATCTGCAATATCTGAAAACCGGCATTGGCAAGATAACCGACAATCATAACTGGTGCCACATAATCATTATGCAATCTGAACAGGTCGGTAATTGACCTTTTAGCATCCCGATTATATGCGGATTGCACCAAATCTTCAATACTACTTTCACGGGAAAAACCGCAGGCATCAAGCACAATGTCTTGCGTGATTCGCGTTTTCGAGCCGAGATAAGTTTTCAACTTCTGGAGTTCCTGATTGATTGCCGCAAAATCAGTACCAATTAAATCAATCAGAGTTTTTGCCGATTCAGTATCAATAACCAGTCCCATCGATTTTGCTATCTCACATATATGCTGCACAAACACGCTCTGTTCGGGCTGGAAAAAATTAACCAAAGTCAACTCATATTTGGCAAATACTTCCTGTAATGCCTTGCTGTATTTGCATTCTATCACAATTCTCGCAAAATAATCTTTGGGTATCTTTGCCAAACGGTCAAGAATTTGCTTCTGCGATATTATTGATGACTCTTTCTTCGGATTAACAGGTATATTCTGAAAATCATATACAATCAAGAGCATTTTATCGCCCCAAAGTGATGGAGTAAAGACTTTACTCAAAAAATTATTGACCGTCTCATTGACCATTGCCGTCGTATCGGGCATGGCAAATTCTTCGACCTTATAATCATCAGTTGTTTTCAACTCGGCAATAAATTCATTCTTGCCCGGATGTTCCTGTCCAAACAGAATATAAACCGGCTCGATTATACCGCTGCGAATTTTACTTAAATAAGCAGTATATGGCACATAACTGGAACTGCTTTTATATGTCGAAGTTCGCGAATATTTGCGCGGTATATAGTTTTTCATATTTATTTACCTCGCCTCGATTCGACTTCAATAATCGAGTCGAAGCGGGCACGAATCTCACGCTATGCAAAGCGAGACCAAGTCCATTTTTCAAATTACACGAATAAAAAATTTAAATAACAAAAACCACATTTGTGATATTCGTACATTAGTGTTATTCGTGTTCTCTTCATTTTTAACTATTATCTTAATTGAGATTTAATAGGTTGTCAATCCCGCACCTATTCGACAATGCAATTAAGTTACCCTAAATTCTATAATTCTACTCATACAATCTCAAAATAGGTGCGGGACAAGTTCAATTAAACTACAATCTTATTGATTGATAAGTATTTTAGTGATTATTTCTCTTTCTTAAAAAATTTTGATGTTCGGCAAAGTTTTGTGAAAAATGGTGTGACCCGTTTTGGGCAACTGCAAAGTAAAGATATTTGGTTTGGGTGGGTTTGATTGCGGCAATGAGCGCTGCTTTACCAGGATTGCATATCGGGGTTGGCGGTAATCCCGGATACAGATAAGTGTTATATGGCGAATCGATTTTCGTATCTTCAATACTCAAAACTTCTTTATGATTGGGCAGAATATACTGCACAGTGGCGCAGGATTGTAAAGGCATTTTTACTTTAAGTCGGTTATAAAATACGGATGCAATTATTGGTCGTTCTGCATCCAGTTTTGCTTCTTTTTCCACTAATGATGCGATTTTAACAATCGTATCTATTGATTTAAAACTCCTTGTTTCAGATATCTCACTAAAAATTTGCCAGAACCGCCTCACCATTCTTTCGATAACCTGTTTTGGCTCTAAGTCGATGGTAAAATCGTATGAATCTGGAAACAGGTAACCTTCGGCATTTGCACTGAATATATTCAAAGATGCGAGCAGAGTCTTATCGGCACATGCCTTGACAAATGCGGTCTGTGCGCAAATCCCTTCATTTTCTAATAACTGTCCAATCTGCTTGATTGAATAACCTTCTGGAATCGTGATTAATGCCCGGTTTTCACCACCCCGGCTCAATGCTTTCAGAATATCTAAAACCCTTGAATTGGATGCAAATCGGTAGCGGCCCGACTTTATCTTTTTGTCATAACCAAGCACTCTTGCCCAGAACAGAAAAGTCTGCGGATTTTTAATAATGCCGTTATCCTGCAATTTCAAAGCAACCTGCGATGCGGTTTCCTGCGGATATATAATTACTTTCTGATATGCTTGTCCGTTTGAGTCCTGCTTTCCACACGAAATCTGTAAACAGATAATTATTAGCACCAGCCAATACAAAATATTCTTATAGTTCATTTCTTAATCTGGCTCAGATAATCCTGCAGCATGATAATCGCAGATAATTTATCTAATAATGCTTTGGGCGGAGTCGGTTTTCTTCGCACCTGCTCAACAATGCGCTTGGATATTTCTGTGGTGAGCCGCTCGTCAAGCAATTCAATTTTTAGAGATAGATTTTGTTCTAAGAACTTTTTGAATTCCAGTACCTCCAGACCGATTTTCGTAATTTTACCCGACATTGAAATCGGATAACCGAGCACAATTTTTTCTACTTCTTTATCCTTTACTATCTGTTTTAGTTTTTCAATCACTTCTTTTTTATTATGATAACTAAGCGTATCCAGTCCAGTGGCAATAGTTTTCGTCTCGTCTGATACGGCAAGACCAATATGTTTTTTCCCAAAATCTATTGCTAAAATTCTTCCCACTTTTAAACCTTTAACCACGAATGCACACGAATAAACACGAAATAATTAATATAAAAATTAGTGTCCATTAGTGTTAATTCGTGGTTTTTCTTTCTATGTAATTTCGGAGTTTCATTTTGATATTTGATTTTTGATATTTGCTATATTTATATAATCATACATCGTTCCTTTTGCCTTTTCAACCTTTAGTGAATTATATATATCAGTATATTTCACTCCCAATATTCCAGCACCTAAAATAACTGCCCCTTCAGTCGCTTCTTTAGCAATTTTCGCGGTTCGTTTTACCCGGCTGATTATTGTTTTCGGAAATTGTTTTTTTATCTGTTTCTTAAGTTCATAATAAATAACCTGTTCCCGGCATAATCTACCTGATAAAATTATCTCTTTTGGTTTAGAATGACTCACTAACATACACGCAATATCTTTAATCGCACTTTCGGTCAACAAAGAGAATACTTGTTTATACTTAAGCAGTTCTGATATATTCTTTATTGGTTTTTTAGCAATACTTGATGCGCCGCCGGTAAATAATATACCTTGCGGAGATTTACCCATTCTAATTGCAAGTTCGCCATCAATATGACCAGTGCCTAAAAATCCGGGGAATCCGAGTGTGCCGCCCAATCCGTCAATCACCTGCCCGTCTTTTACTGCTATACATGAAGTAAAACCATATCCCATTTCTAACAAAACAAACGAAGTCTGATTTGCTTTTATTTTCAATCGTTGCATCTGGTCTTTTATTGCCAGAACAACACAGCATAATTTATCTGCTGTGCCCATATCCATATGATTTAATTTGCGGTATTCAGGCACGGTCGGCAAATGAATTACACCTGGCGTAAAATAAACCGGTAAACCCATCTCTTTCATTTTTCGGAATAACCGCTTGATTCCTTCATTGACCGAAACGCCACCAGTTTGCCCACCTTCAATCGGCAACATCTGGCTTAGTTCTGCTTCACCGGCTTCGTCTAATTTAGTTATTGGCAGACCATAACCTGACGGACCGATTATTGCATCGACTGGCAAATATGGCTTTATTTCTGACAATAAAATCTCCGGATTCATTGCTACCTGTTCAGATGGAATCGATTTATCAAGAAAAATCTTTTCTTTATCTTTTGTAAACTCGATACCCAGAATATCAAAACTCTTAGTCCCCGGGTCAATTCCTATTATTTTTTTTGTAACCACTGATTTCATAAAATACTATTTTTTACCACGAATACACACGCGTTCGAAGAATCCCCGCGAAGCGAAGACACAAATGTCATTTTGAATTTTGATTTGTCATTTTGATTTTTGATATTTGATATTTGATTTTTCTTCATAATGGGCAATACGGGTCGCTGGCAAGCCAATCACCAGTCAGAGTATATGTTCTGACCCGGCATCCGCCGCACTCTGACTGATACCTACATTGACCGCATTTCCCTTTCCGATTTCTTTTATTCTGGATTTTCTTAATCACATCAAATCCAATCTCTTGAAAACTTAACGGCGAAAAACTGCATGGTTTGGTTGTGCCGTCTGGTTCGATAAACAAATATTCACCGAAAATACAGCCCGATTTCTCATCTGCCACAATCGGTCCTTGCTTGCTGAATTTGGAATTTGGAATTTGGAATTTGGAATTTACAAGCCACGGCTTGTAAAACGGCTCATCAACTTTCACATTAATCTTATACTTATCACCGATATTAGTAATTTCCCGAAACAGTTTATCAAAGTTTGCCACGAGCCGAGTATTGGTTGCGCAGGCAGCATTCGGCTTCAAACCCAGAAAATTAATTGATTTAATCTGTAATTTATGTGCAAGCTTGCCAATCGCTTTAATCTCTTTTGCTGACGCATTCAATTCCTGTAATGTAAAATTTATTGAATCCAGAATTACGAATTTTTGGGCTATCTTTATTGCATTTACCGCATCGGATAATTTTGCGCCGATTCGTATTTTCTTATAAGTATTTTCAATTGCACTATCCAGACTTATCATTAGTTTT
>JAGXRL010000002.1 GCA_018335915.1 Candidatus Latescibacterota bacterium
ACCCCGCACCTATTCATGATATTGTATTAAAATAAACATTTGAGTCATAGTTTATCTCCGCTTTTTTGAGAATAGGTGCAGGTGTTTATTGTAACAAACATTAGTTTAAACTAATGTTTTTGTTAACCCAATTTTTCTTGTATATCACTAACAACCAACAACTAACCACTAAAAACTCCTCTTTTGATGGTACAGCCCCCTGAGTCGTTTTCAGATATGGGTATGTCGTGAAATAAGTGTTTAATAATGCGTTGAATACTCAAACCTAATATAAATCTGAATTCTGATTTGCCATGAAAACATAGTTCAGTACATGGTTACGAATATACTTCGGTTTATCTTTATCAATATCTTGTGTCGCCGACCCCATATTCGCGCTCGTACACGGATAAGTTTTTGAACCCATATCTGGTCCCATAGCCGATAACGGATTATGGTTTGCCACTCGGAAAATAAAATATTAGATGCTTTATTGAATATTAGATGTGAAAAAGCAGTTGACCTGCTAATTCACTATCTTCATTGACAAATCAATGATTGGGGCAGAATGGGTTATAGCACCGACTGAGATATAGTCAACACCAGTTTCGGCAATTTTCTTTACAGTTTTGAGATTGACTCCGCCTGAAACTTCGAGTTTTGCTTTGCCTTTTACTAATTTTACAGCTTGTCTGATTTGGTTAAGACTCATATTATCGAGCATAATAATTGGAACTTTAAGCGATAATGCTTGTTTGACTTCAGCAAGATTTTTTGTTTCGACTTCTATTACTTTCAGTCCCTTTTGAGCTTGAATAATCGCATTGATAATTCCGCCAGCTGCTTTGATATGATTGTCTTTAATAAGTATCATATCGTATAAACCAAAACGGTGATTATAACCGCCACCAATTTTAACGGCATATTTTTCAAGAATTCTTAAATTGGGAGTGGTCTTGCGGGTATCAAGTATTTTTGCGCTGGTATGGGCAATTTGGTCAACGAATTTTCTGGTTAAAGTGGCAATGCCGGATAATCGGCATAAGATATTTAAAGCAGTCCGTTCGCCAGTCAATAATATTCTTGTTTTTCCATTAATCACAGCAATTTTAGCGCCTTTGTTAAAGTAATTGCCTTCTTTGACAAGAAACTTGATTTTTGTTTCAGGGTCGAGTCGGATAAATAACATCTTGATGAAAGCACTGCCTGCTAACACGCCATTTTGTTTGGCAATAATCTGGGCTTGGGCTTTTTGTTGGATAGGTATTGTTAATTTAGCAGTAATATCACCCGACCCTATATCTTCTTTTAATGCATTGGCAAGTATCGTTTTAATCTGCGTCAAGTTTTTAATATAAGGATGTTGTTTCATAATTTAAAACAGTAATTCTGCGGTCTTTACTAATAAATTCAATTATGCGTTCGTAATTTCGTTCAATCAGTTTGTAATCAGTATTGACTAATGCGATTGAGAGTTCAGAGCGCTGCCATAAATCCTGATGTTTTGTTTCAGCGACCGAGATATTGAAATTGTCACGCAGGCGCCGGGTTATGCTTAATAAGATTCTTCGTTTGTCTTTTAAAGACAAACCATTTTCAAATAAGCAATCAATAACTAAAAGTCCGACCGGCATTGAATCATCAAAGAATATAACCACGAACAGCACGAATTATTCGAATATCACTAATATAAAAAAGGTTTATTATTTGTGTAATTCGTTTCCTTTGTGCCATTGGTAGTAAAATCTGTTCTATTATTTTTCTGTTGATTCAGAGCTTGATGGAGCCCGGGCGATTTCTTCGATTTTATAGACTTCGATTATATCCTGGGGCTGAATATCAGTGGCATTATCAACGCCAATACCGCATTCATAGCCGGATTCGACTTCTTTGACATCTTCTTTAAATCTCTTTAAAGAACCAATTTTACTTTTGATAATTTCTTTGCCCTGGCGTATGACCCGTGCCAGCGCATTACGGACAATTTTACCTTCAGTAACATAACTACCGGCAATCGTGCCGGTTCTGGGAATGACAAACACTTGTCTGACCTCAGCTTTGCCAATGACGACTTCTTTTTCTTCAGGTTCTAACAAGCCCAGCATCGCAGCCCGGATATCATCAATCGCGGCATAAATAATCCGATAAAATCTGATTTCCACGCCCTGGCGTTCAGCAGATTTGACCGCATCTGCCAAAGCAGTGACATGATAACCAACAATTACTGCTTGAGAAGCCTGTGCCAATAATACATCTGAGGTAGTAATCTGACCGATACCGAAATGGATTACTCTTACAAAAACTTCGTCTAATGATAAACCTTCTAATGATTCTTTTAATGCTTCAGCCGAACCAAAAGTATCGGCTTTGAGAACGATTTTCAGTTCTTTGACCGTACCGTCGAGAATTTTCTGCTGTAATTGTTCCAAGCCAATTTTTGCCATTTCACTCGATTTTAGACGCATATCCCGCTTCATTAAGGCGTGGCGGGTTGCGATTTCACGAGCAATTCGTTCATCAGTAACAATTTCAAACCGTTCACCAGCTTCGGGCAGTCCTGAACTACCTAAAACCTGAACCGGGAAAGAAGGAGAAGCTTTATCGAGTCGCGTGAAATTTTCATTTAGCAGGTCACGGACTCGGCCAAAAAAACTACCGGTTACAAATGAATCGCCCCGTTTTAAAATACCATGCTGGACTAAGACCGTGATCATATTACCGCGTCCGCGTTCAGTATGGGTTTCGATAACAACTCCTTTAGCCGGACCAGAAGAAACGCTCTGCAGTTTTAATTCTTCGCTCAAGAGCAGAATTGCTTCTAACAAATCTTCAATGCCGATACCGGTCCGGACCGAAGTGCAGACACAGAGCGTATCGCCGCCATATCCCTCAACCCGTAATCCCTGCTGAGCGAGTTGGCTTTTAACCATTTCCGGATTGGTATTGGCAAGGTCACATTTGGTTATCGCAACAATAATCGGAATTCCGGCCGCGCGGGCGTGATTCAGTGCTTCAATGGTTTGAGGCATGATGCTGTCATCGGCAGCAATAACCAATACTGCGATATCAGTAATCTGCGCACCCCGGGCGCGCATTGCGGTAAACGCAACATGACCTGGAGTATCTAAGAATGTTATGTTCTTGGTTTTATAAGTTACGACATAAGCGCCAGTATGCTGGGTTATTTTGCCGTGTTCTTTTTCAGCAACTTTAGTTTTTCGGATATAATCGAGCAGCGATGTTTTGCCGTGGTCAACATGTCCCATCACAACCACAACCGGCGGCCGTTCTTCTAATTCACCGCTAATAGGTGCAGAAGCAACTTCTTCTTCGATTTCGATCTGCAGATTGAGTTCGTCGGCAAGGAGCATGATTGTATCCGGGTCGAGACGCTGATTAACGGTTGCCAGTAAACCAAGACTAATGCATTTCTTGATGATTTCGACCGGTGACATATTAAAAAGATGCGCCAGTTCAGCAACACTGATATAGGGTGCTACTTTTACTTTTTTCTTTTCAATTTGAATTTGGGTTTCAGTGCTTTTTTCAAAATGGTGGCGATGTTTAATTTCCCGATGTTCAATTTTAACCATGGTCCGTTTGATCGTTTTCTGAATTTCAATGCTCGGCTGCTTTGTTGTCGGTTGGGTTGATATGGTGGGCGACGCTTTTTTGCGGAATGATTCTTTGAATGCCGATTTTTCCTGACGGAGCCGTTCCTTGATGCTTTCGTATTCGGTTTTGGTAACATGGGCAGTATAACCGCGGGGCGTAAATCCCAGTTCTTTAAGAATGGAAACAAATGCTTCGCTGGAGAGATTGAGTTGCTTAGCTGCTTCAAAAACTTTTAATTCGCTGATTTCACCTCTTGATGGCGGGGGTTGAATTTTCGGGGTGATTGGGCTGACTTTTTTTTCAGGCTCGGGTTTGGCTGGCTTAGGTTCTTCTGATACCGGCGGTTGGACCTGGGCAGTTGGTGTTTCTGTTTCGGGAATCGGTTTCTGTGTTTGAGCCGATTCAATCTGATCTTCAACCTTTGGTTTTATTTCGGTTTGGGCGGTCGGCAAGCTTGTGGTGTCAACAGCAGGTTCGGGTGTTTGAGCCGGTATTTCTGATTTAGTTTTTCTTCGGGTTTTGGCGGACGGTGTTTTTACCTTTACGGTTTTGGTTTTGGCTTTTGTTACGCGAGTCTTTTTAGCAGATTTATCTCCGGTTCGAGACGATTTTTTCTTTGTCGGAGCGTCTGCTTTTTCCGTATGAACCTTGTCGTGAGCGGACGGTTTGGCGTTATCCTTAATAGCGCTATCATCAACCGTCGGCTTGGACTTGGTTCGTTTGCGGACCCGACCTGAATTTGATTCAGGTTCGTTGTTTTTTACTCGCTCCATAATCTTTCTTTTATAATAGACTTTAACTCTTCGATTTTTTCAACTTCATAATTAGTAACATTTGCCAACTGTTCAGTCGGAATATTAAGAATATCAAAAGCAGTGGTAATCTGGGCATCCTGCAGTTTGGTTATTTCTTCCTCTGAAAGCTCTAAGTCTTTAATCGGCACGGTCTTTGCTTTATTTATCATCAACCGATTTTTATAGTCAGACACTTTGAGTACTTCAAGACGGGTACCGACCAGATTGCCGGCAAGCCAGACATTCTGGCCTTTTTTACCAATCGCGATGGAAAAGTCTTCGTCTGGTACGATCACAAAATAGCTGTCGCCTTCTTTAAAAACTTCTTTTACCTTTGCCGGTGCCAGAGAACGGTTGATAAAAGTGATGACATCTTTGCTGTACAGCACAATGTCAATTTTTTCCCCGGAAAGTTCTTTGATAATATTCTGAATTCTTGATTTACGATAACCAACACAGGCACCGACCGGGTCAACTTTTTCGTCATTGGTCGAGACCGCAACTTTAGCGCGAAAACCAGGCGCGCGCGCAATGACTTTGATTTCAACAATTCCTTCTCTTATTTCCGGGACTTCTTTGGTCATTAATTTTTTTAAGAAATCATTATGAGTACGAGACAAAAAGATACGCGGTCCGATCGGGGTTTTTTCAACCCGATAGACGATGGCTTTAATCGGCGCACCCTGGCGGTAATGGTCGGTTTTTAACTGGTCGCGGTTGGCTAAGATCGCCTCGGTTAATCCGATATTAACCGCGATTTCGTCTTTACCGATTTTTGAGACCGTACCCGAGATAATTTCCCCACGCTTGCGATTATACTCATCAAAAAGTTTATTGCGCTCGGCTTCACGAAGTTTCAAGACCAACTCGTCAGATGCTTTACGGATTGCGCTGCGACCAATCTCTGCAAGCGGAATTAAAATCCGCACCGAGCCACCGACGGTTGTTTCATTACTGATTTTTTGTGCTTCGTCTTTGGCGATTTCGGTCGCCGGATTGAGCACTGTATCAACAACCTGTTTGATTAAAAAGACATTTATTTGAGTCGCATCAGGATTGATTTCGACTTCGACCTGGGTATCCTTGCCAAACCGGCGTTTTAATCCTTCAATTATAGCCATTTTTAAAGTTTCAATAACATAGGTTATGTCAACATTGCGAATACGGGCAATCTGCGTAACCAGATTAGAAATTTCTTTATTATTCATAGACTCCTCTAATTAATGACATTGCCGATAAATAACGGCCGCCAGCTAATAAACTTAGTCTTTATGTAATTTTTTTGATTCATCAAATAATTCCTGATTCGTTACAGTTATCCGTGCTGAATTGATATCTTTAAATGAGATAAATTGTTCACTACCCGGCTTGGCGCAGGAACCGGTTATATTAAGCAGGATTATGCCGTTATCATTTACAGATATAGTTTTACCGACAAACTTACCGTTTCTGGTTTTCACTGCAACCGTCTGTCCGATTGATGCCTGAAAATCGTCAGCATTACGAAGTTTCCGTTCCAGACCCGGTGATGAAACTTCTAAAAAATACCGGGTTGGTATTAAATTTTGCATGTCCAATTCCAGAGATAGTGCTTGCGATACTTTAGCACAAGTATCAACCGTAACCTTTGCTGGTGCGGTAATAAACACCTGTAAGACTTTGCCTTTAAATTCAAGGTCATACAAGTCAACACCGCAAGCCGTCACGGTTTGCCTGATTACTTCTAACAATGCCGGTAATATCTTCTTTGTCATAATCGTATAAATTTTCTGCCACGAATACAATTTAACCTTAAAATAATTGTGAATCGGTTAAATTACAATTATCCGTGGTTGCTTCTTTCTATTATAAAGTAATTTTTCTCTAAGTCAAGGAAAAATTACAATATAGCTGTTTTTGTCAGATATTGATTAATATTATATATTAAGAATTAATATAAATAGCCCCAAATTTTTTTATTAAACCGATATACTGTGATGAGCAGTCTAATAAGTAATAAAAAAAATATTACATAAAGGGTTGACAAACTTAAATTTTTATGTAAAGTTATGAATAGAAAACTTAATCTGTTTTGATTGGTTTTCTTTATAGAAAGACATTTAGGCAATAGTTATCACCACTCGTTTGGCTTACTCCAAAGCGAGGTGAGAAGGTAGGAATTATTGCGGAGGCATTATGACATTGACGAAAGAATTAAAGAGCAAGCTCATAAACGATTATAAGCTTCATGAAAAAGACACCGGTTCGCCAGAAGTCCAGATTGTGATTCTGACCGAACGGATTAAATTATTAACCGACCATTTGAAAGTTCATCCCAAAGATAAACATTCAAGACGCGGTCTTATTAAAATGGTAAATGAACGCCGTCGCCATCTCAACTATTTGTTTGAATACCATAAAGACCGCTATAAGAAAATTGTCGCAAACCTGAATCTGCGTGGCTTATGAAAAAAGTCGAGCTTGAACTCAACCAGCGGCAGTTAAGTCTGGAAACCGGTCTCTTAGCACGGCAAGCTGCCGGTTCAGTCTTAGTCCGTTATGGTGATACAGTTGTTTTAGTAAGCGTTGTGTATAAAAAAGAATTAGGCGCGGAGCAGGATTTTTTACCCTTAACAGTTGATTACCGGGAGCCGACTTATGCCGCGGGTAAGATACCGGGCGGATTTTTTAAACGGGAAGGCAAACCACGAGACAAAGAAATCTTAATATCGCGAATGGTTGACCGTCCGATTCGACCTTTATTTCCCAAACAATATCGCAATGATACCCAGATTGTCGGTTCTTTACTTTCCAGTGATTTGGAAAACGAAGGCGACTTTTTGGGTATTATCGGCGCTTCGGCCGCACTTTTGATTTCCGAGATTCCCTTTGCGATACCAATTGGAGCGGTGCGAGTGGCGAAAATTGACGACAAGTTTGTAATTAATCCGTTGCTTTCAGAGCAGGACCGGGCACAATTAAATTTGATTGTCACCGGCACCAAAGATTCGATTGTCATGCTTGAAGGCGGGGCAAAAGAAATCAGTAATGATGATTTAGTCGCAGCACTGGAATATGCCCAACCGGAGATTAAAAAGATTATCGAATTGCAGGAAGAGCTTGTCGCGGCAGTGGGGACACCAAAAATTGAACTTGATGAATTGGTTTCCAAAGAAAAACAAGAAGCAGAAGCAGAATTTGCAAAAATCGTAACGGAGAAGTGCACACACTTAATCTACGAAGCCAATAATATTAAGGAAAAAACCGAACGGAATGAGACGATAAATGAAATCATCAGCAAACTGGTTGAAGAATTAGAACCTACTTATCCGGAATGCAAGGCAAAAGTAATTAATGTAGTTGATGATGTTATTCAAAGTGATATGCGACAGCGAATTTTAAAGACCGGTATCCGTTTGGATGGTCGCACCGCTCATGAAATTCGACCGATTAGCTGTGCAATCAGTATTTTACCCAGAACCCACGGTTCTGCCATATTCAGCCGTGGCCAGACCCAGGTTTTAGCAGTAACCACACTCGGCACAAAATCAGATGAGCAGATTGTCGAAGATATCGAGCGTCAGGATACAAAGTCATTCATGCTTCATTATAATTTCCCGGGTTTTGCGACCGGCGAAGTCAAACCAATGCGCGGACCAGGACGGCGTGAAATCGGGCATGGTGCTTTGGCAGAAAGAGCGATCGCAGCAGTTTTACCAATTAATGATTCGTTTCCATATACAATCCGGGTCGTATCTGATATTCTGGAATCGAACGGTTCGTCTTCAATGGCGACGGTCTGCAGTGCTTCTTTAGCGTTAATGGATGCAGGGGTACCGATAAAAAACGGAGTTGCCGGTATTGCGATGGGACTAGTAAAAGAGCAAGATAAGTATGTGGTTCTTTCAGATATTATCGGGGCTGAAGACCATTATGGTGATATGGATTTCAAGGTTGCTGGCACCAAGGACGGGATAACCGCAATTCAACTCGATCTCAAAATCACCGGTGTTCCGGTAACGATTTTAAAAGAAGCGATAGAACGAGCCGAGAAAATTAGGCATGAGATATTAGGCATAATGTCGAAAACAATCGAAGCGCCCCGTTTATCGATATCTCAGTATGCGCCGAAAATCGTGGCGTTTAAGATTAAGAAAGAAAAGATCGGTGCCGTAATCGGACCGGGCGGTAAGATGATCCGAAAAATCCTTGAAGAGACCGGTGCTGAAATTGATATCGATGATGACGGTGAAGTCACAATTTCCGCGCCGAGCGATGAACAGCTGGCACAAGCCCGTGCCCGGGTGCTTGAAATCACCGAAGAAGTAGAAGTCGGCAAAATTTATAACGGAGTGGTGAGGCGGATTATGAATTTTGGCGCTTTTGTCGAGATTTTACCAGGTAAAGAAGGTTTAGTCCATATTTCACAACTGGCACAACATCGGGTTAAAAATGTCACTGATGTTGTTAAAGTTGGCGACCAGATAAGAGTCAAAGTTACTGAAATTGACGAGATGGGACGGATTAATCTTTCCAAACGCCAGGCTGAACTAGTTGACGAACATCGGTCATAACAGTAACCGGATATCCGACTCGTTTTGTTTTAATGATATCTCAACAGACTGGCAGTACAATTTAATATGACAAATATTAAAGTTACTGAAGTAAAACCAAATTTCTCGATTATTACCGAAACAATGCCAAATCTCGAGTCGGCATCAATCGGAATATTTTTCTCAAGCGGTAGCCGATTCGAAAGCGAATCTGAACAGGGTATCAATCATCTTATCGAGCATATGTTATTCAAGGGGACCGATAAGAAAAATGCCGGGGATATCGCAAAGTTCGCAGAAGCTAAAGGTGCGGTAATTGACGGTTTTACAACTAAAGAGACAAGCGGTATTTACTGCCGCTACTTTGCCAAAAATCTTGATGATATTGCCAGTCTCATCGACGAAATTATTACTTCCTCGAAATTTGACCCGGATTTGATTGAAAAAGAAAAAAACATTGTTCTCAATGAAATCAGTGAAAGTGAGGATATCCCACACGAGTATGTTTTTCAGATGCTTAACCGAATATTATTTGGCAAACACCCGCTGGCACATCCAATAAGCGGCACGATTGATTCAGTCAAGAAATTATCTAGTCGGGCAGTGCGTGATTATTACTACGAAAAATTTCTCTGCTCGCGAGTCTGTATTTCCGCGGCTGGGAAAATTGACCATGACCAATTGCTTGACAAATTGCAGATTAAAAATAACCAGCTCATTGCATCAAAACCCAATTCGACAACAAAACCAGACATAAATATACCAAAAGTCAGAATTATGAAAACACGAGCCGATTTAAACCAGTTGTATTCTGCCGCAGCTGATTTTACTTTTTCATACTGCGACGAGGAACGATACGGTATGATTTTATTAAATAACATCTGGGGCGGCAGTATGAGTTCCCGATTATTCAGCCGGGTGCGGGAAAAGGAAGGTTTGGTATATTCGATTTTTTCATTTATAGATTTATATTCTGATATCGGGCTCATGGGTGCTTTTTATATATCTGACCCGAAAAACCAATCCCGTGTTTTTGAATGTGGTTATGAAGAGACAGTAAAATTGAAAGAACACGGGGTAACTCAAAGCGAACTGGAGCGCGCAATAAATTATTGTAAATCATTGTTAGTATTGGGCAGTGAAGACCCGATGTCACGGATGATTCGTAATGCAAAACACCAGTTACTTTTAAACCGTATTGTAACAATTGAAGAATCTATTGCACAATTTGAAAAGTATGATATTGATACAATTAATGAGTTGACCCGACAATTACCATTAAACTACGCGGTCGTGAATGTAGCGCCAGTTGACCAGTCGGACGAAATTAAAAAATCAGGCGGACCGCAAAATGTCGTGCGTGACCAATGATATTGTTTGGGAATGACTGATATTCAGATTACCCAAATTAACCCGCGGGTCACTTTGATAACTGAAGAGCTGAATTGGGTCAAGTCCGTATCAATGGGGATTATTATCGCTTCAGGCAGTCGTTACGAATCTCCAATTAATAATGGTATTACACATCTTGCTGAACATATGATTTTCAAAGGTTCTGCTGACAAAACAGGTAATGATATTGCAAAGATAACTGAATCTTTAGGCGCAACTGTTGATGGTTTTACGAGCAAAGAGACAAGCGGAATTTATTTTCATTTTTTAAGCGAGAAGTTCGATAATATTTTTAACATATTTTTTCAAATATTGAGAAACGCAGCCTTTGATAGCGTGGAACTTGAAAAAGAAAAAAATGTAGTTTTACAGGAGATTGCCCAAGCGGACGACGACCCGCGAGAGCATGCCTATGAATTATTAGCGCAAGTTATGTTTCCTGACCATCCCTTATCATTTCCAATTGCAGGAACTCCGAAAACAGTTGCATCCTTCACGCGTGATGATTTACTTAATTGGTATCGATTCAACCGGTCAAATAGACGAATATGTTTTTCCATTGCGGGAAATATCAAACACGCTCAGGTATTGGATAAATTGTCAGCACTGGAGATGCCATATCTGGATATTGATTATTGGCAGGCACCGGTAAAACCGAATTATGAAGTCGAACGAAAGTTGATTTTTCAATCCCGACCTGAAATAAAACAAATCCATACTTTGGCAGGATTTTTAACGATTCCATATACAGATAGTCGAAGATATGGATTAACCGTACTTAATAATATTATCGGCGGCACCCAAAGCTCACGATTATACCAGCGATTACACGAACAGGATGCAATATTACATTACATTCAAATGTTTCTTGATCTATATTCGGATATCGGGATTTGGGGCGGATATCATATTTCGAATCAAAAAAATCGAGAGATTTCCTTACGAGTAGTTTTCGAAGAAAACGCAAAATTAAAACAAAACGGCATAACTAAGGATGAGTTTGCCCGTTCAATTAATTATTGTAAAGGTATGTTAACTTTAGCAATGGAAAATCCAACCGCGCGAATGCTTCGGAATGGTCAAAAATATCTTTACTCAAAAACCGTTATGACACTTGAAGAATCTTTAGCAATGTATGATAAACTGACACTTGATGAAGTAAATGGTCTGATTGAGCTTTTTAATTTTGAGGACTATTCAGCCGCAATCATCGGACCGATTACAAGGAAAGATTTAGGTCAGATTGGTATCGCACCAGAGAAAATTATAGAGTACGAGAAAGCATGAAGCGTGAGTTAAAAATATGCATGGTTTCAAATACCTATTATCCTTATGTTGGCGGTATTGCTGAGCACATCTTCAATTTATCCGATAATCTGAGAGCACTTGGTCATACTGTTAAGATTTTAACTACACATGGCAACGGAAGAATGCTGACAACCGATACTTTAACGCATGATGAACAATTTATTTATCGAATTGGCAATGGTATAATAATTCGTGCTAATAAATCTTTTGCCCAGATGCCGATTGGTTGGCGTTTATCAGATAAGGTTGAGCAATTCTTCCAAAAAGAAAATTTCGATGTTATTCATATTCATGGTGCATTAGCACCGACTTTACCGACGCTTGCCTTAAGACACTCACGCACTATAAATCTTATTACTTATCACTCTGGACATCCCAAAGATTATAAATATTTATTAGCGCATTCAATTCTGTTATCGTATCATCGTAAACTACACGGGCGAATTGCAGTTTCAGACACAGCACTTAATTCAAATCTTCACCTGTTTCCGGCTGAATGCCGAGTTATCCCGAATGGCATTGATACACGGTTATTTAACCCCCAGGTCAGACCATTAGAAAAATTTTCCGATAACCGTCCTAAAATATTGTTTTTAGCTCGTTTCGAACCGCGGAAAGGTCTAAAATATCTATTACAAGCATTGCCGATAATCAAAAAAGCGATTCCTAATGTATTATTGATTATAGTTGGCCAGGGATTACTGGGTTATACTTATCAAAATTATATTGCAAAAGAAGTAAAAGACAATATTCATTTTGCCGGATTGATAACAGGTGACAAACGTGCGCGCTATTATGCAAGTTGCGATGTATTCTGTGCACCTTCCATTGGTAATGAAAGTTTTGGCATTGTTTTGTTGGAGGCAATGGCAACTGGTAAACCAGTAGTGGCTTCGAATATTCCCGGTTATCGATCAATATTAGAAAATGGAAAAACCGGGCTTTTAACGCAAAGTCGTAATCCGAAAGATATTGCGGACAAGATAATACAAATTTTAACTAATGCAGAGTTATCCCGCCGGACAGGTGAAGTGGGGCGTCATACAGCGCAAGAATATTCATGGGATAAAATTACAAAATTAGTAGAAGAATACTATTATGATTTAATCATGCGGTTCCCTCAGATACATAATGATACAAGCAAATGCGTAACATGTTAAGATTTTTATGAACAACGAAAACCAACAAGATTCACACAGGGTAATTTCAGATTCACAGGTAAAGCCGCAATATTCTCAAGGTAACGCAGATAACATAAATCCGACCACAATTTCAGATATACCTCAAACGAAAAGTCAGTTCTTATCGGTCTTAAAAATCCGTAACTTTATGATATTCGGGGTCTCGCAATCGATATCATTGTTTGGGGATAAACTTAATTATATGGCACTGTTGGCAATGATTGCGTTTTTTTCAGAAAAACTTGGATGGGAAAGTGCCAAAGCAATTTCTTATCTTTCTGTTATTATTACGTTGCCAACCATTCTCATCGGTCCTCTTGCAGGCGTTTTGGTCGACCGTTGGAATCGTTTGAAAGTATTGATTTTTTGTGATACGACCCGGGCGGTTTTAGTGGGATTAATACCGCTTTTAGTAATAAAAACTGCGAGTCTGATTTTGGTATATATTGTTACTTTTATAGTTTTTTTATTCGGTTTATTCTATAACACAGCCCGCATGTCAATAATTCCTAATTTAGTTGCCCGCAAGCGTTTATTAGCCGCAAATTCATTTATGAATGTAGTTGGCCGCATCGCCACATTCTTTGGAATGTTCTTGGGAGGTATAATTGTTGATTGGCAAATCTGGAAAAAAATCGGCATTCAACAGAGTTGGAGCGCTGGTTTCTATATTGATACCTTGACTTATTTAATATCAGTTTTGGGTCTGGTAATTATCGCATCAAGAATCAAAGCAGTAAAGAGAAAAAATAAAACAATTTTACCAATAAAATCCGAAAATAATATTATACCAAATAGTGGAGATACAGTTTTGTCAGTTGCAAAAACACAAGAGAAGAAAACTTTCAATGAATTAAAATTAGCATTCAGGTATATCAAAGAAACTCCTTCGGTTCTATTTGTTTTTTCCTGTATTTTGATTATGGTGATTATCGGGGCGTGTGCATTTGTGCTGGTGGTACCGATTATTCAAGCTCCGGTTGATAAGATGGGACTTGGTTTGGGTACAAAGGGGGTCGGTTTTGTTGCCGCAATCGGAGCAGTTGGATTAGTTATAAGTTCAATGAGTTTTGGCATAATTGGTCACCGTGTCAATAAGTTTTACACGATATTGGTGAGTTTTATTGTGCTCGGCCTGGTAACGATTTTAATACCAGTTTTACATAGTTATATCGCATTAATACCATTGGCATTAATTGCCGGAATAGTATTATCACCGGTATTTATTTCGATGGATACGATTTTGCACGAAATTGTACCGGAGGAAATTCGAGGTCGTATCTTTTCCAGCCGCGAATGGTTGATGAATATCTCATTTGCACTTGCTTGTTTAATCATTGGTCAATTAACTAATTTTATTACTAAACATTATCTGCTTATCATAACCGGTTCAGTTGTCGTCTTGGTATCAAGTATATATCTATTCATGATTAAAAAGAAACTATATCAGATTGTGTTCAAGGTCTAAGTTATATGTATCAGATAATTGAGTTATCAACGACGCGCCGAACCGAGCTGATTGACATAACTGACCAAGTTCGAAATATTATCCAAAAAAGTAAAATCAGAAATGGGAGTGTTATTATTTATGTACCGCATACAACTGCAGCAATTACGATAAATGAAAACTATGACCAAAGCGTTGCTGATGACATTACCAATGTTTTGAACCGTCTTTTTCCGCATAATTACCGTTATCAACACAGCGAAGGTAATGCGGATGCCCATATAAAAGCCGCATTAATCGGTTCAACCCGCACCATATTTATTGAAGATAACGAGATTTTATTCGGAACCTGGCAGGGAATCTTTTTCTGCGAATTTGATGGACCCCGAAAAAGAAAGGTTTTTGTAAAAATTATACCAGATTCTTCATGTTGAGGAATAGATGAGAAATAACAGTCTATTTATTTAATAAATCTGCGACCCAGTTCGAAACAACCAGCATTTTTTCGGCAAAGATTATCCCTTTGATTTTGATTTCTTTAAAACTATCAAGATGTGATTTTTTTGTTAAGAAATCACCAAACCCCCAAATATCAGCCTCAATCTGTGCGTACTGGTTTTGATAAGGACGCTGACTCACAACTAATTCAAATCCAGACATTTTTAATTCATCAAGCATCAGCTGGAGGTTGGTTTTTGATTCAACAATAAAATGGCAATGGCTGTAGTTCTCAATTTTGGTGTAATCAATTTGGGGCAGGATATAAATTACTCCGTCTTTGTTTTGAGGAGTCCAAGTCAATTTCTCAATTTTACTTTTTATCCAATCATTGTTTTTTTTGCACTTTTCAGCTAGATTTGCATAGGTTGCAGTAGGATTATGATAGATAGTTTTTAATAATTGTATCTCTTCACTCGAGAAGATTCGCGGAATCGGAAATGAATAGCTCGCAATGCGATATGCTTCAAGATAAGAAATTTCGGGTATTTCCTGGATAAACTTTATTTCAGTATCAAAATCTCGGGAATAGAATATCAATGAAAAATTATGGCCAAGCGTAGATGGCAAATTCGAGTTTAACCAGATTTCATTAATAAAAGTGACTTTTTTGAGGATTTGCTCGATTGTTTTTTCTCGATATTGGGCAGTAGCAAGGATACAGCCCCAAGTCCATTCACCACCTAAAAATGGTGGAATGAATATTGTTGCTCGGTAATCAGATATTATTTTACCCTGCTCTAAGTTCTGAAGTCGCTGTTTGATTTGGTCTTCAGTAATTGATAGTTGTTCAGTTAAAGGTGGTAACCAATATCCGCTGCGTTCCAGATGTCTTAGTATTGCCAAGTCAATTTTATCAATAATCATAGTTAATAGGCTCCTTTTTGGGATATTACGACAGGTATTGTTTTAAGTAATAATTTCAAATCGGTCAGCAATGACCAGGAACGCACATACTGAGTGTCTAAGACAACTCTTTTATGATAGGTCGTTTCGGTCCGACCCGATGTCTGCCATAACCCGGAAACACCGGGTAAGACGCGGAATAGTTCCAGAGAATAATTCTGGTAATAGGATATTTCTTTCTCAATGATTGGTCGAGGTCCGACCAGACTCATATTGCCGATTATGACATTGAGGATTTGCGGCAGCTCGTCAATACTGAGCTGGCGTAAGATTTTACCGATACGAGTGATACGGGGGTCATTTTTAAGTTTGAAAGTTTTTGCGAATTCCTGTTTCAATGCCGGATTTGTAGAAAGGATGTGTTCCAGTCTTTGGTCGGCATCTTGATACATAGTCCGAAGTTTGAGCAAATCAAATGTCTTCATATTTCTTCCGAGGCGGCGATGACGGTAAAAAATTGGTCCGGGACTATCGAGTTTGATACAGGTTATGATAAAAAGAAATAATGGCGCGGAGACGCAAAAAGCGGTTAATGAGATTATATAATCGATCAGCCGTTTGAGTCGGTATTGGATGCCGCGCCCCGGATATTTACTTAAGACACAGGTGTGAAAGCCGGTAAGATAGGTAAAGAGATGATATGATTTGATGTTGATAAAATCAGCAAAAAATTGGTCAGGAATTGACATGAAATATTCACTGAATTTATCTTCGGGATTCTTATGAGATTGAAAGCTCGATTGGTCAAAGAGCACGATGTTATATTGGTCAATTTTCCCAACCGTACTACTGTTCTCGTGTAACCATTGTGAAAATTGGTCGCGGGCAACGGTTTTCTGGATATGATAACCCCACCATTTTAATAACTGTTCTTTGTGCTTTGCATCTGTAACCAGGATTGCCGAGACCGGAAAGATGCGGCGGATGAGCAAGCCAATAATCGGGGCTATAAAATTAAAATAAACCCAGACTATGATTAGAAAAAAAATATTAGTCGTTGTCGCAAAAAAACTCGGAATCGAAGTCTGTCGAGACAGCAATAAGATTGATAGATAAATACCAAATGATGCAAAAAAGATAATCTGAGTTCGGTAATTTAATCCAAAATAGACGCTCACCGTTGGTGAAAATTCTCCAAACAGGTAACCAAAAATTACGAACAGTCCCCATAGAATCAGGCAGAATTTAACCAAGATAATCCGAAAGTCAATCAATGCTTCGGTATAATTATAATATAGAACCGATAGTAACAAGAAGAAAAGGAATAAGCTTACTATTTCGCTCAGCACCTGCCAGACTGCATTATGTTGTCGTATCACAATTTCTTTATCTGACATTGCAAGTCAGACTCGCAAAGATCAACTTTTAGCGGCCCTTTTTAATAATAGTTGCCGTTCAAAATCGACCGATTTTTGGATTTCATCAATGTCTTTTTGCGTAAGATGGGAAAATCTGCCTTGTAATTTCAAGTATTCAAACACCGGTAGTTTTTTTTGCGGTTGTATATTAACTGTGTAATTGATTCCGTTTTCACACTCATAGATTGGAAAAATGTTGGATTCGACCGCAAGACGGCAGATTTTAATCATTAAATCAGGCGCCATTTTCCAGCCGGTCGGACAAGGAGCATAGACATGCAGGAATTTTGTGCCTTTAATTGATTGGGCTTTTTTGTACTTATTGATCAGATCTTCTGGGTAAGCCAGCGTCGCAGTAGCCACATAGGGAATCCGATGGGCAATCATAATTTCAGTGATATTCTTTTTCGGTTCAAGTTTGGGGGTTTGCTGGGGCGTTGTAGTTGTCCAGGCGCCTTTTGGTGTTGCCGAGGAGCGTTGAATACCCGTATTCATATACGCTTCATTATCATAACAAGTATAAATAATATCATCATTACGTTCTGCCGCGCCAGACAATGCCTGGATACCGATATCAAGCGTTCCGCCGTCACCAGCCCAAGCCATAACTGTGATATCTTTTTTACCCCGAACATCGAGACCGGCTTTTACACCAGTTGCCGCAATCGCAGCAGTTTCAAAAGCAGTGTGTAATACCGGCACGTGTAAAGAGTGCATTGGAAACGGTCCGTCAATAATGGTCCAGCAACACGCCGGCAGCACGACAATAGTTTTTTCGCCTAATGCTTTTAAGGCAAGACGCATCGCCAGGGCACCGCCGCAGCCGGGACAGGCAACATGTCCGGGATACATTAATTCTTTTTCTTTAATTGTCCATCTCATAATCTCACTCCACGCCAAATAATCGGCTCGTTTGGAACATCGGTCTTAAAAGTATTATCAATAATTTCGTAAATCGCGTCCGGAGTAACATCTCGTCCCCCTAATCCGATAATGTAATCAAACACCGGCGGCGCACCAGCAAGACCATATAAAGATGATTTTATTTCCTGGGCAAAGACGCCGCTATGTCCGAACGAAATGTTACGGTCGATAACCGCAATTTTTTGTGCTTTAAAAAGAACTTCGCGAAGTTGCTCGGTCGGAGTGGGTCGGAATAATTTCTGTTTAAGCAGCCCGACTTTTCTGCCCTGCTCACGCATCGTATCAATAACAACACGCGCAGTACTGGTAATTGTGCCCGAAGTCACTAAAATCACTTTCGCATCATCACATCGGTATGCTTCGATTACTCCGTATTTACGACCGAAAAGCTCATTGAATTCATCGTTAACTGATTTAATTACGGCCAAAGCTTGCTCATGCGCTTTTTGAATTTTATAGCGAATTTCAAAGTAATGGTCTGGATTGGTTAAACCGCCGTATGCACTGGGATGGCTTAAATCTAATTTAGTTTTTAATTCAAATCTGGGTAAGAACTGGTCAACAACTGATTGTTCAGGGAGATCTACTTGTTCGGATGTGTGTGAAAGGACAAATGCGTCAAGGATAACCATAACTGGCAGTAGTAATTTTTCCGCGATTTTGAATGCCTGAATTGTGGTATCTAAAACTTCCTGATTGGATTCGCAGTATAATTGTATCCAGCCGGTATCACGCTGTGACAGCGAGTCGTTCTGGTCAGTCCAGACCGACCAGCCTGGTCCCATTGCCCGGTTGATATTAGCCATCACGACCGGTGTTCTGGCGCCGGCTGCCCAATGTAACATTTCGTGCATTAATGCCAAGCCATGCGCAGAGGTAGCCGTGAAAGTTCTAACTCCAGTTAGCGAAGCAGCAATACAGGCAGTCATTGCCGAGTGTTCAGATTCGACTTTGATGAATTTAGCCTTGAGTTTACCAGAAGCACAGAACTCAGATAATAGTTCTACAACCTGAGTTTGGGGAGTGATTGGATAAGCGGATATAACCTGGGTACGGGCGAGCTGGGCACCGTAACTTACCGCATGATTACCAGTAATAACCTTTTTCATTGTTCCTCCACTTTTGATTCTTCAATCATGGTAATCGCATTACGAGGGCATTCATGGGCGCAGACACCGCAACCTTTACAATAATCATAGTCAAATTCATATTCGCCGTTATCTTTAATCACGGACAGGTCCGGACACAAGACAAAACAGTTATCGCATTTATTACAGACACCGCAGGAGAAACAGCGCTCAGATTCTTTTAAGACCATTTCTTTATTATAACCGGTGTGTACTTCTTTGAAGTTTTTCTTACGAGCGGCAACCGAGATTTCCGGAATTTTAGTTTTATCTTGATGTTCAAAATAATCAAGATTCAGGTCAGTGAATTTAACCGGTTTGTCGGTTTTGGAGATAATTTTTTCAGTGGCACCAATGATTTGAAAAGCAGTTCTTTTACCGGCACCTAACGCTTCAACCACGGTTTTGGGTCCGGTCACGCAATCGCCGATTGCATAGACATTTGTGATATTGGTTTTGCCAAGTCGGTCGACTTTAACACCCCATTCGGTTTTCTGAATATCCGGAGTTAAGATTGATAAATCGACTTGTTCGCCAATCGCAGTAATAATTGCATTTAATTTAATTTTGAAATTTGACCTGGCTACTGGTACTGGTCTTCTGCGACCAGATGCATCAGGTTTGCCAAGTTTCATTCTCATGAGTTCAATTCCGGTTACTTTACCTTTTTTAGTCGCAAGCACTTTAACCGGGGCAACCAAGAACTCAATTCTAATCCCTTCAGCTTCGCAAGCATCGACTTCATCTGGTACGGCCGGCATTTCCAGTCGGGTGCGTCGGTAGAGAATCATCGGTTTCAAACCAAGACGCAGGCAGGAACGGGCAGCGTCAATTGCCGTGTTGCCACCGCCAATAACGGCAACTTTTTTACCGATTTTCGGTTTTTTGCCAGAATTGATTTGGGATAAAAACTCAAGACCCGATATGACACCTTTAGCTTTATCATTGGGCACTCCGAGCGGGCGATTCTTATGGGCACCGTGGCAGATAATGACATAATCGTAATTTTTGCGCAGATAATCTATGGTTATGTCTTTGCCAACTGCGCATTTGGTTTTGCTCTTCATGCCCAGCTTAATCAGTTTTTTTAGTTCGGTATCAAGCACCGCTTTGGGTAACCGGTAAGCCGGAATTCCATATCTGAGCATACCGCCAAGTTTGGTTTGTTTTTCAAAAATCGTGACCTGATAACCTTCCAGACCGAGATAATATGCGGCAGCCATCCCAGCCGGACCAGAACCAACAATCGCGACGGTTTTTTTGTTCTTTACTTTTGGTTTAGCAAGGGCGACATTTTTGAGTCCCCAATCACCGATAAAACGCTCGACACAGTGAATCGCAATCGCATCATCATAATCTTTGCGATTACAACTATTTTCACACGGATGATAACAAACCCGGCCAGTGATAGCTGGAAACGGATTGTCTTCCAGAATCAGTTTGTACGCTTCGGCAAATTTAGCTTGTTTTACCAAGTCGCAATATCCTTGAATTTTTTCATTGGTCGGACATTCGTTGTTGCAGGGCGGTATCTGGTCCTGATAAAGCGGTCGGAAAATCCGCCAGGTACCGGTCCGGTTTAAGAGGGTTGAAGTCAATGAAATTGCCCAATGCGGATAATCGGTCTCTTTTTCTAACTTTGGATGGATTACTTTATATTTGTCTAACCATTTCATAAGCGTCCTTTGTTGCCTGAATATTTTCTTGTAATTTTACGGGTACATATTCTTTGATACCGTCAATAATATGATCGAGATGGGCTAAGCCGGAAATTTTAGTAAAAGCGCCTAAGATTGCAGTGTTCACGATCGGCGCAGTTTTAGCACCGAGCCGGTATTTAATTGCAATACCGGTCGCATCAATAATCGCCAAGCGGAATTTACTGAATTGATTCGAATTTGGAACTTGAGTTGAGTTTAATAAAATCCAGCCACCCGGTTTTAAGCCCTGGGTGATATTTACGGTCTTGGTTAGGACCGGGTCTAATACAATGATATGGTCAGGCGTGTAGACCTTACAGCGCAGTAAA
Organism: Candidatus Latescibacterota bacterium; assembly: GCA_018335915.1. Taxonomy (GTDB): domain Bacteria; phylum Hydrothermota; class Tepidihabitantia; order Tepidihabitantales; family CAIPLT01; genus JAGXRL01. Next base: position 21,091 of record JAGXRL010000002.1, read on the forward strand.
ATCGGTTTGGTGTCAAACCTTAAAAATGCCTGAACCGGAGCGCCTCTGCGTTCAACTCCGAATTCAGGAAAGGTCTGGACAAATTTGCCTTCAGCAAAGAGCGCTGAAGCCAAGATTTCCGATGCGATTACCGCACCCTGACCACCTCGTCCATGAAATCTGATTTCTGTCATAATCTTATTTAGAGCCACGGATAAACACGGATGGATAAGAATACATATTATTAGGTTTTTTATCTGTGTAAATCAGAGGCGTTTGTTTATCTACCATTTTAAAATCATTGCTGCCCAGGTAAAACCCGCGCCAAAAGCAGCAAAGAGTATTTTGCTGTTATCTTTGATTTTTCCTTCGTGATAGGCTTCGTAGAGCGCTACTGGAATCGTCGCGGCCGACATATTACCATATTTATCGATGGTGATAGAAGTTTTTTCTGAGGGTATGTTCGCCCGTTTGATTGTTGCGTCAATTATTCTTATATTTGCCTGATGCGGAATGAAAAGGTCAATATCATCCGCAGTCAGATTGGCATCTTTTAAAGCGGTGAAGGCGGCACCTTCCATTTCGCGCACCGCATTTTTAAAGACTTCATTACCAGCCATATGCAAGCAATGGAGTTTTTTCTCAACCGATTCGCACGTAGCCGGAATGCGACTGCCACCAGCGGGCATATATAGCAGTTCTGCCAAATTACCATCTGCCCCCCAATTTGAAGACATAATACCACGGTCTTCTTCGGTCGGGACCAGAATACAGACTCCGGCACCGTCGCCAAACAAAACACAGGTTGAGCGGTCTTCGTAATTGGTGATCTTAGATAATATTTCAACACCGGCGACGAGTACTTTTTTAGACTTTCCGGTTGCGATAAGATTAGATGCGATTTCCATTGCGTATAAAAATCCAGTACAGCCGGCACTGATATCAAAAGCAGCTGAACCGGAGATGCCCAATCCTTTTTGTACCCAACAGGCAGTGGACGGGAAAATCGTATCAGGCGTCGAGGTGCCGACAATAAGCGTATCTAAATCACTTGCTTTTAAACCGGCGTGCTGTAATGCCTGTTTTGTGGCATCAATAACTAAATCCGAACACGCGGTTTTTGATTCAGCAATGCGTCGTTCTTTGATACCAGTCCGTTCAATTATCCATTGGTCACTGGTATCAACCATCTTTTCTAAATCTGAATTGGTGAGTATTTTATCAGGCAGGCTTACGCCTAAACCAACAATTTTTAACTTAATCACGGTTTAATACTATACTTGAGAAAATTGATTTCGTCAAGGAGATGAAGAGTAGAATTTCTAATTTTTATGTATGAATAGTCATGCAGGCCGATGTTTATGCGGATGGTTGTGAATTGAGTAATGTTAAGCGATGACAATGGGTTGATGATAGTAACGGAAAAACAAACCGAGATGACACCGGTTCAAAATTTTTCCTGCACAAGCCGGGTTTTTAAGAACTATTTGTTTTGGGACAGAATCGTCAGGTCAGTAACAACCTGTTTCAATCAAGGCGAAAAGTTTAAAAGGGAGCGTTTTTTTCCGGAGCAGTTTGTTTATTTATCAGGATTGGGTCAAAGTTATCAATGTGTATGATTGCTTGAGTCGATTTGATATTGCAATGACGGCTCACTTCGATTGTTGCCTGTTCGGCTTGGTCCAATATAAGTGTAATCGTTTTTTCATAATTGACGATATTGATTTTCAGCCATTCGGTTTGATTGACCAGCGTTGCCCCGGTTATTTCAATACCAGTACTGTCAAGCGGCAGGGGACAATTCAAATGTTGTTTTCTTAATGAGACCGTGATATTAATGGTATCGCCAATCAAACCAGATGTTGTGTCCGGGTAAATATTAATAACACATGCCTGAGTTATTGATACGATTATACTTAGTAATGCTAAGGTTGTAATAAGTTTCACTATATGCTCCTTATATTATCCATAATACTATTAATTAGACTCTCATTTGCTGAAAAGGTTGCACGGGTTTATGACCAGAACATCCAGATAAAAAGGCATGACGCAACAACCGCGGCTAATGAGAATGGTAAGCCGACTTTGGAAAACTGGAGAAAACTTATTTTATAACCGTTTTTCTTTAATAGACCAGTCGCAACGATATTTGCTGACGCACCAATCGGCGTGATATTACCACCGACGGTCGTGCCTAAAATCGTACCGAATAATAATAAATATACCGGATAATTATAGGCTTGTGCGAGCGGCGTGATAATGCCGACCAGTGCCGCAAAATAAGGAATATTATCAACAAAACCAGATATAAAAACCGAGAATAAGACCAGCACTAAAAATGTAATAATCAGATTACCCCCAGTAAAACGACCAATCGATACTGCTAATGAATTGATGATACCGACATCTTTTAAAGCACCGACCAGACAGAAAATACCGGCTAAGAATATCAGGGTTGACCAATCCGCATCTTTGAAAACTGAATAGGTTTTGACTTTTTTGGTGGCCAGACTGTATATGATGGCAAGAAAAGCATAACCAATGCAAATCAGTCCGTTGATATTGCCAATCTGATTTTTAAAGAACGAAGCAACAACCAAGGAGATAATTAATAAGCCGAGTAAGACGCCCGGCACTAAAGTGATTATTTTCTCGGGTTCGACTTTTTGAATCGGCTGATTCTGGCGTCGAAACATGAGATAGATGACAGCGAGCGAAGCAAGCGCGCCGATCTGAACCGCAAAAAACAGACCGGGTTTTCCCTGCATAAAAAAGAAGTCATTAAATGACATTCCGGTGTGTGCACCTAAAATCATGCTCGGCGGGTCACCAACCAGAGTTGCCGAGCCCTGCAGATTAGCAGACAGGCAAATACCCAAGATAAACGGAATCGGCGAGGCGTTCAGTTTACGGGCAACCGCAAAAGCAATCGGCGCCATAATCAGTGTGGTCGAAACATTTTCAACAAAAGCAGAAAGCAGTCCGGTAAACAGCGAGAGCAAGAGAATTGCCCAGATAAGATTTTTCGAGAAGTCAATCAGACGCTCGGCAAGATAAGCCGGAATTTTCGAGTGAATGAACATTTCAGCAACAACACTGGTACCCCATAAAACGCCCAGAATATTCCAGTTGATGTGCTGGAAAATTTTTAAGGGCGAGAGAATACCGAATAAAATAAGAATCAAAACTCCCAGCCAGACCCAGAGATAACGGTGATGATGGGTGATAATCAAAACCGCATAGACCAGAATAAAAATTGCGGCAGTTACCAATTGGGGAGAGATGGACACTTTTGATTATTCGATTAGGTAGTCAGTCAGAACCTGTTCCATATTATTGGCGACTCTTTTAACAAGTCCGACGCCCGGGGCAAACCATTCTGAGCCAGTATAAGATTCGAGCGAATCATTGATTTGGCAGGTTTCGACAAAATCAATGCGATAGACTTCGAAAAACGAACCAGCCGGCACATTGATATGTTCGATTGCAGGAATAATCTGACGGGTAATCGTCTCTTTGATATAATAAGTGTCACCCAGAACATCTACCGTGTCTGTGAAAACATCAGACCAGGTGCTGCCGATAATAAAGGGCAGTCTATATTGTAATAACCAGGACTGTTGGATTAAGTAATCATTACCACCATAATTGACAGTTCGTAAAGTCAGTTTTTTAACTTCACCCTGGTTTTTCAGCCAGTATTGATTCTCAAAATTTCTGGTCACAATCGTTGCTTTGATATTATTAATTATGGTATCGTTTTTAACTTCAATCACCGTGGCAGTATTGTCAGTCTGATAATGCCAGGTATTGCCATTGGCTAAAGGAAAATAGTCCTGACTGGCACGGAATAAAATCCAGTTTTCATTGTTACAATTAAGATTCAAAACTACTGCCACCGAGACACAGAGAGCACAGAGCATAATCAGGGTTTTGTTTTTCATAGGAGTTTGATTTGGATTCCAACTAATGCTTTTAACACAAATGCGGAGGACGAGATTTGCATTGTTTGCCAGTTACGGCTCTGGATTATCTGGTCAGTGATAAGTGAAGCGGTTAAGCCGGGTTGGATTCGTGTATCTGAAAGTTTATGTTGATACTTAATGCCATAAAGGATCCCAATGCCATAACCTTTTTCTGTATTGGTTTGCATAGTTCGCACTGCACCGTGATAACCAGTGCCGATTTGCCCATACAGTTTTTGTTTATCGTTTGTATAAAAAGGATATTGATATGCTAAGATTACTGAATGCAAGTTTAAATTTTCATTGCCTGAGATTTTGTTGTCAAACTTGGCAAATGAATAACTTAATTCAAGACGGTTAAAATTTGACAGTACTGATAAACTTGCGGCTGGCCGATAAACGGTGCTCAATTGTCCGGCGGGCAGAGTCGGACCAAATGCAACTCCAACCTCAAGCGAATTCACCATTAATATTGAAAACAAGATGCCCGCCAACATAAGTAAATTAATCTATCAGAAGAAAAGATAAATGTCAAGATGATACGATTGAAATACATAGTAACCTGTTAAGATAAATAGATATTTATAATTTTCTAAATTCCCGTTTGTATGGAAATGACAATTCATCTCTTTTAATATTTGATTTTTGATATTTAATCTTTTTTTACACCCGCATCCAGTCCCGTATTTCTACCCGATGTTCTCTCCAACCTCGGTTCCGTAGTCGCGTCCTTATGCGCTTTTCTCCTTATGCGATTCTGGATAACACAAAACCTGCCCGATAAATCACGAACATCCCTGCGAAGAACCTTGCCCAGTTTTGTATTTAACTCATAACTCCAAACTCTTTAACACTAAAACTTTGACTTCGGTCTTGAAGGAGGGGATGGCTCCCCTTGGAAGATAGTTGTTGGTTGTTAGTTGTTAGTCTTTAGTGTGTTAGAAGAAAAAAGAGCTTGACAAATATATTACTGATCAGTAATATTTTCAGTGATGCGATTTTATAAACTAATTATTCCTAAATTAAGTCAGTTACGAAAAAATGCTGATTTAACACAACTGCAAGTTGCTCAGAGAATGAAGTTAAAACCCAAGTCGGGACAAACTTTTATTGCCCGATTAGAAAATGAGTTAATCAAAGCGCCTCG
>JAGXRL010000003.1 GCA_018335915.1 Candidatus Latescibacterota bacterium
AAATCTAAAAATATCGCATCACCTTGTTTGATATCAAGAAATGTGATTGTAAGATGTTTTTGTTGCAGAGCTTTATTCCAGATAAAAACATTTAATCCAATTAATAATACGAATATCGATATTTTTCTAAATTTGAGATTTTTCCAGAACAACACTAATAACACAGATAAATAAAAAAGTGTTATTGATAAAACTGGCGGACGGCCAATTTCAAGCATCTGCCATTTGAGACTGGCAAATTTTTCGCTGATAAAAATTATTACACGGAGTATCAGCCACAAAGTGTTCGCATAGATACCAGCGACAACCGATAAAAAAAGATTCATTAGTATAACTAAAAAACCCAACGGTAATGCTAAAGCTACCAATGGCACGATAATCAGATTCGCAAAAATTACTAATATCGGATATTGATAGAAATGATACAAGATAATCGGCGCAGTGCCAATCGAGGCGCTAAAAGATACAAATAACGGTAAGAGAATATAGAACTTGACTAATTTAGGTATTTTTTTATCTTTAATCGTGTTGTATAGCCGTGGCGTAATTAAGAGAATAGCAATGGTGGCAGAAAATGATAATTGAAAACCGATATCAGTCAATGCCTGGGGTGAGATTAAGAGAATGATAATTCCTGCAATAAAAACGCCATTTATCGGCTCGTATCTGCGTTCTAAAAAAAGCCCTAAACAGGCTAAGATAATCATTAAACCAGCACGGACTGCAGAGGTTTTAAATCCGATGAGTGCAAGGTAAATAATCGTTACGACGATAATAATTATCAAGGCGGGTAATCTACGAATACGGATAATTGGTAAAAATAAGAATAACAGACCGATTAAAATGCCAATATGCAAACCGGAAACGGCTAAAATATGAGCAACACCAGCATCTGCAAAAGTTGCTCTCAGGTTTTTTGACATTTCACGTTTTTCACCGAGTAACATACCGATTAATAAATCTTTCTGGTTATTAACAAGATATTTATCAATCGTCTTGAAAAAGTATTGCCGTACTGGCAAGATTAAATATTGTGTTAGCCAATTACCTCGCCTTCGAATTATGGTATCAATATCTTGAAACGAAATAAATAATGAACCAAGATGACCTTGCTTATGATAATATCTATTATAATCAATTAGATTCGGGTTACGGGGAAAATCAAAGGCAGTAATTTTTGATTTTAAGTCAATAATATCACCGTAAGATAATACGAAGTCTTCTTTGACCAGTGAGGATTCTGAAGGGGTTGATTTTAGATATAGAAATATCTTGCCTGAGACAGGCGAGTTATTAATCTTTAATAATTTTGCCGAATATCGGCTTGTCTCGGTTAAATTAGTTTCTATTATTTGTACCCGTATTTTTACCGGAGTATCATACAAGGGAAAACTCTTAATCTGATTTTGTTGCGCTTTAAATCCGTTATAATTTATGGTCGATGCGAATAACAGAACACAGTATAACAGCAAGTAAGTTTTAGTTGAAAATGACAAGATTAAGAGTACAACAATTCCGATAAGGAGATACAAATTAGGAATTGAGACATATTGCGCAAGGATTATACCGAGTACAATCGCAATAATTGCTTTTAATGCTGCATAACGCATTATGAGAATATTAATAGAAAAATAAAGAAAGTAAAGTCTCTATTTTCATAATATACTCTATCTTGTTCATGAGTTATTGAAGATTTATCAAAACTAAATTAACGCGATAAATTATATAATTGAAAATGTAAACCCATATCCAATGCCGACTCTGATTCTCTATTCTTGATTCAACCTCATCCCAATTTTGCGTGCGCCATCAAGTCTCAAATTCGATGCTTATTTGATTGAGAAGTCTTATCTCATTTCTAATCTTGTTATATTATTTTATTCAATCATCGATCTGATTTTAATTGCTTTGGTATCGTATTTTTTCATTTCTGACCTGTATTTAACCCCGACCCCCTGCGCCCTACCCCCTTGATGCGGGTTTTTGGATATTAGTTGTTGGTTGTTAGTGAATTAGATGAAAAAATCAGTCATAATTAATATGCGGATTAGTTGACATTTTTGTGATTTGTAACCAGGTGATTTTAATGTAATATTATTGAACAGGATGACCCGACTGGTATTGACTTTTCGAGTATTTTCAGTATTATATGCTTTTAAACAAACAAGGAAAAGATAATGAAAGTACTAAAACTAAAAAAACACAATCTTAATGATTATCTCGACTCTTTGCGGGTCTGGGGTGAAGTATACGGGCCAGTCAAGCAAGGAGAAAAATATATTTATGGTCAGTTAGATGACCTAAGCAAGCTCGATACCAAGATGCTGCGGACAATTCTACCGGTGAAAAAGTTTCTCATGCCGCCTAAATTTAATACTTTTACTTTTGACGAAAATAAATACAAAGCCGAACTGGAAAATATTCCGAACCGGATTGTCTTCGGTGTTCACCCATGTGAGATTCACGGGCTTTTGATTCTGGATAAGTTCTTTTTAGAGCGGTTTCCAGACCCATTTTATGGAGAACGCCGTCGCAAAACTGCGATACTGGGATTATCCTGCGTGCCGGATGATAAATGTTTTGCCAAATCAACCAATACCCATTATGTTGAGTCTGGTTTTGACCTGGCATTTAATGATTTGGATAATTATTATCTGGTTTGGGTTGGTTCTTCGTTAGGCGATGACCTGGTGCGGATTCGGCTCGACCTGTTTGAAGAAGATATCAAGGAAAAAGATTTAAAGCATTATATGGAATGGCGTAATTGGCGCGACTCGCAGTATAAGCTTAATGTTAATCTGACTGCAATGCCCGATATTATGGAACTGAATTATTCAAGTCCGGTCTGGGATGAGCTGGGTGATAAATGTTTGTCCTGCGGTGCCTGTTCCATGGTTTGTCCGACCTGCCCGTGTTATAATATGAGCGACCAGATTCGACCATCTCAATTTACGGGTAAGCGGGAACGAACCTGGGATTCATGTATGTTCAAGCAGTTTGCATTAGTTGCAGGCGGGCATAATTTCCGAGAAGCCCGTTCGCAACGGGTGCGGTTATGGTATACCCATAAATTGAAGGCATTTATTACTGAATTTGGTAAGGCTGCCTGTATTGGCTGCGGACGATGTATTGATACATGTCCGGTTGATATTAATGTGAAAACGGTTGTTAAAGCACTCAAGGGAGGTAAATAATGGCGAATAATGTTTATCTGCCCGAACCGATGCGGATTGTGCGCCGTTATGATTTAATTGATGATGTGCGGTTTTTTCAGGTTCGACCTCTGGAAATGGAACGAGCCCTGCAGCTCAATTACCTGCCCGGTCAGTTTATGATGGTTTCTTTGGCAGGTGTTGGTGAAGCGCCGTTTTCAATCTCATCCACGCCGTCTCGTCCGGGTTTGTTAGAATTCGGAATCCGTAAAGTCGGAATTATTACTGAAGAGTTGTTTAAACTAAAAGAAAATGAAGTCATCGGCGTGCGCGGACCATTCGGCAATGGTTTCCCGATTGATAAGTTTGAGAAGAAAGATTTAATCATTGTGGTCGGCGGCTTAGGTGCGGTACCGCTCCGTTCACTTTTACTTTATACCCTGGATAACCGGGACCGATTTGGCAGGATTTTCTTTTTGTACGGAGCACGAAGACCCGCAGAAATGCTCTTTCGTCGGGAATTTATGGAATTAAAATCACGGGAAGACCTGCATTCAATGCTGACTGTGGACAAAGATGATACTGGCCGCTGGACTGAACAGGTTGGTTTAGTAACCGCGCTCTTTAAAAACTTGAAAGATATTGACCCGCAAAACACCTATGCCACGGTTTGTGGCCCACCGGTCATGTATAAGTTTGTGATTGATGAAATTATCAAACTCGGGATTCCTAAACATCAGATTCTGATGACCCTGGAACGACGGATGCATTGCGGAGTTGGTAAATGCGGACACTGCGTGATCGGCTCGATTTATACTTGTATGGACGGACCGGTATTTTCATACTGGGATGTTATGCATATGAAGGATTTAATCTAAAAAATATAATTATGAATAAACCAAAAGTAGGATTTTATAATTTATCCGGATGTTCCGGATGTCTTTTGACAATTCTCAACTGTGAAAATCAGTTGCTGGATGTTTTTAATGGTGCTGAAGTCGTATCATTCTTAATGGCACAGAGTAATAATGTCGAAAAAGAATTGGACATCGCATTTATTGATGGTTCAGTGACAACTGATGAACAGGAAGAGTTTTTGCATGAACTGAGACCGCGCACGAAAAAAGTTGTCTGCCTGGGAAGCTGCTCGTGTTATGGCGGTGTGCAGGCAATGGAAAATGAAAAAGGCACCTGGCTCAAACGGTTTAACAAGGTATATGGCAAAAAACCTTTTAAGGTTGTCAAACCGTTCGAATCAAAACCAGTTGATGCATTTATCCCGGTCGATTATTATCTGCCCGGCTGTCCGATTGACGCTGACCAGTTTTTATATAATTATGCAAGACTCTTGCGTGGTCTGCCTGCGGATGTTCCAAAAACACCGGTTTGTTTAGAATGCAAATGGCATGAGAATGAATGTCTGCTCTTAAAAGATAAACTTTGTCTTGGTCCGGTTACTTCGGCTGGCTGTAAGGCAAAATGTCCTTCGCATAATTTACCCTGTATTGGCTGTTTTGGTCCGGCTGATGAATCGAATCTCACTTCTGAATTCAGTCTTTTAAAAGAAAAAGGATACACTTTTCCGGAAATTGAACGAAAACTGCGCCTGTTTGGCGGCGTTAAATTTATCAAACAATTTAAATCATTATGGAAAAAAGCACAAAAGTAAAATTTAATCAAATCAGAATACCGGCTTTAGCCCGGGTTGAAGGTCATGGTAATATCACAGTCGAAGTCTTAAAGGGAAAAGTTAAAGATGTCAAGTTGAACATTCCTGAAGGACCAAGACTTTTTGAATCATTGGTAATCGGTAAAACCCCGGAAGAAGCGACCAGTATTGTCCCGCGCATCTGCGCAATCTGTTCGGTCTCACACCGCTATGCCGCAATCCGCGCTTTTGAACGTGCCCTTAATTATAAGGAAACCAAAGCAACGCACCAATTACGCACCCTGATGCATTACGGCGAGATGATTGAAAGCCACGCTCTGCACGCATTTGCCTTAGCTCTGCCTGATTTTGTTGGTTATCCATCGGCAATTGCCATGGTCGATAAATTCGCACCTCAAATTTTAAAAGCACTTAAACTTAAGAAATTCGGCAATCTGGTTATGGAAGTTACCAATGCACGGTGGACCCATGGTGAAAACGCGACGGTTGGCGGATTTGGTCTGGCGCCAACGCATAAACAGCTGTTTGATATTAAATGGCAAGCCCAGGAGCTTATCGCTGACGCCGAAGAAATGGTCGAATTACTGCGCAATCTCAGTTATCCAACTTCAATGGAAGATGGTATTGTTTTTATGTGTTTAAAACCACCGACTGACCAATATGGTTTTGTCGGTGACCGGGTATTAATCTCAACCGGTGAAGAGCATCCAATTGAAAAATATAAAGAACTCAGCAATGAACGCGTTGTTGAACATTCGACTTCTAAACGGTGCCGGTATAATGACCGACCTTATGTAGTCGGCGCGTTAGCCCGCATGAATTTACTGGGAGAACGATTGCGTGGCAGAGCCGGTGAATGCTTTAAACGCTGTTATAGTTTAAGCTGGATTCGCAATCCGTTGTATGGTAATCTTGCGCAGGCAATTGAAATACTTTATAGTTTGGAACATATTCCGCAATTAATTGACTCGATACTTAAGAAAATTAAAACTCTGGAAACAGATGCGAAGATTCAGAAACAACCGACCGGGACGGGTAAGAATGTTGGTGCAGTTGAAGCACCGCGCGGAACCTTATATCACTATTATGAGGTTAATCGCGGTATTGTTACCGGTGCTAATCTAGTAATTCCGACGACACAGAATTTTGATTCGATGGAAACCCATATCAGAGTCGCGGCACAAAACCTGCTCGCGAATATCGAAAACAAACCGCTTGCAGCATTGACCGCACAAGAACGTAAAGATATCGAACTCATATTTGAAATGATCGTCCGTTCTTACGACCCGTGTATATCTTGTTCTGTGCATATGGTAGAAGTTAAGTAACAACAATATTAATTATCATAACTGCGTCCTATCTTGTGAGTAGGACGCAGATTTTATTATTTACACATAACTAACTATTGCTTGCAATTTGTCTTTATTAGAGTAAAATATTTAGTAAACAATGTTAAACATACTGTTAACGTTATCTTTTTTGATAACCAGCCAGATCTCTGAATCTACTTTAGTCAGCAGGGTTCAATTCCAGGGCAATCACTCAATAAAATCCAAAACACTCATGCGGCTGGTAAGTATCAAGACTAAAGAACCGTTATATGAAATTATTCTTGATAAAGATATTGACAATTTGAAAACCTGGTATAATTTACAGGGTTTTGAACAAACTGTAGTAACAACCGAGATTATTTCAGATTCGAAAGGTAAAAACGTTAAATTTAAGATTGAGGAAGGTCCCCGTACAAAAATAACCTTGATGACCGTACAAGGTATTCATAGTTTTCCGACAACAAAAATCCAATCGATGATAACATTGAAAGCAGGCGATTATCTTGTAGTAAATAAAATCAGCCAGACTGAAAAAACAATTGTGCAATGGTACAAGAATAATGGTTATCCTTATGTGAATATTGAGACCGATATCGCCCGGGAGCTGAACCAAGCAATAGTGACTTTTATCATAAATGAAGGCCAGCTTGCCTTCATTAATGAGTTATTGGTACGCGGTAATCAGAAAGTTGCAGACCGGTTGATTCTTTTGTCAACCGAAATCAAAACTGGGGATAAATTTTCCCTCGAAAATCTGGAAAAAGCACGGCAGAGATTGTATGCCACACGATTATTTGAACGGGTTGCTTTTTATATATTAGAATCAGATTATCCAGACAGTTTGAGTATCCGCTTTGATGTATTGGAATTACCTGCCCGGAGTATTGGTTTTGGAATTGGACTTCAGACTCCGCCAACCGGATTTTTATTTTCAACCGAATGGCAGCATCTGAATTTTTTGTCCCGTCGGCATAATCTCTTTCTTTCTGCCAGTTATACGCCGACTTTCAGCGGTGATTGGCAGAGTGAATTTAAAAGCAGTTATCGTATTCATCACTTTCTTTATACGCCAGTCAATTTTACCCTACAACCATCATTCCGATACGAGAAGATTGACAGCCTGAAACAGGATGAACTGAATATTGAAGCCGGGATTTCTCGGTACATTGGACCACAATTAGAAGTCGGCGCTTTTTTGCGCTATCTCAGAGTTTGGACCAATTATCCATTGGCATTTATATCTGATTACCGGAGTATTACTAATTCGCAAAATTTATATGTACGGTTTGATACACGCGATAAGCCTTTTACACCGTCAAGCGGTATTTTCTTTACCACTAATCTTCAATATGCCGGCAGTATTTATGCGGGCGACAATGATTTTTATAAAAACCAGAGCGAGTTTATCCTATTCCGTCGCGTGTGGTCCCAATTAGTAATGGGCAGTCGGGTTTTGGGAGGTGTGGCAATACCTTATGGTCGCACTGAAATTATTCCTTATTATGAAACATTTAGTTTAGGTGGTAATAATGGACTGCGTGGTTATGATGACAAATCAATTGGTCCGACCGTAGTCAGTGATAAGTATCATTATGGTGAAGCAATTATCAATGCTAATTTTGAGCTGCGAACGCATTTTGAAAAACTTATCGATTTTGTTGTGTTTTTTGATGCGGGTAAAGTAACAAACCGTAGTGATCTATTCTCTTTTGATAACGAGATATTGAATTACAGCGCAGGTATTGGAATCCGAGTTAATTCACCATTCGGACCAATCCGGCTTGATTATGCAAAAAGACTAAAAGATGCACCCAATGGAGATTGGGGCAAGTTCCATCTTGGTCTTTTAAATGTATTCTAATGAAAAACGCTGACAAAGAGGAAACATTACCAGAATTTCGAATTTAGAAAAAGGCAACCACGAATTAACACGAATGAACACTAATATCATACATAAGAATTTTGAAATTTTTTTATAGGCTATGATTTATGCTATTAAAAACTAAGGGCAGACGGCTATTTTTTATAATCTTTATATCACTGCTGATTTTTATAGCCACGCTTACCTCAATCTATTTCTTAATGCGAAAACAGATATCAGAATTTCTTACCCAGAAATCAACCGAACTGATCAGTAAATCGGTTAATATTGATATTACGGCCGAGGCAATCGAAGGCAATATCTTACGCGGCATCGAATTATCCGGAGTCGAAATTATATTGCCATCGGGTGATTCTGTACACGCTGATAAGGTACAAATTGAATATGATATCTTGTCGGTAATCCGTCAGCGTAGCAATAAAATTCATCAGCTTAAAATAATCCGTCCGGTAATAAATCTAATCGCTAAGCCGGAACGACCGGTAAGGAGCTCGGATATAAATTTAAATTTTACTTTTCCTTTATTACTAATTAATCGTCTTGAAATCATTGATGGATGTCTCTTGTCTGGCGGCGCAATTATGATCGATACTTTTTCTCTACTTGCCAATCTTAATTTTCGAACCAATCGTGCCTGGTTGCAGATCAGAAAGTTATCGTGTTTACTGCCAATTTTTGGCGGTCAGGTACAAAACATCCAAGGTCTGATAGATGTACATAACAACATCATTAAGATGTCTGATTTTAAAATAAACTCAAACCTTGCTTCTGCTGATTTTGATGCGAAGGTTGACCTGGCTAAACGCATTATAGATTTAAAGACGAAAAAAGCAGATGTTTTGTTAAAAGCGGTAGATAAAAATAATGACGGAAAGGTTATATTAGATGGTTCATTATCAGTCAGTTTTCTCAAGTCTGATTGGATTATATCAGAAGTAAAGAGTGACTTTAGTTATCAGACGCAAAACCTGACAATCCAGAAAAACCTGATTCCAGATGGTAATGGGAAGATTATTATCAAAGATAGTATTGTTGCGCTTGATTTTCGGTCATTGATGAATGACTCAGTCGGTGATTCGGATATTAAGTTGATTTCAAATATTTATTTTAATCCGATATCTTATCGTGGTCAGTTGAGTTTTACAAACTTACCGATAAGCCTTACCAAGGACAAGATTAATTATTTAAATGGAATCGCTGATTTTAAAGGTTTCAGTACAGATAGCATTGATATCAACATTTTTGCAGCCAGTACAAGTCCACAAATCGATTCGATTTCTGCACAGGCAAAACTGCGTCAGGGAAAAATAATCCTTGAACAGTTACGCATTAAAGAAAAAACTAATATCTTAAATGCGACCGGGTATGGCAGGTTTGCTGCAAAAAGAACAGAATTTGACATTAATTTAAATTTTACAGATTTTTCTTTAAAGTTTTTATCTGAGGTTATAAACGAATTAGGATTAAGCGAAATCAGTATGGCTGGCGTTCTCAATGGCAATCTCAATATTTCGCACAATGGCAGTATGGTTGCATCACGCGGTATGATAAATGTCAAAGACGGCAATTATACGGATTGGCAGGTCAATCAGCTCTTGTTAGAACATGATATAGAAAATTTGAGCCGACTTGCAGGTAAGATTAAGATTAGTGCAGATAGTATTGTTTGGTCAGATAATAAGTTTGAGCATTTTGATATCGTGATTGATAATAATAACTTATTTATTGAGATAGAAAACTGGCAAGACAAATCACTGGTTGCCGAGGGTATGCTTGCCGTAAATGGTGAAACAATTGAATGTTTAATTGACAGCTTACAGATAATCGGACTTGAACATACTTTTAATAACACGAAAACTTTTCGAATTGGTAAAACTGACTCACATTTATACTTAAAAGACCTTTCCTTGGTTTTCGGTACCGGCACTTTATCTATTGATATAGTCAAAGAATATGATCTGCAACTCAAAATCGAACTTTCCGCTCAAGAGATAGACCTTTATGATATAAGTGATTTTATGAAATTTGATTATGCCATGAATGGCATAATCAATCTTAATATCAGAAGCTCTGAATTGAATTCTAGTGTTGATATAGAATTATCTGGCTATAATATAACTGTACCGATGGCTTTATTAAATTCAAATAACCATCGCTTTAATAATCAAGCACCGATAACGCTCAAATCGATAAGAGGAGATTTTGCATTGCGGGAATCCGTATTCACAATCAATAAAATTGATTTAATCCGCGATATTGATACATCCAAAATTCATGGTTCGATTCATCTCAATGGGCAGCCGATTGAACAACTGCCATTAGATATTGACATTACATTTGCTGACCCTGGAGCGTGGTTATTTTTCTTTTTGAAACAAACAATTGACCTACGCGAAGGAAAAATTTACGGTCAAGGTCGAGTCAAGGGCAGTTTACAAGCACCAGATCTGTCAGGTGAAGTTTTGATTACAGACGGGAATCTCTATCTTGTACCTACGAAAACACCGTGTCAGGATGTTATGGCGCGGTTGACATTTAGTAAGCTTAATATTAATATCGAAGAGCTGCAAGGAAAAGTCGGACCCGGTAGCATCAGTGCGCAAGGATTCGTAAAATTGCTTGAGTTTACGAAAGTTGATACACTATCAATTCAAGTCGTATTCAAAGATGCTCCGTTCCGACCGGATAAAGATATCTTTGCAATTGCGAGCGGGAATATCAATATTGATTTACGAGAAGATAATAATATCCGGGAAAAAACTCCATTGTCCTTGGCTGGCGACATCCGCATTAAAGAAGCATTAATCACAACCGAATTTGAAACATCTACTTCGGTAAGCAATGGTGAAGAAGAAGATATCTCTTTTAATCTTAAGATTACAGGTGAACGGGATATCTGGCTACGCAATCGAATGTGTGATATTGAGCTGAATGCAGATCTCAATGTTTTCAGCCAGGATAAAAACAATGTCTATTCGGGTGCATTTACCGCAATACAGGGAAATTTCTATTATTTTGACCATACTCTGAAACTGACCAAAGGTTTGCTTACTTTCGATAACATATCTGAATTCAATCCAGAACTTGATATTAGCGCCGAATTAACAACTCGTCAAATTGAAGTTCAGCCAGGTCAATTTGAGCGGATGAAAATAATTCTTGCTTTAACCGGGCGGTTAAAAGAGCCAATCTTTGTATTCTCTTCTGATCCGCCCTATCTTACACAGAATGATATTATAAGTTATCTGACTTTTAATGTTACCTGGCAGGAGATGACAGCCAGTGAATCGCGGGAACTTTTTACGAGTGCATTATCCGGCAAATTGATCGGTTATTTTGAGCGCGAGCTAACGAAAAGGATTAGGAATCTTATATATCTGGATTACTTATGGATTGAGAGTGGATTGATGAGCGGTAATGGTGCGAAAGTGACAGTTGGTAAATATATCAGTCCGAAGCTTTATTTTACTTATGAATATGATATTACCGGTAATGTTTATGATATTTTTCGTATTGAATACTATCTGACCAAATCGCATGAAGTAATTGGCGAACATGATAAAGACGGTCGGTATAAACTGAAATATCAATATAAAATACGATATTAACTTACATGGTCGCTTCGCTCCATTTTAGAATTAAAAATGTAAATTTAAAATTGACAATCTTCAATTTACAATTCGACGAAGTCATATAGTATGTTTGCGGAAATCGCGATCCCTAACACAACACTCGATGTTTTGACTTATACAATTCCTGATAATCTTGCTTCAGATATTAGACCCGGTTCACTCGTAAAAGTCGAATTAAAGAAGAAAAAATCTTTTGGTATTGTTATTAAAACAACTAAAACAACACCGTTAAGTTATACCAAAAACATTTTGGAGCTACTTGAAATTAACTTTATACCTGATGATTTATTACAGCTGCTCAGTTGGACGCAGAAGTACTATTTTGCTAATTGGGGACAAGTATTGAATCTTGCAATCCCCAAAAATGTGTATCAATATATGCAAAATGTTAATAGTGCTGGTGACGAGATAGATTATTCGACAAAACCACCGACTTATGAGTTTAGCGAATTTCCTGCGGTTCGTAAAATAATATCCAGTCTTAAAGAACATCAATATAAAACCTTTGTGTTGTTCAATCCAGATAATAAAGAATCGGCTGAAATATACTTGCGTTTAATCGAAGAGAGTTTACGATTAAATAAATCAACTATTATTCTTGTGCCCGAAATAATTTTAACACCTAAATTTATAGTAAGATTTAAAGAACGACTCGTTGATAACTTATTGTGTTTGCATTCGGGTTTGAAACTGTCTGAGCGCAAGCAAACCTGGTATAAAATTAGAAATCGGGCATGTTCAATTGTTTTAGGCACGCGCTCAGCAATCTTTGCACCGGTCAATAATCTTGGTCTTGTGATAGTCGATGCTGAACACGATTTATCTTATAAAGAAAAAGAACGCCGTTTTCACTTTCATGCTAGGGATCTTGCCGTAATGCGAGCTCAACAGAGCAAAGCAGTAGCAGTTTTGGCAAGTTCTACACCAACATGCGAATCATTCTATAATGCCAAGTGCAAAAAATACGAACTGGTTTCCATTCCGAAATCAGCACATAAAGTAAAAGATCGGGTCTTGCTTGTTGATATGCGCAGAAGCAAAACCCGCATCATTTCACCAAAACTGAAATATGAAATACGAGCTGCATATAAAAAAGGAAGGCCGGTTGTCTTATTTTTAAACCGATTAGGATTTTCGCGAGTTATTACTTGTCAGGACTGCGGACATATTCCATTATGTCCGACTTGCGAAATTCCACTCGTTTTACACAGGGAAGGAAAATTATTTACCTGCAGTCTTTGTAAACATCGTGAGGTAGCTTTTGATTATTGCCCACAGTGTAAAGGCAATGATTTTCTGTATCAAGGTATTGGTACGCAGCAAGTAGCTGCGGATATAAACAAAATCTTTCCTAAGGTAGAGATTTTACGCATTGATAAAGATAGCGCAAAATTGTTAAATTTCAAATCTCCGATGGCAAAACTGACCAGTGTATTAATAACAACCCGTCTGGGCATAAGGGATTTAGATTACTCTCAACTTGGTTTGTTCGGCGTGGTTTTGGCTGACACAACACTTTTTCGGTCTGATTTTCGAGCCGGTGAAAAAACCTTTCAGGAATTGAATCAGATTATAAATCAGTGTAAAACAAATAAAGATTGTAAAGTGATAATCCAGACTTATCATCCGGATAATTACGCGGTTTATCTTGCCGTACAAGAAAACTACCTAAAATTTTTCGAGCAGGAAACTGCTTTGAGAAGAAAATTACAATACCCACCATTCACTCGCTTGGCATTAATCACGGTCAGTTCACCCTATTCAGCGGTCATTGAAAAGATTAGTGAACACCTTGAGCAAAAGTTACAGACAATTCAGAACATTACCGTACTGGGACCAACACAAATCAGACCTGTTAAAAAAAAGCAACAATTCGCATATCAGTTTTTAATTAAGATGCCTGCTGGTAAATCTTTATCGAATTTCTTATCGCGCCAGAATTTTATTTATGATAAAGTTGATCTTGACATCAATATAGACCCGTTATAATACTTTTACCCTTTGTTCTTTGTTTGTTTTGCTTTTTCAAATGCATGCTGGGCTTGGTCAAAGCGCCCCAGTTTTTCTAAAATACAACCCCGTTGATACCAAGCCAGGTTAAAATCCGGTTTGAGTTTAATTGCCTGGTCAAATGCCTCTAATGCTTGGAGCAGACTATTCTGATTGCGCAGCAGTTCGCTTTTACCAAGCCACAGTTCATCAGCATTGGTATTGATTTCGATGGAACGAGTCAATGATTTTATTGCTTCTTCAAAATATCCGATTGATTCCAGGATTAATCCTTTGCTGTAATAAGCATCAGCATTATCAGGTTTTAATAGAATAACTTTTTCGAAAACCGATAACGTTTCGTTTAAGGGTTGTATCCGGCTGGTCAACAAACCTTTGAGCAACCAGCCGCGCGCATCATCCGGCTTTAAATGAATCGAATTTTCCAGCGTCTTAATTGCCTCTTGATACTGACCGGTGCCATAAAAAACCAGTGCTTTGTTATACCAGGCTTCAACGCAATCAGGATTGATTTTCAATGCCTGGTCAAATGACTGCAGCGCCTGTTCGATTTGACCGGTTGAGTACTGGGCAATACCTTTGAAGAGCCAGATTGGTAAGAAATCAGGCTTTAATTGGACTGCTTTTTCATAAGCAGTTAAGGCATTTGAAGTCTGGCCGAGCCGTTCTAGAACATAACCTTTATTAAACAGAGTCTGAGCATCGTCAGGTTTTAATTGCTCGGCTTTGTTGTATGCATCAAGCGCTTCAGGAAGTTTTCCAAATATGCTTAAGATAAAAGCTTTATGATACCAGGCGAGAAAAAAATCCGGATTAATCGCAAGCGTCTTCTCAAACGCAGTTAGGGCTTCAGGATAACGGCATAGCTCTGACAGGTCGCGTCCTTTATAATACCAGGCAAGCGGGTTATTCGGTTTTATCGTAATCGCCTGTTCATACACTTTCAGAGCCAGTTCGTATTGACCGGTCCGGTCGAGTGACATACCTTTATTAATCAAATCTTCAACATTTTTCGCTTTTTTCTTTTGAAGATACCCGCGTAAAAACAAAATAGTGAAAATAATTATTAACGCCGCCAATATATATAGAATAATCATAATAATGTCGTTATGCCTTTGTTAATATTTTATTTATCATAAAATATAATCGTATATAAGTCAAGCAAAAGAAAGCAAGAAAACTGAAAGATTATGCTCATTGATTTTTTCGGCACTCATTTCGCGATTGCATGGATATTTTTTTCTAATACAGTTTAATAATATTGTTTAAAAAAGATTAAACTTGATGGCTTTTTCTTTTTGAAAAGTAGATTATATCATTGTGTTTGGTATAATCAAAAATCTGCATGAATTTGATTGATTTTATATTCCAGTCTTCAATTAACGAACAGACGATTTTTATACCCTGCTGGTCTAACCATTTTTCGATTGCTTTGACTAAACTTTTCGCAATGCCTTTTCTTTGATAATCAGGATGGACGGCAAGCCGATTTATCCAGCCCCGTCGGCCATCATGAGAGCCGAAAACAGAACCGATAATTTCCCGGCCGGTAAGAGCAACTAATATATGTATATAAGGAAGTTTGGTTTGACGCGCAATCTCTTGATAACTATCCCGTCCTTGAGGCCGATATGACAATTCTGTCTGCTGCCATAGTTGTATCAGGGCAGGATAATCGGTCATCCGAAATTTTCTTATTTGACAACGAATTTTAGGCAAGAGTTTTAATCGATATATTTTTCAATATAAGTACGCATCGCGATTTTTGCCACGTATTCAACCAACCGCTCGTTAAGCTGCTGGTCAAACAGGTAACTACGAATCTGGTCTTGCATCTCTTCCAAACTCAAGACGGTTTCTTCTTGTTTTACTAAGATTTTAATCAGGTGATAACCATGTTCAGAAAGAACCGGTTCGGAGACAGCACCTGCAGGTAAATCTTTAATCGCACTTCTGAATGGTTCTTGTAATCCGGCAATGACGAACTCACCGAGATAACCTCCGCTGTCCTGACTCATCGGGTCGTCTGAATAGATTTGCGCGAGTGAATCAAAATCCGCACCTTTAACCAGCAAACTGCGGATGTTCTGGGCAGTTTTTTGGGTTTGCAAAGTATCGGCGCGCGTGAGTCGGGTTTGGACAAGAATATGCGCCAGTTCAACCCGTTCACCTTTACGACTGATACATTTGATTATCTCATAACCATTGCGAGTACGAAACGGCGGAGATATTTCATTTGATTTGAGTTGATTGACGACAACCTGGATTTCGGGTTGCAGTAATTCCAAAGCAATACTACCCAGATAACCGCCTTTTTGGCTGGTACTTTTGTCTTCAGAAAAACTTTTTGCAACTTGTTCAAAATCGCCACCGCGCAGGATAATATCATAGATTTCAGTAATTTTGTTCTGAGCCTGCGTTTCTGAGGTACTGGACGGCTTGATTATTAAAAGTATATGGGCAAGTGCAACTTGACCAGGTCGACGGGCAATCGAATCTTTGAAAGTATTGTAAAAGCGCTGGACTTCGGTCGGTGTAATATTGATATTGGTCAACCCTTTTTTAGCCAGGAGTCTTTGACTAATCAAACGGTTTCTGATATCGGCGCGATAACGGTCGCGCAGAATCCGTTCGGTCATGCCTTCGTTTTGTAACGCCGCTTGAAACTGCTCAGCCGATTCAAATCGCTGTTTTAATAAGAGGATATTTTTTTCAACCTCATCTTCGACTTCAGCCCGGCTTACATCAACCGTTTCCTTTTTCGCTTGTTCTAAAAGCAGGCGGTTTTTGATGAGTTCGTCCAGAACTTGGTCAACCAGCTCTGAATCCGGTACAGTGACTTGCGTCATCAGTTTCATAAAATCAATACCTTCGTCTAATTCGCTCTGCAGGATAATTTCATTACCGACTATCGCAACAATCCGATTTGCAATCTGAAAACCGAAAAGCGCATTAACTGCAATTAAGAGCAAAAATCCGAAGGCAAATTTTTTCATTGAAAATACGCTTCTGGGGTTTGACTGATTTGGGTATTTGCCTTAAGGTTTTGAATCATGCTGTCGAGCATCTCACGACTTTTACGGTAAGAGATGATAGAGTTGATATACTCTTCCACTTCAGCTAAAGGGATATCTTTTTTGACTTTCTGCCTGTCAATCAGTTTGACAATCTGAAAACCTTCCTGAGTTTTTATGACATCTGAAATCTGATTTTTACTGAGCGCAAAAATCGCTTCTTCCAGATTTGGGTCACCACCAGCACGGGGGTCACCAACGCCACGGGCAAAATATTTTGATTCGGCTCCTTTTTCCAAAACCCGGTCTTGAGAAAAGTTCTGAGCCAAGTTATTAAAATCGGCACCGGCAACTAATTGACTGTGCACCCGGTATGCCAAGGATTCGTCTAATAAGACAATCCGGGAGATTTTTACCTCATAGAGAAATTCTTCTTTATGCTTAGTAAAGTAGTCAAAAACTTCCTGTCTTGTTACCGTGATTTTATCCATTTCCTGTTCTAATAGTTTATTGACAATCAGTTCTTTGATTAACTGATTTAACTGTACCTGCAAGGTTTCATCGCGGTCAATTTTACGGCGCTTTGCTTCCTGATATATTAGTTCGGTGTTTATCCATTTATCAATAAGACTGTTAATATTGTCCCGGGTTAATCTGACACCAGGCGGTAATTGCAGAGAGAGTTCTTTTTTGGTGAGATTGGCATTACCGACTTTGGCTAAGACCGGTTCTTGTTTGGGGCAGCCGATAATCGTGAAAAGCAAAGGAATGATGAGCACAACTAACCCGAATTTCGAATTTTTTTTGGTATGCTGTTTGTTCATGATATTAAACTCCTATTTTTTAATCTTTTTTTCTGGTTTGGAAACAGTCGCCACCAGTTTTTCATTGATTTCAATTGTTGCATTTGATTTTAAACTGTCAATAACTGCCTGATAACGAGCCTGCCGTTTTTCACCGAATAGTATATTCCGAATCATTGGTGTTGCGTCAGCCAGTTTAGTGTCAGGATATTTTTCTTTATTGGCGTTATAATAAGCTTCGATTTCTTCTGGTGAGATATCAATTTTCTGAGTTATTTCGGTTAGGTAGTATTTTTCATACAATAAATCTTTTTCCCGGCTGCGGATATCTTGTAACGCATTGCTGGTTTTGTCTAATCCTCGTGCGAGCGCATCTTCATAGAGCATGTCGTCCTCGATTTCTCGTTTGATGGCATAGGTTCTCATCGCAGTATCGAGCGTAACTGGAAACTGTCGGGCAACATGCATAAGATTTTTCGCATAGACGATTTTTTTGTTGTCTTTCTTGACAACCCAGATTTCACCCTCTACGGGCGTAATCGAATCGACATTTTTATGAAACAGACTCAATCCTTCGGGATTGTATTCAAGGCGGCTAAACAATTTCTTAAGATACGATGTAGCTAATTTTCTGCTTTTTTCCTGTTCCAGTGCCATTTTGGCATTGTCATGCAAAGACTGGGACGGTTCGGTTGAGGTTTGTTTTTCGAGCAACTGGACGATTTTATAATCTTCTTCACATTGTATCGGATTACTGATTTCACCTGGTTTCATTTTAAGAATAACATTACGCACTTCTTCTTCCAGATAAAGCAAAGGAATAAAACCGATATCGCCACCCTGGTCAAGGGCTGGTCCGGCTGAATATTTTAAAGCAACCGTATCAAACGAGACACCTTGTTTGATTTCTGCACTGGCCAGGTTAGCGGTTGCTTCGTCTTCGGTAATGATTAATCTCAGATGGGTTTCGGTTGCCAATAATTTCTTGGCATTTTCGATTTCTTTGGGCGTGCTTTTAAGGTTTTTCGTCACGACATCATCATACAATGCCTGAATCATCATTGACTGCTTATCCCGCTCCAAAACCGGCGATATTTCCTGGTCCAGACCGAGTTTGATTGCTTGCTGGATAAATAGTTTTTTAATAATCATCTGGTCAATCAGATTGATCCGGTAACTCTGCTCGATTGAATCCGATGTAAAACCACCGGGCAATGTCTGGACAAACTCGGCTTCGGTTATGACTTCGTTATTAACTTTAGCAATCACCCGTTTGCCAGATTGATTTTGACAACTCAAGCCAGTCCATAACAGACAACTGATGGTTAAAAGTAATAGTGTATATTTATTAATATTCATTATTTTTCTCCTTATTTATTTAAACTGCTTTCCACTTCATGAATTTTCTTTCGAACCGAAAGAATGCTATCCGGATTGATAGAAACCGAATCAATCCCTTCTTTAATTAAAAACTCGACAAACTCAGGATAATCAGACGGTGCCTGACCGCAAATACCGATTTTGCAGCCAAGCGGTTTTGTTTTTTGAATAACCTGACTGATCATTCTTTTCACTGCATCGTTACGTTCATCAAATAAAGGTGCCACCAAACCCGAATCGCGGTCAAGTCCTAACACCAACTGGGTGAGATCGTTTGAACCGATTGAGAACCCGTCAAAAATCCGGGCAAAATCTTCGGCTAAAATCACATTGCTTGGTATTTCACACATCATATATATTCTCAGACTGTTTTTACCGCGCTCAAGTCCATTTTCTTTAAGCACCTGTAATACTTTGATACCTTCTTCTGGAGTTCGGCAGAATGGTATCATTGGCACGACATTAGTTAATCCCATCTCTTCCCGCACTTTTATAACTGCCTGACATTCTAAATCAAATCCTCGCCGGTATTCCTTACTGTAATATCGCGATGCTCCTCTAAATCCCAGCATCGGATTTTCTTCTTTTGGTTCATACAGTTTGCCACCTAAAAGCCCGGCATATTCATTAGTTTTAAAATCTGACATTCGTACAATCACGTCATTCGGATAAAATGAAGCAGCAATCGTGGCGATTCCTTCGGATAATTTATCAACAAAAAAATCAACTACCCGCTCTCCATAAATTCCGACTTTTTCTCTGATTTTGTCTTTTATCGTCTCATCGGATAATTTATTAAAATCGACTAATGCCAGCGGGTGAATACCAATAATATTATTAATTATAAACTCAAGCCGGGTAAGTCCAACCCCATCACACGGCATTTGTCCGATTTTAAATGCTTGAGATGGGTCAGCAATATTAACCATCACCTTAGTTTTAGTCTGTGGAATCTTACCCATTTCGATTTCTTCGATTTCAAATTTAAGTTTACCCTCATACACTTTACCGACATCACCTTCGATACACGAAACCGTGACCGGATCAGTATCGTTAAGAATCTGAGTTGCATTACCAGTTCCAACAATCGCGGGAATACCAAATTCTCGTGACACGATTGCAGCATGACAGGTTCTGCCACCTGAATCAGTTACGATTGCAGCTGATTTACGGATAATCGGCACCCAGTTCGGGTCAGTCATTTCTGTTACAAGAATTGCACCCGCTTCAAACCGGTTCTGGTCTTCTGGCTTTTCCAGTTTACAAACCCGACCAATCGCAATTGATGAGCCAACACTTCGCCCTTCAACTAAAACTTTACCCTTTTCTTTTAAGTGATACTCTTTAATTGTATTGGTTTTGCGTTGTGAATGAACAGTCTCAGGACGGGCTTGGA
The DNA here is from genome assembly GCA_018335915.1 of Candidatus Latescibacterota bacterium. GTDB lineage: Bacteria > Hydrothermota > Tepidihabitantia > Tepidihabitantales > CAIPLT01 > JAGXRL01. Next base: position 20,270 of record JAGXRL010000003.1, read on the forward strand.
CAATATAAATCTCATTCGATTTACCGTCTTTTGCCCATTCAATATCGACCGGTGTTTTCGCACCCCGCTGGGTCGAGTAATGGTTTTCAATAGTCATTGCCCAATGGGCTAAAGTGCATATCTCATCATCATTTAAAACATAATGCTCACGCTCGTCTTTGCGGCAGTCAACAATCCGGGTTTTGACATTCTCACCGTCAACAAAAATCATTTTTCGTTCTTTAGACCCAAGATGCCGTTTGATAATCGGACAGAAATTATTTTTTTCCGACAACAACGGTTTAAACACATAATACTCATCTGGATTAATCTGACCCTGCACAACTGTTTCACCTAAGCCCAAGGTGGCTGAGATAAAAACAACCTTGTCAAAACCAGACTCAGTATCAAGAGTAAACATAACCCCGGCGCCAGCTAAATCAGAACGCACCATTTTCTGAATACCGACCGAAATACCGATTTTACTGTGGTCAAAGCCGCGGTTTTCCCGATAGGCAATGGCGCGGTCAGTAAATAACGATGAGAAACATTTGATGATTGCTTCGAGCAGTTCGGCATAACCGGTTACATTCAAAAAAGTATCCTGCTGGCCAGCAAAACTCGCATCAGGCAGGTCTTCGGCAGTAGCACTGGAACGGACCGCGACCGACACATCTTCTTGTTTTGATTCTTTGCATAATTCTAAATACGCCTGTTTGATCGTGCTTTCCAGTTCTTCGGGAATTTCAGCACCGCGAATCCGATGCCGGATATACCGACCGACTGATTGTAAATCGCGGCGCTTTTCTTTCAAAGCAGTAAGTTCAGCAAGAATCTTTTTTTCGAGGCCGTTCTCTTCCAGAAAATGATGATATGCCTGAGTGGTTATGGCAAAACCAGACGGTACTTTAATACCTTTTTCTTTTAAAGTGGAACACATCTCACCGAGCGATGCGTTCTTACCGCCGACCTGCAGCAAATCATTTAAGTTAATGGTATCAAACCATTTTACCCATTCATTGTTAGATGGCATATAATAACATTTAACTATTTCTCACAGATATTCCTTTAACCTATTATAAATAAAAAAAAACAAATATCAAGTATTAAATTTCCATCGTATCTCCACATATCTCAATTGTATCTTCCAATTTCCGTTTTTTAACCCCGTATCCGCTCCCTTATTCGGTCTTGACCCATCTTCCTGCTTAGGTTCCATAATCGCGTCCGTATTTGCTTTTCAGTTCGTGCGATTCTCAATAACCCAAAACCTACCATATAATTATCAAACATTCTAACTATGAACCTCATGCAGTTTTGTATTTAACTCATAACTCCAAACTCTTTAACACTGAAACTTTGACTTCGGTCTTGAAGGAGGGGATAGCTCCCCTATGTTAACAATTTTTCGTTGTTAGTTGTTGGTTATTAATTGATTCTCCGTGATTTCTACTCAAAAATAATATTACTGATCAGTAATATTTTATTCTACCTGCAGGTAGAATTTTAACGGCTGTGACCTTTTCGATAATATTCTGCTGATATGGGTCACACCTGTGCTATTTTTCTGGTAGGGTTTCAGTCGCAACTATTGAAAGTGTTAGTGGAAATTGACGACCGACTTCTGGTATGCCTTCTGCCTGGTATTTTATCCAATAACACACAGGTCTTATCCAGACATTAGCATATACATTAAATGCTAACAGAATTAATAAAATATAGTTTATTCTTTTTAACATAAAGCTCATCCATCCATTTTATTCTATTTTTTCTAATATCCAAAGCTCGTGATTTGTTGGCCTATTAGGGTCTCCTTTCATTTTACTTGCAGAAAAAACTATCTTTTCACCATCAGGTGACCAATATGGAAAAGAAATATAAGAGTTCCAATAAGGACATACATCCAACTCCTCGTATTTCTCTAATTCCAGATTGCTGATGTACGCCTTATCTCGAGTAGCAGATATGATTTGATTGGCACTAAATGGTAAAAATTGGGCATGCTGATAGATTCGTAGATGAAAGTAGTCCGTAATATTTCTATTAATTAGATTGTATAATTTTCCCCCAAATATAATTAGAGAATCATCCCACACATCGAAACCGTTAATTATATCCCATGGCAAAACAGTGTCAGCCATTCCTGTCTCAAAATTTACCTTGAAGAACCCCTCATTGTATGCGAAATAATAAGCTGTGTTTCCGGTCCTATTAAATTCCACATCGCATACCTTTTGAGGATATGCCGAAAGAGTATCGAGTATATTACCCAAAGTGTCCGTAAGAATAAGACTACCTCCTTCTTTTATATTTCCGCAAGTCAGTGATAACTTTGAACAATCTTGTGTAATTGCTAATGAACCGAAAGTTCCATCTAATACCAATCTATCATTAGAACCATCTATATTAATTACTCGTAGTTGGCCACCGTAACTCTCAATATAACCTTCTTGTTGCACCATTAAATAATATATCTTATTGCCATCTGGTGTCCACACGGGATTAAATGCTGAATAACCCTCTTTGCTTATAAGTAACTTTAAGTTAGAATTCCTTCTAAAAAAGATTGGCCAATCGCAACCTAAATTCATCAGAATCACAATGAGAACCAATATACAAATTAATAAAATTGTTTTTG
>JAGXRL010000004.1 GCA_018335915.1 Candidatus Latescibacterota bacterium
GGGGTAATTTTGCCCAGGATCATGGTCTGATTGAAGCGCCGATTGGCCGGCACTCGCTCGACCGAAAAAAGATGGCGGTCACCCCGTTCTCGGTAAAAACCGCGCAGACCCGTTTTGAAGTTATTAAGCGTTTCCGCATCGCAACCTATCTAAAATTGAAACTTTTGACCGGCCGGACCCATCAGATTCGGGTCCATCTCCATCATTATGGGCATCCGGTTGTCGGCGACTCGGATTACGGCGGCCGCAGCAAAACCATTATTCAGAAACAATCCGAAGCGGAATTGTTCAAGAAAATTCTGACCCTGATTGACCGCCAGGCATTACACGCTCATAAATTGGGATTTAGTCATCCGGCTACGAAAAAATATATGGAATTTACCGCACCAATTCCTCATGATATATCCGATCTTATAAAATATTTAAGAAAAATATCTTAAGCGTTATTGACATTTAAGCGAACGTGCTTACAATAGAACAATGAGTTGGTTTGTTTTTATTCATCCAATCTGGCAGCTAATTGCCCTGTATTTTGGCATAAAAACCCTTGCTATCGGTTTTGGCCGTGCTCAGACCTGGACTTTCCCGATTCGTAAACACCGCGTGCTGGGACTCTTTTTTATTACCATGTCAATTGTCGGTAGCGTTATCGGCGGGCAGGTTAATCTGGCATTAGCTAAAATCAGTGAGCCAATCGTCTTGCCCGGTCATCGTTTGCTGGCTTATCTGATTATCGGTTTTATTATACTTATTACTATTTCCGGGTTTATAAGACAGGCGCACTCGCATCGTCTGCGCTGGCTGCAGGCTTTACACGGTTGGTTCGGGGTTTTGGCACTGGGATTAATATTTGCCCAGCTCTTTATTGTTGTCGCAAAATTGCTAAATTGGTAATAATCACATCATACAAATATGCTCAAACTATTGACATTTTGCAGATTTCAATTATGCTATATAATCTGGGCTCGTAGTGTAGCTTGGTTTAACACGTCGCCCTGTCACGGCGAAGATCGCCAGTTCAAATCTGGTCGAGCCCGTTTCTTTTCTATGCATCTCTAACGATTGACCCAGCGTTAAAATGAAAAAGACGAAATTATTTATTGTGCTGGCGCTTGGTCTGATATTCATCATCGTTGCTGGTCTAAGAATCAATAAATACCGGCAGTCATTAAAATACACCGCATTTCCCAAAAATACCGAAGTATTGGCAATTGAAGTCAAGAAATTGAATAATGCTTTCAAGGCAAATGATATTAAGGCGATTTATGAGTTATTTAACTCGTCATTTAAGGATGAAACATCCTTTGAAGAGTTTCGCGAGGCTTTTTCAGCATGGTTGAATCAGCGCAGATATGTTGGTATGAATATTCAGAATATGAGAGTTGTCGGTCGTATCGGACATGTTACCTGCATGCTGCGCTTTGCTAATAAACAGCAATCATTCTTATATCAATCCTGGATCAAGACTGCGCAGGGCTGGAAAATTGTCTGGCTCAATCGCCTTTTACCGAATGAGATGCTCAGGTATGGAGACTCCCAAAAATATGATGTCCAGCTCATCAAACAGCGCAGTCTGGATGTCTTGTTTACCGACAATTTAATCTCGTTAATCACCGATGACCTGGAATTTCCCAAAATCCTATTTATCCAGACTCAGCAAGAACGAAAGCAATCATATTATAAAATACCCGGTTATACTATTAAAGAACTGCCAGAGGATAGAATTACCGCCCAAGCCAAGAAAACTGATGCGTTGTTCTGGCTTGAATTTGCCACGATAAGAATTATTGATGATGTTGCCTCAATCTACATTGATATCCATCCTTTGTATTCTAATATTCCCAATTTAACCCGGGTTCGGGGCATCCAGTTATTTTTTATCCAGAAAGACGACCATTGGGAATTTGACAGCCCGGGCTCGCGCTGGTAAGTATCTGAAACCACAGATTCACACAGACCCGCTTCGCTCTCGCTTCAGCGAGGTGAGTGAACACAGATAAAATTCAAAATTCTCCGACAAATCCGTGTAATCCGTGGTTCCAAAATGCAGATTAACAAATCCTTGCGTAAGAACTGCGCACGAGCGGTCCGGCAAAGACATATTTAATCCCGATATCTAAAGCATATTGCTTATATGCTGAAAATCCTGCCGGTGTTATATATTCGCGGACCGCGAGCATTGGTCTGGCTGGTTGCAGGTATTGACCAATAGTCAGAATATGTATGCCGGCTTTTAGCAAATCATCAATTGTCTCTTTTACCTGTTGCTCGGTCTCTCCTAAGCCGACCATAAATCCGCTTTTCAACATTAAATTTGGACTGATGCGATGCGCAGTTTTCAGAACCTGCAACGAAATATCATAATTTGCTTTTTTATCCCGCACCAGCGGCGTCAGCTGACTGACTGTTTCAACATTATGAGCAAAGATATCACATCCAGCATCAATCACCTGTTTGATTGACTCACCGGCACCGGCAAAATCAGGTACCAACACCTCGGTCTTCATCTCTGGGTTAACGCTTTTAATCGCTTTGATTGTCTGGGCAAAAACCGAAGCGCCGCCGTCACCTAAATCGTCCCGCGTTACTGATGTAATTATCACGTTTGATAAATTCAGTTTTTTTACAGTTCGAGCAATGCGCGCCGGTTCGGTCTGGTCAATAAACGCCTTGGGATTACCGGTTGTTACTGCACAAAAACCGCAATTCCTGGTGCAGACATGCCCAAGAATCATAAAAGTCATCGCTCTTCTGCCCCAACATTCAATACGATTCGGGCATTTTGCGTCAATACAAACGGTCGTGACACGCTCCTGCTTGAGTGTGGCTTTAACCTGTTGATAATCATCATTACCAGGCAATTTTATTTTTAACCATGAGGGTTTCATATAATGTAACATATTACACTTAAAAGAATAATTTTTCAAGTTTCGAGTTTTATGATACCATGTTATATGTTTCATGATTAATATGTTGTTATTGACATTCGCAATATTTCCTTTATACTTGTAAAATATGTTTGGCAAAAAAGATAATATTGATTATACAAACAAAGACCATACGAGTCGGCTCGACACTTTTGTTGGTAAATCAACCACGCTCAAAGGCGACATCATTATTCAGGGTTCGATTCGTATCGACGGTCAGATTGATGGTAATATAGAAGTCTCGGAAACTCTGATTTGCGGCAACGAATCTTTTATCAAAGGAAATGTCACCTGTAAAACCGCGGTCATTGCCGGTCGCATTGAAGGTAATATTACAGCTCAAACCGCAGTGGAACTGCAATCCGGTGCCAATATAATGGGTGATATCACCTGTGCCAGTCTAATTATTGATAAGAACTGCTTTTTTGATGGAAAGTGCCATATGCAGGGAAAAGAAAAAACAGTTAAATCATAATATGCAGTCACAAGTTAAAGGGAAAAGAGTTATCATCACTGGTGCCGGCTCTGGCATTGGCAAAGCGATTGCCCGTGCTTTTGCTGAAGCCGGTGCTTTGATTGCGGTGTGTGATATCAACCAGGAAGCCGCTCAAATCACTGTCAAAGAAATCGAGATTATCGGTGCTAAAGCAATCGCCTATAAGATTGATGTCGGTGATTTCCGTGCCGTCAACGAAACTGTCGAAAAAATTGTCCAGGATTTTGGCACGATTGAAATCTTAATCAATAATGCTGGTATTACCAGAGACACCTTGCTGCTCCGTATGAAAGAAGATGATTTTGATGATGTTATAAGAATCAACCTCAAAGGGGCATTCAACTTTACCCGTGCCTGTCTTAAATTCCTGGTCAAGGAACGCTGGGGCAGGATAGTCAATATCGCATCGGTTATCGGCGAGATGGGTAATGCAGGTCAGGCTAATTATACCGCTGCCAAAGCCGGTCTTATCGGACTAACCAAAGCAACCGCCAAAGAAGTCGCCAGTCGTAATATAACAGTAAATGCGGTCGCTCCCGGTTTTATCAAAACCGCCATGACCGAAAAATTACCCGAAGCCGTTATCCAGGAATATCTCAAGCAGATTCCGGTCGGACGGGAAGGCACACCCGAAGAAATCGCCGCACTCTGCCTGTTTTTGAGTTCTGACGAAGCGTCTTATATCACGGGTCAGGTTATTCGTATCGACGGCGGAATGCTCATTGCGTAAAAAAATTACAATTTTTGCTTGACAAGCTCAGATTTTTAAGTAGAATGAATAAAGTTAATGAGTTATATTAATATAATACTATTCGAAAAGAAACTTTCCCGCTTTGTTAACTTAACGGTTCGCAAAGCGGTATTGTATATTATTATTGCTTTTTTCGTATTGCTTATTCCGCTCACCCTGTTTCTTATCATGACCAATACGCAAAATGTTGTTGCCAAAAACCGGGTGCGTACTTTAACCAAAGAAAACCAGGCATTAAAAAATGAGATTACCATTGTGAAATCACAAATAGACACCTTAAATCAACAGTTACGACAGTTGGCTGAACTTGATGCTCAGATTCGTATTGCGGCTAATCTTGAACTGTTGCCCCGCGATCTAAGAACCCTTGGTTATGGCGGCAGCAGAGAAAATGAGGTAGCGGCCTCGGTCGATAACATGATTGAGCGGGCTCGGTTGCAGGAAAAAAGCTTTAAAGAACTCAAAAAATACTTAGACCAGCAACAGGCATTATTACAGCACACTCCTTCAATCTGGCCGGTCTCCGGATACCTTTCAAGCAGCTTCGGATATCGCAAGTCACCCATCACCGGCAAAAATGAATTTCATAATGGTATTGATATTGTTGCACCGGCTGGGACGCCGATTCGGGCATCAGCTGCAGGTCGGATTAGATTTGCTGGATTCAAAGCCGGCTGGGGTAGATATGTTGAAATCGACCACGGCTATGGTTTTATAACCTGTTATGCGCACTGTCAGTCAATCAAAGTCTCGACCGGTCAAAAAGTATCCCGCGGTGAAATAATTGCTACGGTTGGTCGAACCGGCAGCGCTACTGGTAATCATCTCCATTATGGTGTCAAAGTTTCAGGTGCCTGGGTTAATCCTTTAAATTATATCCTGTCTGATTTCGCTTCCCGATAGATTTTTGTCAGAACTAATAAATTTACCACGAATGCACACTAATAGACACGAATAAGAAATAGAAATATGCAAAAGAAAAAATTAGTGTTAATTCGTGTTTATTCGTGGCGAAAAAATTCCTGTTTTTTTGCTTAGATGTTTGACCAAAAAATAAAGACTAACAGCGAACAATCATTAACTGCCGGACTTTACATTGTTTCGACCCCGATTGGCAATCTCGCTGATATCACTTTACGCGCTTTGCAAGTATTACAAAATGTTGACTTGATTGCCTGTGAAGACACCCGACATACCGGTATTTTATTAAACCACTATCATATCAAAAATAAACTGACCAGTTATCACGAATATAATAAAAAAGAACGGACTCCGGAGCTGATTAAATTCGTACAGACCGGTCAGAGCATAGCTTTAGTTACTGATGCCGGTACTCCTGGTATTTCAGACCCCGGTTTTTATCTTATCCGCGAAGCAATAAAAAATAATCTGCCAGTCATTCCAATCCCCGGTCCTTCAGCTTTGCTTTCGGCACTGGTCATTTCTGGTTTACCGAGTGACCGGTTTGTTTTTGAAGGTTTTCTACCCAAACGCGATGGCAGAAAAAGAAAAAAACTTGAAGAATTGAAACAGGAATCCCGCACCATGATATTCTATGATTCGCCCTATCGGACGCTCTCGTCATTACAGGATATCAATGAGATTCTCGGCGACCGCTCAATGGTGCTGGTGCGCGAACTGACTAAAAAATTCGAAACCGTTATGCGCGGCAAAGTTTCAGAAATAATCAGAGCAATTACTGATAAGAAATTAAAAGGAGAAATCGTTATTGTTATTCAAGGAGCGTCAACAGAATGAATGAAAAACATAAAACTGCTGGCAGAAAAATCTTAAGCCCGATAACTAATTTAGTTATTCGCCTGGGTATTACGGCCAATATGTTGACCATCGCTTCATTACCATTTAGTATTGCTGCCGGTTATTTTTTCTCGCAGGGTGCTCGGTGGTGGGGAGGTCTGTTTCTGGTCTTGGTCGCATTAATGGATACGATTGACGGCGAGGTTGCCCGTAAGACTAATAAAATGAGCAAATACGGTGCTTTTTTAGATTCGGTGATTGACCGCATTGCCGAAGCATTTATCTATCTCGGTCTTTTCTTATATTATTCAGAAACATGGATATTAATTTTAATCTTTGTCGCTTTGATTTCGTCAATCTTAGTCAGTTATGTCCGTGCCCGTGCCGAAGGCATTGGTGAAGAATGTAAAATCGGATTTATGGAACGACCGGTGCGTATGGCTGTTTTGCTTTTCGGTATCTTTATTTTGGGATATAAGTATCTGCCGATTTCTTTTGCCCTGGTTTTTATCGGTAGTACTTATACCGTAATCCAGCGTATGCTCTATGTTCTCCGTAAAAAATGAAAATAGCTACAGATGAACCCAGCACCGATGTCGCTGCGCTCCATTTTAAAATGAAAAATGCCAATTTAAAATTTACAATCTTCAATTTACAATTCGACGAAGTCGCAGGTGCGGGGTTGATGAGTTTAAGGGGTGGATGGCTATGTCCCCCAACTCATAAAGTCTCAAACGCCGCAACTCAGTATGTTTTGTGTGTATCCGTGGCTTAAATTCACATACTATGGAAAGAGTTTTATTAATTGCGGTTGCCATTTCTAATAAAGACCGCTGGCAAAAAGCTGATGCGCTGGATGAATTAACTGCCCTTACTGAAACAGCGGGTGGCAATATGGTTGAAAAAATTCTCCAGATTCGACCTGGTTATGAGCCCTCAACATTAATCGGAAAAGGTAAAATCATAGAACTCAAAGAACTCTGTCGTCAGCATAAAATAGACCTGTTAATTTTTGATAATACATTAACCGCAACGCAGATTCGCAATATCACTGAACAGACCGAGGTTCGAGTTATTGACCGTACTGCTTTGATTTTGGATATCTTTTCCCAGCATGCCCGGACTGCTGAAGCCAAAGCTCAGGTTGAACTGGCGCAGCTCGAATATCGGCGCACCAATCTGATTGGTTTCGGTCTCGAGCTTTCCCGTTTAGGCGGTGGTATTGGCACGCGCGGGCCAGGGGAACGCAAACTCGAAATTGACCGCCGACGTATTCGTGAACGCATCTCGGCTTTGAATAAAATCTTAACTCGTATTGATAAAGAACGCTCAGTTCAGCAAAAAAACCGCCAACCATTCTTTAAAATCTCATTAGCCGGATATACCAATGCCGGCAAGTCGAGTTTAATGAATTACCTGACTAACGCTAAAGTCAAAGTTGCGCCCTATCTGTTTGCTACGCTCGATTCCAATACTAAACCGCTTGCCATAACAAATCATATCACTGTTTTACTCACTGATACGGTTGGCTTTATTCGTAATTTACCTCATGAGCTCGTTGCCAGTTTTCGCTCAACCCTCTCTGAAATCAGAAATGCTGATTTAATCCTGCATGTCATTGACTCCTCAGATTCAGATATTGACAACAAAATTGAGGCGGTTCGTCACACCCTGACACAAATCAATTGCGAAAAACAACCAGTATTGATGGTATTCAATAAAATTGACCGCATCTTTGAAAACGAAATAATTCGTAGATTGAAACGCAAGCACTCAAACTCGGCATTTGTTTCTGCACTTACCGGTCAGGGCATTGACAATCTCAAAACCGCAATCCTCAAACATATCAAGACCGAACTCACAACCAGGACCTTTACAATTCCGGTCAGTCGTGGTGATTTAATCAATCGCCTATATGAAAACGGAGATGTCATAAAACGGGTTCAAAATGACAATAAAATTACCCTAACGGTCAAAGGATATCGGTTAGCCCTTATAAAAATCAGTAACGACATCAGAGCATCATTACGTAGTTAAAATATAAAGCCAATCTCATTTTAGGGAAGTCGAACTTCCGAATTTTAATCATGAATCATAAAACTCGAAACTTGAAACATTATTTTTTTAGTGTTATATGTTACATGATTCATGTTTCATGATTTGAAGCCAATTCCTTCGGTTATCTCATAAGTTATTGGTTCTGTTGTTATTTAAGTTGTCTCATAAGTAATCCCATGGATAACCGCCCGGATATCCTGGGGGATATCCCGCAGGTCAACCGGCCAGTTTGCCCAGATAATTAGACATCGAATAACCAACTAAACTAGCGAATAGATAATCGAGCCGATTAACCAATGGATTAGTGAGTAGATTAAGAGAACTTACAGCTTAAAATATCATTTAACAAAAAATGTCTTTGTAACTTAGAAGACAGTACTCCATAAAACTCGCCAGGATATAATATTCACAGGATTAACTGCCCGCACAACCATTGCACCCATCAAATGACCATCATCGTATATTATTAGAAGTCGGTCTTCGGTTATAAACTTAACGCTCTTTTCTGACCAAACCCCCCAACTGCCACCTAAAACCGGTTTTGTTTTTATAAGCTTACCAATATCTGGATTACCAACAACAATCTCAAGAATCTTTTGTTGTTTCTCAGTGTAGGTTGGTGTCAAGCTATCAATTTTATTCTGCAAAATCCAAATCTTATCATTCTGTAACTTGTTTTCCTGTCTTAATTGACTTAACGACATTGACATGGCAATAATAATCGCAACTAAACCCAGCGCAATAATTACGGTTGTGAATAATAATACAAATAATAATCGCAAACGATTCTGTTCTTTCATTAAAAACTCCTCTCCTTACATTCCCGATTCGACTCGATCGAATCGAGGCGAGTGTGCTTCATGTTTCGAAAAATCGGCATTATGGCAGGTACTCATATTTAATATTGTTAATGCCCCAGAAGATATTGGTCTTAATGCGTGGATTCTTTTCTTCCAGTGACTTGAGAAATTTTCTGATTTGACCGCGCTCGTTCTTTTTTTCATAGGGACATCGATTATTGATTTTCTTGATATCATAAGCCTTACTATACTGCAAAATCAACTCTTTGTCAAAATAATAAAGTGGTCGGACAATGAAAAAACGATTTTGAAAAAAACTCTGCTTGGGTAGAAAAGTTGCGGTTTTTGAGTTATAAATTAGATTCATTAAAAATGTTTCGTTAACATCTTCCAGATGATGGGCAAAAGCGATTTTATTAATCTTGTGCTGTTCGGCAATCTCAAACAATCTTTTTCTCCGTTCCCGTGCGCAGACATAACAAATACTAAATTCTCTTAAGTCAATCTTCTTGCTTATATCAATATCCGAAATCAAATACTTGATTCTTTGTCTTTCCAAAAATGTTCTTAAAGCCGTTGTTTTCCAATTCGGGAAGTTTGGTTTGATGTGTACCGCTAATATATCCCAATTTTTTCTCTTTCTTTGGTTATAGTTTGAGATAAGATGAATTAAGACCAAACTATCAATTCCTCCGGATACCGCAACCAATACTCTTTCGCCATCATTCAACAGCTGATGCTTGGTAACGGCTTTTCTGAAATAGGTATGAGAGATTTTTTGTATGCGCGACGCGCTAATGCTCCCGCTTTTAATGCGTAAGTTACTGTCTGTATGTTTTACTGAATCTTTCTCGGTAAGATTAGAAATTGAAATCATTTATGAGTATTGTCAGGATATTTTAACTTGTTGGAATTTGGCAAGTTCGTGATAAAACACCTGTTCGATTTCTTGTAACCGTTGTTCGGTTTTAGCTTCGAATCTCAAGACCAATATCGGTTGCGTATTTGACGCTCGCACCAAACCCCATCCATCATCAAAAATTACCCGTACCCCGTCGATATCAAGGGTTTCATAACTTTTCTTAAAAAAATCCCGGATTGAGTTAACTACATCGAACTTCAGTTCATCCGGACACGGAACTCGTATTTCTGGGGTTGAATAGTAAAATGGTATCTCGGCTACTAACTGGGATAGACTTTTGCCTGATTCGGCAATAATTTTTAAGAGCCGTGCCGCTGCATATATGGCATCATCAAAACCATAATAATCGTCTGCAAAAAACATATGTCCGGACATCTCGCCCGCAATCACAGCGTTTTCCTGTTTCATTTTCGCTTTGATTAGAGAATGTCCGGTTTTCCACATAATCGGAATACCACCGATTGATTGAATGTATTCGACCAGACCTTGTGAACATTTTACTTCAAAAACAATTTTAGCTTTTGGTTTTCTTTTAATAATATCTTGGGCAAAAATTGCTAGAAGTTTATCACCCCAAACTATCTCACCTTTGTCATCAATCGCGCCGATGCGGTCTGCGTCGCCGTCAAAACCAATCCCTAAATGGGCATGCAACTCTCCAACCAAACTTTTTACATCTTTCATATACTCAGGAATGGTTGGGTCAGGCAGGTGGTTCGGAAAATTACCGTCTGGTTCAAGATTGATAAAAACCGGTTCAACCCCTAATTTATTAAACAGCTCCTCGATGACTAAACCGGCTGTTCCATTACCCGGGTCAAAGACGACCTTTAGTCCACTTTTAATTTTCACTTTATTTAAAATCATGCCGATATAATCTGGTATCGGATTTATCGCAGATATTTTTCCATTACCTGATTTGAATTTACCCCGTTCAATTAATTTTCGCAAGTTTTGGATTTCTTCACCATAGATAGTTGATTTATTAAAACCGACCTTAAAACCATTAAACTCTTTAGGATTATGACTGCCGGTAATCATCACTCCGGCATTCTTATCATAATGAAATGCCGAGAAATAAAATACTGGCGTTGGCACAATCCCCAAGTCAATCACATCGCAACCAGCACTTAACAGACCGTCAACCAAAGCATCACGAATTCGCTCTCCGGATAAACGAACATCCCTTCCAATAATAAGTTCTTTTATTCCCTGCTCAAGCAAATAACTGCCATAACCTTTACCTATCGAGCGTACAACTTCGTCAGTTAAATCTGTTTCGGCTAATCCCCTGATATCATATTCACGAAAAATATTTTTATTCATACTAAAAAATACTCTATCGGTAATTTTTCAAATGTCAAGACAATACTGGAAGCAAAAATTCAGATTTTGATTTTATCTTTGATCGCCGCAAATTTTTTCGGACCAATTCCGTTGACTTTCAACAACTCTTGTTTCGTTTTAAAACCGCCGTTTTTATTACGGTACTCAATAATTCGCTGTGCCAATACTGGCCCAATTCCGTTGAGCGCTTCTAATTCTATTTTTGATGCGGTATTTATATTTATAATTAAGTAACTATCCCTCACATATTCAGAACCACTTAAGGGACGGTCCCTTAAGTGATCTGTTTTAATAATCGTATCGGCATTGTTTGTACCACCTTCTGTATTGTTTTGAATACTGACGGTTTGGATGCTTTTCTTGCCATGATAATTTCTCAGATATGATATACCAGCTCCTACTAAAAAAGTAATCGATAAAAAAAGTAAGACCGCTTTTTCTTTAGAATTCACCCTGCACCTATGAGCACTTTAACTCATGCTTCATGTAATATTTAAAATTTAAACAACACCCAGAAGTTCAAATCAACATTTTCGGTTTTACGGCCACGCTGCACATCAGTATAAGCAGAATATCCTGTTGTAATCCCGGATTCAATACTGTTTGAAATTCGATACGAAGAAGCGATGTCAGTCCCGATATTTTGGTCATTTCTGGTATCAGTTTTATTACCTAAATAATCCTCATTAGTCGAATGCGTTTTTGTATATCGTAAATTCCAGGTCAAATTCAAATCTGAAGAAAGTTTTACCTTTTTCAAGAACGGAATTTGGATACCTTGGGGTGCAGAAAAAGCATATGACACAGAAAAATTGGCTCCGCTTTGGTTGTTTTCTGCAATATTCGAACCCTGAGCCAACCGAACTTCTTCTCTTGATTTCGACAGGTTAGTTGACAGGTTAGTTGACAATCTACGTTTCCATGATGTACGCCACGATATCAAAGGAGAAAGGTTCATATTGGTACTATGTCTAAATCCCTCAAGCCGGAATGTATCCTGGAATATTGTTCCGCTCTGTCTGGTTTCGAGACGATAACCGGACGAAATATCTGAACTGGTTGCCAAACCGAATAATAATTTTTCCAATCTGCCCACACTCACATTGACATCTGGCCAGAAAGTGCTCCGATTTTCATTAACATCATAGGTAAAAAATTGCTTATCCCATCCTTTGGCAAACCGTGCATTTACAGCAATATCTTTGAACCGCACCCCGCTTGACAAAGCAATATCTTCTGTGTTCTGACGGTTAATAATCGGCGGACTATAATTAAAGGTATCATAATCAAACTGGTTATTGAGTCCTATTCTGAATGTAAATGGCGGTCGCGATGAAACTGATTGATAAGTCCGCGCCCAGTCTCTGGAATATGAAAAGCTCACCTCTTCCAAAACATTTGACAGTTCGTTAAGAATCATATTATTGTTATCGCCAATATCCGAAAGCACAGAAAACACTTCAGGTAAATTAAAATCAGTCGAAAAATCCAGGGTTGTATTATTTTCAAAATTGCGAAGTTTCGTATATACCCCTTGTGTTTTTGGACGAATCTCATTATAAGAACCATCATAACTGATTTGCGGTCTTAAGTAATCACCGATATCAAATTCATACTCAATATTAAAATTCTCGTCATTATCCGCTTCAGCACCGGCTCGTAACCCAAATATCTTTTCTTGTTCAGTGAGTCCGACAATCAAGTCGCGACTCGACCCGATTGAATATCCGATATTAAAATCATCTAAAGGCGAGTATTCCAGTTCCAGGCTTATATCAGCATTTCTGAGTGAGTCAATTCTTATCAGAGTATCTTTACGGATTCGACCGTCCAGAGTATCAATGTAACTTGAAGTATAGCGTGATGTCCGGTTGTTGTTTACATCTAATCCAGCCCGGATACTATTGGGAAATAAATAAACATCATTATCAAACAGGGTTATTTTTAAATCCGGATTAATTGCATAATCAACGCTCTTATATGAAGAAATCGAAGTGTCCAGAGCAGTATAGGTTATATTCTGTGTCTTTCGTTGTCCCATCGAATAAGAAATCGCATCAAGGGTATAATTAAGTATCTCGTTATTACTTCTCCGTTTCGAAACGTTATTGAGAGACCATTGCTCATCAAATGCCTTTTGCGTCTGTTCTTCGGCTTCAACTTCGGCTAAACGGTAATCTGAAAAAGTTGCCGAGTATTTTGGTAAGGTTCGGTTATTAGTTCGTCGGAATGAAATCGGAATTGAAACGCCCCAACTGGCTGGTAAAAACTTATCCATCGCAGCGCGTGCCGTAAAACCCATATTACGACCAAAACCACCGGTTTTAACCCCCCGACCTTCTGAAAATCGCCTAAAATTGGGGTCTGAATAGTTTAGATTAAAACTGACCGAAGCAAAATCAGCCAGATTTAATGCTGCGTTCGATGTCCAACCATAACCAGCCTCAGCGCGTGGTTCAGCTAACCGGATATCGTTAAACCAGACACTGCCGGAAATCCGATGCGGACTCTGATTTTCAATCCCCAATGCCTGATAACGAATATCGGCTACTGACGGTGTTCCGTAAACACGGTATGTACCGACGATTGTATCCCGTCCAGTTTTTCTGCTTTTGTAATAAACAATCGAGTCGAGTATAATTTCAAATTCATACCAGCTGTCATATCCGGCAACCGCTACCCCCGCAGAAATTCTGTTGTTATATTCATAAAAGTTTGATGAATCCCCGCCGAACCGGAAAAAGAAATTTGGGTCATTATTATCGTTATGCAGATAGATTTTAATAATGCTGTAATCGCGGTAATCTTCTTGTTGAAAATTTGTTTTTATCGCAATACCTTTGTGTCCTGGAATAATACTGTCATATGTGAATGCGAGTGATGCTTCATATTCGAGCCGGCCAGTTACATCGCGTTTCAGTTCAAAAGGCGAGAAATAATTCGGGTCGGTCTTCTGACTGATCAATGTGACCGAAACTTTTTCTGACGCTTCTATTGGTGGTGTCGGATTAATTAAAGTATCTGGTCTTACAACCCGTGCACTGCGCCAGCGCGAGCCAATAAAAGACAGTGAATAAATGTCAAAAGTATCCGCACCGCTAAAATCTGAAAACCATACTCTCACAACCCGGATATCTTCCCAGTTAGGCAGACCTTCGGCTCGATATTTACCTGCGTCGGAGAGAAGCAGCGAATCATTTAACGGAATCCTTAACAACTTCCATTGGTTGGCTAAATTAGTAAAAAAAGCACTGTCACTTAACGATATTGAAAATTCGTAATAGTCATTATTACGGGAAAAACCATTGCCATCAATATCTTCATCATCCAATCTACGATTCCCTTCACTTCCGATTGGATTCAGATATGGGTCATAATCATCATTACCATCATCTCCCAAAACATTGTTGCCATCCACACCAGCGACACCATCAAGCCCAACATCTTCCCAATCATCCAAAATACCATTACCGTTCTTATCTTCGGTATCGTGTTGATTATTGTAACCAGCGATTCCGCCGTTAAGAGTCCGGCGCGGTGCATCTTCATCAATTGCCGTCGCAATCGTAAAATTAAGCTTACCCTGCATCGGGAACATATTTGACTCGCGATGACGAAAAACTAATTCAAGATTTTCAATATCTTTAAGATTCCAGCCCGATTGCGAAATACAAGTCATAATCCCTGCCCAAGAACTTTCTGTATCCGGAGTGTACTGAATACGCATATAATCAACCAGATCCCTGCCCTCTTCACCAATACCACTGCCAAAAATCGAATCCTTTCTTATACGGGTTGTCGGATTATACCAGAATATCCGCTCGGATGCAAAATTGGCAGTATCTTGACCTGCTGGTACCGAAGCAAACTGCCAGACCAAACCGCGCATCATGACATCTTGACTAATTGTCGTCTTTTCAAAATCATCCAGATAAATCACTCCGCGTGTGTTCGGGTTTGGTAATGAAATCGCTCCCTCTGATGAGAAAGACAACGACGCGTCTCCCCGCGTATTCAGTAATGGAATCTTATCAAGCAAATCGGTAATAAATTCTGGTTTATAACTGTACGACACATCAGTTTCAGCAATCAAACGTTGAAATGGCTCTGCACCTAAAGTTGCCTTTGAATTTGCCTCGGGTGTTGCTTCTTGACGGTAAAAAATACTCGAACCGATTTTACCATTGTCGGCAAATCTCCATTCACCCCGGCTGCCTAAAAGTGATTTTTGTGCTAAAGAAAATAGCGGCCGATACTCGTATGAGACCTTAACATCGGCATTTGCAGGTAATGG
>JAGXRL010000005.1 GCA_018335915.1 Candidatus Latescibacterota bacterium
GCGCACACCGAGTCCAGCAGTAACAGACAAAGCCATACTCGCGACAATCGAGCCGACATATGATTCATAAAGGTCAGCACCCATACCGGCAATATCACCGACATTGTCACCAACATTATCCGCAATGACCGCGGGATTGCGCGGGTCGTCTTCCGGAATTCCAGCTTCAACTTTACCAACCAAATCAGCACCGACATCAGCCGCTTTGGTAAAGATGCCGCCGCCAACCCGGGCAAACAGCGCCTGTGAAGAAGCGCCAATACCAAAAGCAAGCATGGTTGAAGTGATCGCTTCGAATTTGGTTATGCCAATTGGCAAGTTTGCCGCATTCGAATAATACCAGTTTAAAATTGCATACCAGACACTTAAATCTAAAAGTCCAAGGCCGACTACAGACAAACCCATGACCATGCCGGACGAGAAAGCGATTCTTAAACCGGCGTTTAAACTGTCTTTTGCGGCATAGGTCGTACGGGCACTGGAGCGGACTCCGATTGACATACCGATAAATCCAGCCAACCCAGAGAAAAAGCCGCCGGTCAGGAATGCAAACGGAACAAAGATTACCTGCATACCGCGTAATGCCAATACTAATAAAAGAATAAAAACAACCAAGAAAAAGATTGAGACGCCTTTGTATTGTTGTTTGATATATGCCATTGCGCCTTCACGAACCGCTTTCGCAACTTCAATCATCGAAGGAGTGCCTTCGCTTTTTTTCATAATTCTTAGGGCTAAAAACAGAGCAAAAAGCAAGGCAATTACTGAACTAATTGGTGCAATATAAAATAAGTTTTCCATAGATATTTAATATAATAAAAATTTATGAAATGTCAAATATTTTTTTACACAGAACCGGTGATTGCAGTGCGCTTGACTTTTAGACTTGTTGGGCATAGAATAATTTTTAATGATAAGATATGATGTGATTGTGATTGGCGGCGGACATGCGGGTATTGAAGCTTCGCTCGCCGCAGCAAGAATGGGTTGCCAGACTTTACTCTTAACAATGAATATTGACTCAATCGGTCTGATGTCGTGTAATCCGGCAATCGGCGGGATTGGCAAAGGTCAATTAGTCAGAGAGCTTGATGCTTTGGGCGGTGAGATGGCTAAGAATACAGATAAGAGTGCAGTTCATTACCGGCAGTTGAATACAAAAAAAGGCCAGGCAGTCCATTCGTCGCGAGCACAAACCGACCGGGTCATGTATAAAAATACAATACTTGAAACTTTACAAAAACAAGAAAATCTTTTTCTGCGCACCGGTACTGTGACCAAGATATTGACCAAAGGTAAAACCGCAATCGGAGTAGAAACTTCGATTAAAGAAAAGTTTTCAGGCGAGACCGTGGTCTTGGCACCAGGCACTTTTTTATCAGGGCTGATTCATATTGGCATGGTCAATTTTCCGGCTGGACGGTTAGGCGAGAATCCGGCTAATGAATTGCCACAAAATTTAAAAGACCTGGGATTTAGAATGGGCAGATTTAAAACCGGGACACCGGCACGGCTTGATGGACGGACTATTGATTTTGCCAAGCTCGAAGCCCAGCCTGGTGATGAACCGCCAATGCCGTTCTCATTCTGGACCAGACATAAAGTCAAGAATCAGCAGGTTTGTTATATTACTTATACTAATAAAAAAACACATGATATTATCAAGTCAGGTCTTAAATATTCACCATTATATGCGGGAGTTATCAAAGGAACCGGAGTGCGTTATTGTCCGTCAATCGAAGATAAGATTGTGCGGTTTGGTGACCGGGACCGGCATCAGATTTTTATTGAACCTGAAGGTTTAAATACAATTGAATATTATCCGAATGGTATTTCGACCAGTCTTCCAATAAATATCCAAATAAAAATGTTAAGAAGTATCAAAGGTCTGGAAAAAGTTGAGATTACCCGACCCGCATATGCGATTGAACACGACTATGCAGACCCAACCCAGCTCAAACCAACTCTGGAGACAAGACTGTATAATAACTTATATTTTGCCGGGCAGATTAATGCAACGACCGGTTATGAAGAAGCCGGTGCCCAAGGACTGATTGCCGGTATCAACGCTGCCTTAAGAGTTAAAGAAAAAGACGAGTTTATTTTATCTCGCTCAGACGCTTATATTGGAGTTATGATTGATGACCTGGTAACCAAAGGCACCAATGAACCATACCGGATGTTTACCTCGCGGGTCGAATATCGATTGATATTAAGAGAAGATAATGCGGATTTAAGATTGACTCCTAAGGGTTATGCACTGGGATTGATTCCGAATACACATTACAAGAAAGTTTTACAGAAACAGAGAAAGAAAAATCTGATTCTTGATTGGTTAAAACAAACCCGGATATCACCAAATAGCAAAATTAACAATAAACTAAAAACATTGAACACTGCTTTGATTAACCAACCTGTTACACTCGAAGAATTATTAAGAAGACCGCAAATCAGTTATCAGAATATTCTGGAAATTACAGGCGCAGTTAATAAATCCCTGACTGATAATTCATTATTATGGAATATTGAGATTGAAGTTAAATATAAAGGATACATCGATCGGATGTATAAAGATATTGAAAAGTTTCAAGAAATAGAGGAGATAAAGATTCCAGATACACTCGACTTTCGAATTGTGCAAGGGCTATCAAATGAAATCAAAGAGAAACTGACTAAACAACGACCGCTCAATTTGGGACAGGCACAACGCATTCCTGGAGTGACACCAGCCGCGATTTTTGCGTTGATGGTATTTTTAAAGAAAATCAAAAATAAATATTAAAAATTAAAAACAAAAATGAAAAATCAAAAATACTTAGAATTAAACAAAGTCGCACTAAAAAATGGAGCGTCTTTGTTTGGTGTGGCTGATTTATCCAAAGTCAAGACCGATGATTTTTTACTTGAGAAAGAATTACTTGATAAATTTACCTATGCAATCAGTATTGGCGTAGTATTATCAAAAGGTGTATTAGAAGATATTGTTGACCATCCGACTCAATTATATTTTCACCATTACCGGCAGGTTAATTTTCTGTTAGACCGAATTGGTATTCAGGTGGCAGGTTTTATTGAACAAAAAGGATATCTGGCATTGCCAATTGCCGCTTCACAAATAGTTGACTGGCAGAATCAAAGAGCCCATCTGTCACATAAACGGATTGGAGTCAGAGCTGGTTTGGGTTGGATTGGCAGAAATAATCTTTTAATTAATAGCAAATTTGGTGCTCAATTCAGACTGGTTACGATTCTCACAAATATGTCGCTCAAATCCGATAAACCGGTTAAAGATAATTGCGGAGATTGCTATGCCTGCCTTGAGGTCTGTCCGGCTCAGGCAATCAAAGAAAAATGCGAAGATTTTGACCATTTAAAATGCTTTGAAAAATTGAAAGAGTTTCAGAAAAAGGGGTATGTTGGTCAATATATCTGCGGCGTGTGTGTTAAAGCATGTTACAAAAGAAGGGGAAAATAAACTTGTAATAAAAGTTTAAGTTCCAGCAGATTCGGCTAAGAGTTCGGAAATATCCTTAACTTCTAAATTTATATCCATGGTTTTGACACTGTCTTCAAACATTTGCATACAATAAGGGCATGATACTGCTAATATCTCAGCCCCAGTTTCAATGATTTGTTGAATACGAGTATCAGACAACCGTTCACCTTTTTGCCAGTCGAGCCACAAGCCGCCGCTGCCAGCGCCACAACAGACACTGTCTTTACGATTGAAATTTTCAATTTCGACTAATTCGAGACCTGGAATTGATTTTAAAACTTCTCTGGGTTCTTCGTAAATATTATTCTGGCGTCCTAAAGTACACGGGTCATGATAGACAACTTTTTTGTTTAATGGTTTAATTGGTACTATCTTTTTATCTTTAATTAGTTGAGCAAATAATTGAGTAGTGTGGATTACTTCGACTTTACAACCGAGCTCAGAGTAATCATTTTTATAAGCAGTATAGCAGTGTGGAGAAGAGACAATCATTTTGTTGATGCCAGCTTGTTTTATTGCGTTGATATTAATCTGGGCAGTATCCTGAAACAGTTTTTCTGCCCCATAATTACGCATCGTCTCGCAACAGCACCAGACATCATCGCTCGTGATTCCGAATGAAATTCTTGCGGTTAGTAAAATCCGAATAGTTGCTTCAGCAATTTTTCGGACCTGGTTATCATAAGCAGGCATACAACAAGCAAAATATGCATATTCTTTATCTGGTGAATATAATGGCAGGTCAAATTTCTTTGCCCAATTATTTCTTTTTTCAGGTGCATCACCTAACGGATTACCAGAACTATAAACTTTGGCAATAATATCTTTGAGTGTTTTAGGTAAACTGTCATAATCAACTAAGATGCGTCGGATTGCGCGTACGACATCACCGATATTAACACCGCGCGGACAATAAGCCAGGCAGTTATCACAGCCAACACAACGGAAAAGTTCTTCGACTTCTTTATCAATCTCTTGTTTGACTTCACTGGTCATAATATTACCGAGCTTGACATTATGAGGAATCCGGTTAACCAGAAAATTTACATTCTCAATCTGAAACCAGGGACATAAAGCAGTGCACATGCCGCATTGATAACATTTATACGCATCAGTACCACCTAATTCGATTATCGTATTACGAATGTCTTTATCAATTGATTCTATCGGCATTGGTTAACCTTTGAGTGCGTTGATGCGATTTGCCAATAATGGTAATATTTTTAACAGGTCGCCGACCACACCATAATGGGCAACTGAAAAGATGGGCGCTTCCGGGTCTTTGTTGACCGCAATGATATTTTCCGAACTTTTCATACCGCTGATATGCTGGAATGCGCCAGAAATACCCAGGGCAATATAAAGTTTAGGTTTAACAGTTTTACCCGACGAACCGACCTGACGGTCTTTAGGCAGCCAGCCCGCATCAATAATCGGACGGGTGCAGGCAAGAGTGCCGCCAATGTCTTGGGCAAATTTTTCCACTGCGGCAAGGTTTTTCTGTTCTTTAATGCCGCGACCGACTGCAATCAGAATATCAGATTTGGTAATATCAATACCAGTGGTCGGCACTTCACCATATTCGATAAACTTGGACATTTCCAGAATAGATGGGTCAATTAAGAATGGTAATTTGGTAATTTCAGCAGAGAGGTTGGGGATTAGCAGGTTTGAAGCGAGGATTTTTTCGAACGAACCAACACGCACTGTAGCAATTGCGGGCAGGGATTTACTAATAATATCAGCATTGATTTTACCGCCATACATTGAGCGGCGGGCAAGCATATTATCCGGATTTAGTTCCAGGTCAAAAATATCAGTGATTAATGGCAAATTGAGACTAGCAGCAAGATATGGTGCCAAATCAGTACCAAAACCACTGCTCGCAATTAAAAAGAGATTTGGTTTTGTATCATTGATAATATTAGATAATACAGGCAAATAAACTTGGGTATTAAAGTTTGCCAATAACGGGTCTTCAACGCAGATAATCTTATGTGAATATTGCTTGATGGTATCGGCATACTGCTGGCAATTATCGCTTAAGATAATACTCGTGATTTCCTGTTTTTGAGCAGCGGCGAGTTTATGAGCAAGGGTAAGCATCTCATAAGTTATATCTTTAATCTGTCCTTCCCGAATTTCAATAAGCAACGAAATCATAAGCCCGCCTTTTCTTTGACCAGAGTCGCAAGTTTGTCCGAGATTTCGTCATCACTGCCCTGGATAAATTGTGCCTTAGATTCAACCTTAGGCATATACATCTTATCGAGTTCGGTTAAACCGGCTAATGCCTGGGCATCAAGATTTAGTTTTGCCGCATCAAAGACATCGAGCGGTTTGGCACCAGCCCGTTTTATTCCGATAATCGAAGCATAACGCGGCGTATTAGTACCGGTCTGGATGGTTAAGAGTGCCGGCAAAGAGATTTCTTTTCGTTCCAGAATGCCGCCTTCAAGTTCGCGGTCAATCCGTAATTTTGTATTGTCCAGTACTTCAACTTTATTGACATAAGCGGCAGACGGAATTTTTAAGAGCGCGGCAAGAGTTGGTCCGATTTGGGAATAGCCGTCATCACTGGCAATACAACCGCTCAGAACCAAATCATATTTGTTCTGGCTGATTGCTTGTGCCAAAGCTTTAGCAGTAGTCCAGGCATCACCTTTATCAAACAACTCATCAGTCAAACGAATTGCCCGGTCTGCACCTTTTGCCAGACCCATGCGCAGGACTTCGTCAACTTTTTGGGGACCGACTGAAATTAGAGTGACAGTCCCGCCGAGTTTTTCTTTGAGTAATAAAGCGGTTTCCAGAGCGTAATTATCTGCTTCATTAGTAGTATAGATAAGTCTGACTTTTAAAATATCTTTATTAGTGCTGTCAACCCGAACCTCAGTTTCTGAAGTATCAGGCACCATTTTCATACATACAATAATATCCACATTTTCTCCTTTTAAATATTTAGATAAATATAATTAATAATAATGAAAATTCATAATAAATCAAGACTAAAAAACAAAATTTGCAAAAATACTTATTTTGATTCAGATACAACAGTAATGTATAAGAAGTCTAACTTCGGGACAAAACATTCTCTTTTATTCTTATTATTTGATTTTCCGAGTGGGAAACCATAATGCGTAATCGGTTGGGTAATCAATGACGCATCCAAAAACTTATCCGTATATGAGCTCGGATTCGGGTCCGTCTATATAAGATAATTGTTAAGATAAATCGAATTATGTTTATCACGATGTGCTGAGTTAGGTTCTTAATGCGAGTTGATATTAAAATTTATACCTGAGTTGAGTATTAAATACATTATCTTAAGCTTATTTAACTTTCTACCCATATCTGAAGTCGACTCAGGGGGCGGTACCATCATAAGAGGAATTTTTGGTTGTTAGTTGTTGGTTGTTAGAATGATAAGAGAAAAATAGGGTTGACAAAATCATTAGATTAAACTAATACTTGGTACGGGTCGAACCCGTGCCTAATCAAATACAGAACGCACTACTTTTATATCGAATATCCGCGTAATCTTATGATGCATCGTTATTGTTACCTGTTATTAAAAAATCGGTAATTTTATATACTTGATTTATTGTAATAGTTATTTATACTATATTGATTATGGTCTTTCGGAAATACTGGTGCCCCTGTTTGTTAATGCTATTGTTATTGTGTTGTGTCAAATTATATGCAGTCAGTCCTGATTTTTTATATAATCAGAGAGCGTTTAATAAAGCAGAAATAATGGCTAATGCCATAATTAATTCTAATCCGCAACTGGTTTTTTCCTATGACCACAATCTTAAGCTCGGCATTTACAATTATTATTTGAAAGATTATGACCAGGCTGAAAAGCATTTTTCAAAAGCATTAAAATACGCTTCAGATTCGCTCAATATTGCCCATGCTAATTATTGGCTCGGCAAGACATATCTGGGACTAAACAGACAGGACCAGGCAATCAGTTGTTTTAATCAAGTGCAGAAGTATCACGAAAAACCGAGCAGTGATTTTTTGTTTATTTTTGGGATTGCTCTGTATAATATGGAGCAGTATGAAGATGCCTTAAGCTGTTTTCTGAATTATCAGGCGCAAACCAAAATAGATTTTCAACCTAAAGAATTACCGCTATTTATTGCGGCAGCTGCTTTAGGCAAAAAAGATTATGATTTATCTAGAGATATTATAATAAAGGAAGATTTATTAGATAAGCCCGATTTTTATCCACTGGCAGATTATGTTTTAGCCCTTAATTATTATCTGATTGGTGATAAGACCGGCAGTCTGAATCTATTGAGAAAGATTGTTGCGGATACTTTGGTATCGGACATTTCTGATAATGCGCGGCTCATATCAGGCGTGATTTATTCTGAACGAGGTGAAATCAGTAAAGCGGTTAATGAGTTTGACGCGGTTATTCACAGCCAAGACGAGCAGTTTAAAGAATATGCTTATCTGAGTGCCGGGATTGTATATTATCGCTTACAGCAGACTCTTAAAGCAACCGAGCGGTTTGACTCGCTGTTGTCGCGATATCCTAATTCATCAATGTCAGATATGGCATTTTTTTATAAGGCAAAGATACAGGAACAGAGCCGTAAATGGAACACGGCCCAGAAAGAATACCGGAAATTTATTGCGACTTATCCAGAAAGTCCTCTGGCAGAACAAGCGAGTATTAACCTGGGCAGATTGATGTGGCAGGACCAAAATTATCTGGAATTAGTACTGTTTGGCGAAGATTTTCTGCGTAAATATCCGAAGAGCCAGAACCGGGCTGAACTATTTTACTATTTGACTAAGAGCTGTTATTATCTGAAGAATTATAATAAGGCAGAGATTTATGGCGAACAGTTTGTAAGAGAATTCGCATCTTCAGATAAGGTTAACGAGATATATTATCTGCTCGGTCAGACCGGTATTGCCAAAGAAAAATTGAGTTATGCGCGGCGCTATCTTTCACTCATCCACAGCGGTGATTTTTATGCCTATGCCCTGAAAGATATTGGCGATACTTATTTGAATCAGGACAGTTTTTTCATGGCGATTAATTATTATAATTTGGCAGAACGGGTCAGTACTGACACTCTGCTTGATGAGATCAGATTTAACCGGGAGCGGGCGTATTTTTTACAGGGACAATACGAATCTGATGGATTGATGCTGAAAAGTTATTTGCAAAAATATCCTAATTCAAGCAAAGCGGCAAAGATTCAATATCAGGTTGGCCAGTATTATCTGAAGCAAGGCGATTATCGCGAAGCCCTGCACGAGTTTAACCGGGTATATGAATATGCACCGAACCAAGATTTGTTACCGGGATTGGAATTAGACCGGGCAGAATGTTATGCGTATACCGGTAATATAAATGAAGCGATTTCAATATATCTGCGGATGATTAATGATTATCCGAAATCACCGCTTGTGCATAAAGCAATTTTCTCGCTCGCGAATCTTTACGATACAAGTGAGAATTATGACAATGCGATTGTCTTTTATTCGCGTTTGATTACTGAGGCGCCTAAAGCCGAAGAGAATGAAAAAGTCTATTTTAACCTGGCGAATATCTACCGAAAACTGAACCGTTTTAATGAATCAGCAGGTTTATTAGAGCGCTTTATCTTAGCATATCCGAAGTCAAACCGGTTAGAGCAAGCCTATTTAGAACTTGCCGATGATTACATGGATTTAGGTAAATTCAATAGTGCGGAAAAAAAGATTAATGAAGTCCTGACAAAATTGGCAAAATCAGGTCAGGTATATTATAAGCTGGCGACAATTCATAAAATTGAAAACCGACCGAGTCAGGCAAAAATAAATTTTATTAATGCGTACGATTTTTATTTGAAAGAAGAAAAAATAGAACTGGCAGCAGTGTCATTATTAGAAGCGGGTAAAAGTACGGTCATAGAAAAAAAATATGACGAAGCAAGAGAATTATTCACGCGTTGTAAGAATTTGACCAAGGATGAACGGATAAGAATCGAATGCGAAAGACAGTTGCAAGCAATCGCAGAAAAAAAAGATTAATCGCAGAAATTTTTCAAACTTTCCCAATTATTTTAAATACAGATTAAACTTGACATAGATAGGTTCAGGTCTATTATATTAATAGGAAGGATAGGTCGGGCGGTCGCTCTAATTTGATGTAAATCAGATTGGGGAGGAAAGTCCGAACTCATCCAGACAGAGCGCTTGCTAACAGCAAGGACCGATTTAATCGGGACGGAAAGTGTCACAGAAACGACACAGCCGAATTTCATTATGAGATTCGGTAATGGTGAAATAGTGCGGTAAGAGCGCACTGTTCTGATTGGTGACAATCAGAACGGACAAACCCCGCTTTGAGCAAGACCAAGCCGGAGTTACAAGCGTCTGGCTTTTACGCTCCAGGTCGGTTGCTAAGAGTCTTTTAGCGATAAAAGACCGAGACTAATGACCGCTAAAACAGAATTCGGCTTATGAACCTATCCTTCCTTAATAAAATATTTGAGTAAAAAATCAGAGTTTGCATGATTTTTATTTTTTTATAAATATTTTATATTCCCTCTTGACTAATTCTAAATTTTTGCTAAAATTAATGTCTGTTCAATTTTTTTAACATTATTTAAAAAAGTTGCAGACTAAACTTAAATTGATTAAATATGACGAAACAAGAGAAAATTCGTATTAAATTGAAGGCGTATGACCATCGGTTATTAGACCAGTCTGCCAAAGACATTGTTGATGTCGCACGCCGGACTGGTGCCATGGTTTCGGGTCCGATTCCATTACCAACCGAACATAGTTTATATACTGTTTTACGCTCACCCCATGTCGATAAAAAATCGCGTGAGCAATTTGAGCTACGTACCCATAAACGATTGATTGAGATATCTAATGCAACCCGTGAGATGGTCGACGCATTAATGAAATTAGAAGTGCCGGCAGGCGTTGAAGTGGAAATCAAGTCAACATGATCGGTTTATTAGCAAGAAAAGTCGGGATGGCGCAAATCTATACTGAGACCGGAAAGGTGATTCCAGTCACAGTGGTTAAAGCCGGTCCCTGCTATGTCGTGCAGAAAAAAGACCACAAGACAGATGGTTATTATGCACTGCAAATCGGTTTTGAGACAAAACCAAAAACTAATAAGCCCTATGCCGGACACTTCAAAAAACGTAATTTAGAACCGATGCGGGTTTTAAACGAATTCAGATTTAAAGACGCAACCAGTATTGAGGAGTTTGCGGTTGGTCAGGAAATCAAGCCTGATGTTTTTAGTGAAGGCGAAAAGATTTCGGTAACCGGATATACTAAAGGCCGTGGTTTTACCGGCGGTATGAAACGCTGGGGTTGGCATGGCGGTCCGGCAACGCACGGTTCAATGTCACACCGCCGAATCGGTTCGGTCGGTTCGGGTACTTCACCAGGCCGCCCTTTAAAAGGTCGGACTTTGCCCGGACATTATGGTATGGAAAAAGTGACGATTAAGAATTTAAGGATTGTAAAAATTGAACCGGAAAAATATCTGCTCTATATCAAAGGTGCAGTGCCCGGTTCTAATTATACTTCGTTAGTAATCAGGAAACAGCAATGAAAGTTAATGTAATGTCGATTGACGGTGCGGTAAAGCATTCGATTGATTTACCGGAAACGATTTTTGGATTGGAAGACAATCCAGGACTGGTCTGGGAAGCGGTTACTAACTACTTAGCCAACCAGCGGCAGGGAACCGCCAAAGCAAAGACCCGCGGTGAAGTGCGCGGTGGCGGTAAAAAACCATGGCGCCAGAAACATACCGGACGGGCACGGGTTGGTTCAATCCGTTCACCAGTCTGGGTTGGCGGCGGAACGGTTTTTGGTCCTCATCCAAGAGATTATTCGTATAAAATACCGAAACAGAAAAAGCAGAAAGCATTATGCACTGCGCTTTCCATGAAACTGAAACATCTGGGTATTAAATTAATTGAAGATTTTGAACTGGAAAATAACAAGACCAAGAAAATGGCAAAAGCCTTGAAGGCGCTCGGATTCAGTGATGCGAAGACAATTCTGGTCAAAGACACTTATTCGAAAAATATGCTTTTAGCCAGCCGTAACATTGCCAATTTTGATTTGACAACCGGTAAAGATTTAAATATTTACGATTGCGTTGCCTCAGATAATCTAATCATTACGGTAAAAGGTTTAGACAGTTTGCTCAAGCGGCTCGTAAAGGAAGCGAATTAAAGATATGTCAGATAAACTTAAGATTGTGATTCGACCGGTTGTTACGGAAAAATCAGAAAAAATGAAGACGGAAAAGAATCAATATACTTTTGAAGTTGCCCGCAGTGCCAATAAAACTGAGGTCGGTAAAGCAGTTGAGCAGTTATTTAAAGTAAAAGTGAAACAAGTGCGGGTGATGAATTATGACGGTAAACCAAAGCGGATGGGCGTATATGCTGGTAAACGTTCAAACTGGAAAAAGGCAATTGTAACCTTGAAAAAAGGTGAAAAAATCGAAAGTCTGGAGCGATAATTATGGGTATTAAAGCATATCGACCAAGTCCTCTATCAAGACGGTATTATACAGTTTCGACTTTTGAAGAGATAACAACAACTAAACCCCATAAATCTCTGATTGTACCGCATCCGAAAAAAGGGGGACGGAACAATCTGGGACGGGTAACGGCTAAGTTTCGCGGTGGCGGTGAAAAGCGTCAGTATCGAATTATCGACTTTTACCGTGATAAATCTGATATCGAAGGGATTGTTAAGACTATTGAATATGACCCGAACCGTTCTGCCCGAATTGCGCTGGTCTGTTATAAAGACGGCGAATACCGTTATATTTTAGCACCAAATGGTTTGAAAGTCGGCGATACTGTAATTTCGAGCAAGGACGCACCAATCCGCATCGGCAACACAATGCCATTGTCGTCAGTACCGGTTGGTGTGGAAATTCACAATCTCCAGTTATATCCGAATTATCGTTCATACCTGATTCGCAGTGCGGGAACAGCTGGTCAGATTTTAGCCAAAGAAGAAGACCATGCCGTGATTAAACTGCCGTCTGGCGAAATCAGAAAGTTTTCTCTGGAATGTGATGCGACAATCGGACGGGTTTCGAATCTGGAGCATAAAGACATTTCGATTGGCAAAGCAGGCCGCATGCGTCATATGGGTAGGCGACCGAGAGTCAGAGCAGTAGTAAAAAATCCGGTTGACCATCCAATGGGCGGCGGTGAAGGTAAATCTTCAGGCGGTCGGCATCCGTGCGATGAAAAAGGTTTTATTGCCAAGGGTAAAAAGACCCGTAAACAAAAGAAATATTCTTCCAAATTAATCTTACAGAGGAGAAAGTAATGGGACGCTCTACTAAAAAAGGACCGTATATTGACGATAAATTATTCAATCGGATTAAAGCAATTGCGGCAAGCGGAGAACGGAAAGTGATAAAAACTTATGCTCGACGTTCACAGATTCCGCCAGAATTTGTCGGACATACAATTGCCGTACATACGGGTAATCGTTTTGTCCCGGTCTATATAACTGAACAGATGGTGGGTCATCGGTTGGGAGAATTTGCTTCAAGCCGGACTTTCCGGGTTCATTCGGGTCAGCGCCGTGATA
This sequence comes from Candidatus Latescibacterota bacterium, assembly GCA_018335915.1. Taxonomy (GTDB): domain Bacteria; phylum Hydrothermota; class Tepidihabitantia; order Tepidihabitantales; family CAIPLT01; genus JAGXRL01. The sequence continues at coordinate 13,106 of JAGXRL010000005.1, forward strand.
AGAAGGAAGGCGAAGAGGTGAAATAATACATGGAAGCAACTGCTAAAGCGAGATTCCAGCGCGGTTCAGCCCGGAAAATGAATCGGATTCTGACTCTAATCCGAAATAAACCAGTGACGAAGGCATTGGCAATCCTCGATTTTTTACCGAAACCGACCAAAATGACGATTATTAAGACTTTAAAATCTGCTTCAGCCAATGCATTGCTTAAAGTTGGCAAAGCTAAGATTACGCAGCAAGATTTAATCGTTAAATATGCAGCGGCGGATGGCGGACCGTTGATGAAAAGATTTCGTGCCGGACCCAGAGGCTCTGCTTCTAGAATATTAAGGCGTACCTACCACATTCAGATTACGGTCGCAACAAAGGAGAATAAATAATGGGACAAAAGACTCATCCAATCGGTTTTCGCTTAGGGATAACTAAACAGTGGAAATCGGCTTGGTTCAGCGGTAAAAATTATCGTGCCTATTTATTAGAAGATTTGAAAATAAGGCGTTATATTGAAACTAAATTACAGGAAGCTATGATTGCCAATGTAAAAATTGAACGGGTTGTTACCAAAACCACGATTACAATTTATACTGCCCGGCCAGGTATGGTGTTTGGCACGGGTCGCAAAGCATTAGACGCATTAAAAAATGAGATTAAACATTTGATTAATCGGGATGTGCAGATTTTAGTTGAAGCGGTGAGAGTTCCCGAATTAGAAGCAAAATTAGTTTCTGAGAATATTGCCCAACAGTTAGCCCAGCGTGTTGCCCACCGTCGAGCCATGAAACGCGCCGTAAGTCAGGCAATCCGGTTGGGTGCGCAGGGGATAAAAGTAATGGTTTCCGGTCGTTTGGCTGGTGCGGAAATTGCCCGCTCCCAATGGTATCAGGAAGGCAGACTGCCATTACAAACGCTGCGGGCAGACATTGATTATTATTGCGGCGTTTCTAAGACAATTTACGGAACGATCGGCGTAAAAGTATGGATTTATAAAGGTGATGTCGTAACAGAGGCGAGGGCATAAATATGTTAATGCCAAAACGAGTTAAATATCGAAAACAGCATCGCGGACGCAGATTTGGTAAGGCGACCCGGGCAAATAAACTTGATTTTGGCGAATACGGCCTGCAGTCTTTAGAACCGTCCTGGATTACGGCACGTCAGATCGAAGCAGCCCGAATCGCAATTGCCAAGTTTTTGAAAAAGACCGGTAAGTTATGGTTGAGAATATTTCCAGATAAACCGGTTACCAAAAAACCGGCCGAAACCAGAATGGGTAAAGGTAAAGGTACGCCTGAGTTCTGGGTTGCAGTTGTTAAACCAGGAAGCGTGATTTTCGAATTGGAAGGTTTAACCCACAGCGAAGCGATGGAAGCTTTACGGCGGGCATCAAGTAAATTACCATGCAAGACCCAGATTATCGAACGAAAGGAAGTAGATTATGAAAGCTTCTGAGATTCGGAATATGACCCGCGACGAAATCGTCAAGAATATCGCTGACCTGCGTGATGAACATTTCAAATTGCGTATGCGCCGCAGTGCAGAAGAAATCCCGAATCCATTACGCTTACGTATGATAAAAAAAGATATTGCCCGGTTGCAGACAATATTAAAAGAATTTGACACAAAAAGCGGCGCAGATATTATGAGCGTTCCGCAAGAAAAAGAAAAGAAAACTAAATAAAAATGGCAAAACAGGTTATTGGTATTGTACTCAGTAATAAGATGAACAAGACAGTTGTAGTCGAGATTGAACGTAAGGTTTTGCATCCCCGATATAAGAAATATGTACGCAAGCAGACTAAACTTTATGCCCACGATGAGAAGGGCGAAGCCAAAATCGGTGACCGCGTCCAGTTATTTCAATCACGACCATTGTCAAAATTAAAGAGATGGCGGGTTTTTAAAGTACTATGATTCAGGATTTCACACGTTTAACCGTTGCGGATAATACCGGCGCCCGGGTTGCAATGGTAATCAAAACATTGGGCGGTTCACACCGTCGGTTCAGCCGTTTGGGCGATGTGGTGATGGTTGCGATAAAAGACGCATTACCTAACGCACCGGTTAAAAAAGGTGATAAAGCAAGAGCCGTAATTGTACGGCAGCGGAAAGAATTCCGTCGTGAAGACGGTTCTTAT
>JAGXRL010000006.1 GCA_018335915.1 Candidatus Latescibacterota bacterium
AGCCGATAAACAACTTGATTTGAAAGATATTGATAAATAGAGGGTTATGAGTTGAGGGTTTTGGGGTTGAGGGGCTAAAGAATGAAGAAATGTTGTATTTATGCAATAGGTGTTGTAAAAATACCACATTTTATAGAATTGCCACGAAAATGTAGGTCGAGAATATAGAATTTAGAATGTTGAATGTAGAATGAAGATAAAAAATATTTACAAAACTAACACGAAAAATATCTATTTTAAAAATAAGAGGCGAGTTTGACCTTGTAGGTTGCCTAATAGGTAGCCGAGCAGGTTATCTAAAAGATTATCTATTAGGTGACATACCAGGTAAACTGCCTGGTAATCTGCTAAGTGACCGAGCAGGTCAGATAGTATGTAACCTAATAAGTGAGCCGGTAGGTCACTTACTGGGTGAGCCCCCGGGCTGCCTAGTAGGCAGCCTCGTAGGTCGCCAGGTAGGTAACCTGCCGGGTAACCAAGAAGGTCAGGCAGAGCCCAGAATTTTCTTGTGGTTTTTTTCAATTGAACTTACCAATTGTCTCGCTCTTGATTTATTTACCCAAAACTATTAAAATCTGGTTAATGAGGATATATTGCTTAATTGTACTTATTATAATATGTTTTATCGGCTGCAATCCGTCTTCGCAAAAACCAAAGTCTGTGAGCCAAAAGTCTGATGTCCTGCAAATATGTATAATCGATGTTGACCAGGGCGATGCGATTTTGATTATGACACCGAACCAAAAGTATATTCTTATTGACGGCGGTAATAAGTATTACGGCATAAATGAAATCAATCCGCTGTTGGATAGTTTGAAAATAAGGCGGCTTGATTATGTTTTTGCAACGCATTATGACGCTGACCATATTGGCGGGTTGGACGAAGTTATAAATCATATTAGTAAAGATTCAATTATCAATTATTGTTATGACCGGGGCGATACGGCCAAGTCAAAACAATTTCTTGAATATAAATTGTCAGCGGGCAATAAACGGAAAACAATCAAAGCCGGTGATATCATAACTTTGAATGATGTTGTTATCAAGTGTGTCTGTGTGAATGGCAAATTAATGAATGGCGATTCAATAGCGGTCAAAGATGAGAATGATTTTTGTATCGGACTGGTAATTGAATATAAGGATTTTGAGTTGTTCACGGCCGGCGATATCGGCGGCGTCAATACCGGCAATCACAAAGATATCGAAACTAAATTAGCACCCCTGGTCGGCGATATTGATGTGTATAAGGTAAGTCATCACGGCAGTAAATATAGTTCTAATTCGGTGTTGATTAATACGATTAAACCTGAAGCCGCGGTTATCTCAGCAGGAACTAATAATTATGGTCATCCCGAGCAGTCAGTAATCGACCGGTTAAGCAATGCAAAAAGCCGTATTTATCAGACCAATCAAACAGAATATGGGCAAATTCCAGCTGGTCAAGGCGTGATATTAAATGGCGATGTCTGGATTAAAGTATATGACGACTATTATGTCGTGAACACAGATACTTTTTATCTCAGACTTATTTAATCTGTTTTCAGTTGTTTTAATTTCTCGATAAAGATTGAAAACTCGTTATCATTAAACGAATCATTGCTAATGCGGACCCGGTTGCCTTTGAATAAGGTTATGCCCGGTGTTGGTTTGATTACCTGTCCGCCGAGCATAATCGTAACGATCCGGCGCTTGATTTTCTTGAAGAAATTAATCTCGGTTATCTGGCTGCGGTCAATTCTCTGCACTGTTTTGTTTTTACCGCGATACAAAGTAATGCCATTAGCGTCGAGTTCAATTGTTCGGATACCGCGCTTTTGCCAGATTAAATAGTCACTTATCATATAAATGGCAATGACGATAATGCCGACGATAAAAAGACCAAGCGTATAAAGATGCCGGATTGTTAGGAGTAATAATAAGAGGATGATACCAATGATGATGCCCGAGATGTTGACTGTGAGCAGAGACTGGGCTGAAGCGTGCATCTGGAATTTTTCGTGATTATTCATTTATTGCTTTTCGGGTATTCGGCTTCGATAATACTGCGCATACCGCCGCGCATATTGAATTCACCGCGTACAATTACCCATTTTGGTTTTACGGCTGAACAAAAATCTTTTAAAATACGGTTAATCGCATTTTCATAAAAAATACCAAAGTTGCGATAGCCGAGCATATAATATTTTAGAGATTTCAATTCAGCACAGACTTTATTCGGTTCGTAGATAATCGTAACCTTGCCAAAGTCAGGCAGATTGGTCTTGGGACAGACCGAAGTGAATTCAGGAATCTCAATCGTAATCGTGTAATTCTTGTATTGATTGAGCCAGGTTTCAATTGGCGGCAGCTTGATATCAATTCCTGCTTTAGCGTGGTTTTCGGTATAACCTAATTTGGTAGCTTTGGATTTCTTCATATCAATTCCTCACATTCGAAGAATTTAGAATATTGAATATTGAATTTTGAATAAAAGATTTATTTACTCTATATTCTGAATTCTGAATTCTATATTCTATTTTCATATTTGATTTTTAATATTTAATATTTCTTTGATTGCTTTAGGCATTGTCTTAATTAAATCTGATGCAATTAATGAGTATTCGGTCTTTTTTTCGACGGCGATATCGGCTGAGAGTCCGTGCAGATAAACACCAAGACAAGAGGCAATTTCAGGTTTGGCACCCTGGCTAATAAATCCGGCAATCAGACCAGTTAAAACATCGCCCGAACCGGCTTTGGCAAGACCAGAATTACCAGTCGGATTGACATAGATTTTTCCGGCAGGCGTGCCGATAACAGTCGGCGCACCTTTAAGCACGATTGTTAATCCATATTTTTGAGCATGGTCACGACATATCTCAATTCGATTTTGATTTACTTGTTTTGCTGAAATGCCAAACAATCGCTCAAATTCACCAGGATGAGGTGTTAAAACAATATTCAATCTTTTCGGTTTAGTAACTTTTAATAATACATCGGGCGTAATATTGTTCAAACCATCAGCATCGATTACAAGAGGTAAGTTATTTGTGAGTACAATTTTTCGTACCAAAACTTTAGTTTCAATATTTGTAGTCAGACCTGGTCCGATTGCCATGACAGTGGAATCTTGAGCAATTGCTTTAATTTTATCATATCCATCTAATGCAATACTACCTTCATTGGTTGCAGGCAATGGAATTTTGATGACTTCGGTCAGTTTTTTCTCAACCGCAGTATTGATATTCTGGGGGTAACACAATCTGACAATGCCGGCACCAGAAACCAGGGCAGCAAGACTTGTCAAACATGCTGCGCCAGAATATCCATTGCCGCCTGCGACAATCAGAACCGAACCAAAGCTACCTTTATGGCTATCTGGTTTTCTCAGCGGTAAATTCTTTTTGATGAATTTTTCGTCTAAAAGAAAAGTGTTGCCTTTGAATAGCGAGCCGTAATCAGCACCAAGGTTTGCAATTTTGATATGACCGCAGTTTGATTTTCCGGGATACAACAGATGTCCGGTTTTTAATAAAGCCATTGTAATTGTTGCATGTGCTTTGACCGCAATGCCGATGATTTCACCGGTGTCGCCATTGACGCCAGAGGGAATATCTACGGCAATTTTATAACCAGGCAATTTATTAATCAAAGCGATTGCGCTCTTATATATTCCTGACGGTGCGCCTTTATAACCGGTGCCGAAAATTGCATCAACAACGATATCGGGCTTATATTTCTTAATCAAGTTGATTTTGTTTTCAATAATCTTTAACCGCTGGTCAGCCCGGGCGATTTTTTTGATAATGTCATAATTGGTTTTGGCATCGCCATGATATGGTTTTGATTTGACGATCAAAAGCAGAATTGATACTGCCTTGAGGTCTTTTAATAAATACCGAGCCGTGACAATGCCGTCACCACCATTATTGCCCGGTCCGGCAACGATTAAAACAGCTGGGGATTTCAGATTTTTGGCTTTGAAATATTGTATTATGTTATGGGCAATTCCAGCGCCGGCATTTTCCATTAATTGTAACATCGGAATACGGTATTTTTTTGATACGGCTAAGTCTAAATCCCGCATTTGAGCATTATTGACAACTTTTAACACAGTTAACTGCCCTTGATTAGTCTGAATAACTCTGAGACCAAATCTTGTTCCCGGCATTTTTTTACGATATTGCCGTGCTTAAATATGACACCTGACTTTTTGCCGCAGGCAATGCCATAATCAGCAGTTTTTGCTTCGCCCGGTCCGTTTACGACACAACCCATAACCGCAACTTTGATTGGTTCTGTTATACTTGCAAGTTTTTTATTAACCTGACTCGCAATTTTTATTAAATCAACTTCACAGCGTCCGCAGGTCGGACAACTGATTAGTGTCGGTCCGAATTTTCTTTTACCTAAACTACTTAGAATCTCTTGCGCGGCTTTAACTTCTAAAATTGACGGTCCGGTCAAAGATACACGGATTGTATCACCAATACCCTGGTTTAATAAGATTGCCAAAGCAGTCGTATTACGAATCGCGCCTTCAAATGGCAAGCCGGCTTCAGTAACTCCGATATGCAATGGGTAAGGATATAGCTCAGCAAGTTTTTGATAGACCTCAATTGTTTCTTTTGGGTTAGCAGTTTTGGCGGATAAAACAATATTATGATAATCTTCCCGCTCAAATATTTTTAGATTTTGTTTAATGCTTTCTAAAATCGCCTGGACATTAGGATTTTTATACTTAGCTAAGATTGTTTTGGAAATCGAACCGGCATTAACGCCGACTCGAATCGGAATTTTTTTGTCCCGCGCCGCTTTGATTATTTCTTTAACTTTATAATCGGCACCAATATTACCAGGATTGATACGAATCTTATCAGCACCAAGTTTCATGCTTTCCAGAGCAAGTTTGTAGTCAAAATGAATATCCGCAACTAATGGGATTTTGATTTTATCTTTGATTTTGGGAATACTTTTTACTGCCGTGTGATTGGGAATTGCAATCCGAATTATTTCACAATTAACTTTTTCTAATTGTTTGATTTCTTTAATAACCGCCTTACTATTTTCAGTCCGGCATTTGGTCATAGACTGGATGCGAACCGGTGCGCCGCCACCAATCTGAATTGAACCGACCATGACTGGTAAAATTTTCATAAAAGACTTTTAATTTCGACTGGCGACCCGTTCTATTTTGGCACCGAGCCCGGTCAGTTTCTGTTCCAGACTTTCATAACCGCGGTCTAAATGATAGATGCGGGAGATTTCAGTTTCGCCTTCAGCACACAGGCCGGCAATAACCAGTGCGGCTGAAGCCCGCAGGTCAGAAGCCATAACTTTAGCACCAGATAGTTTTTCTTTACCATTGATGATTGCTTTATTATCATCAATTGCAATATCCGCACCCATCCGGTTGAGTTCCAGAGCGTGCAAGAATCTCGACTTGAAGATCTTTTCGGTAATATGACTGGTGCCGTCAGCAATAGTTAAAGCAGCCATAAATTGCGCCTGCAGGTCAGTCGGAAAACCGGGATAGGGTGCGGTCGTGATTGAAACCGGTTTGGGGCGGCCATTAGTTTTTACAATAATACTGTTTTCAGCATGAGTAATACTGCAGCTCATTTCTTTAAGTGTTAAGACCACTGCTTCGAGATGTTTGGGCTCGCAATTTTCAATTTCAATAATACCTTGACTTGCCACGGCAACACAGGCAAAAGTGCCGGCTTCAATCCGGTCTGGAATTGGCGTCCATTCTGTGCCATTGAGTTGTTTAACACCGGTAATGCTAATCTGAGAACTTCCTAATCCTTGAATCTGTGCACCCATTGCTTTTAAGAAATTTCCTAAATCAACAATCTCAGGTTCAAGCGCAGCGCCAATAATTGTGGTCGTGCCTTGCGCTAATGTTGCTGCCATCATGACATTGGCAGTCGCTCCCACGCTCGGGCCAAAATTACCCTCTAACAAAATATTAGCACCTTGTAACTTGTCTGTTTGGGCATCAATAAAACCGTGTTCAATATTCATTTGTGCACCAAGACTTTCCATGCCTTTAATATGTAAATCAATCGGTCTGGGTCCGATCGAACAACCTCCAGGCAGGTAAACTTTTGCCTTGTGAAATCTTGCTAAAAGCGGCCCCAAAACATAATATGAAGCGCGCATCTTTCTCACAATGTCATAAGGTGCTTCTAAGGTCATATTATGACCAGCGCAAATATCTACAGTCGAGTTTTTAAAATTAACCTGCACGCCCAGCGCTTTGAGCAAGCCAATCATAGTTTTGATATCTTGCAGCATGGGCACCTGATTAATCTGACAGGGTTTATCGGTTAACAGGCATGCGGCTAAGATTGGCAAGGTTGCATTCTTGGCATTTGAAACTTTTATTTTACCGATTAACGGCATGCCGCCTTTAATGATTAATTTATCCATTTCAAACCAACCACGAATAACGCGAATTGCGCGAATACGACAAATTGCTATTATGATTAAATATTCGTGTTATTTGTTTTATTTGTATCATTCGTGGTAAAATTCCTTTCCGTATTATTTTAACGGAGAGGGCGGGATTTGAACCCGCGGTGCCGCTTTTAACAGCACACACGATTTCCAATCGTGCTCCTTAGGCCGCTCGGACACCTCTCCACTATCTAGGGAGCAGGGAGTAGGGAGCAGGGAATACGCTCCTCTCTTCTCACTTCTCTCTATCTTCTGTATTTTATTTCTCATTCTATCGTGAATAATGGTTGTCGTCAAGATATTGACTGACTGGCGTGGTTTGCTTCAGGTAACTTTTTTTCAAGAATAATGGTACTGAATTCAGCATTCTGCCGGACTCTGATTTCACCCATCCGCACTAATTCCAGGAGGGCAATAAAAACAATTATGATTTCGATAAGGGTGCGAGTTTGCGTGACAATCTCATCAAAACTGATTCTGGTTTTTTCGGTAATAAGACTGCGTAATTCAATTAACTTGTCTTCGAGTTTGATTTCCGTTGCAACTATTTCCAGACCTGGCTTGGGAACGTTTTTCTCGAGGATTTTCTGGAAAGCCGAAATCAGAACATAAACATCACCCGCGGCATCGGGCAGTTCTTCAAATACCTGTCCGCGTCTTGGGAATAATTGCGACTGTTTCAATTCAAGGTCACTTAAAAAACCAGCCAGGCCAGCATATTTTTTATATTCGGTTATAATATCTTCCAGACTGACTTTTGCCTCGGGAATTTCTTCACCTTCTTTGGTTGAAGGCAGGAGCCGCCAGACTTTTAAGCGGATTAAAACTACTGCCATCAAGAGAAAATCAGAACTGATTTCGATATTATAATCTTTGACCTGCTGGATATAATTTAAATAGTCATCGGTTATTTTCTGAAGCGGAATATCAAAGATATCAACTTCATTTTTCCGTACCAGGTATAAAAGAAGTTCAATCGGCCCAGAGAATGTTTCGGTTTTTACTTGATATTCAGAAGACATAATTATATTTCGCTTATTTGATATGTTTTGTATCCCAATCCCAATTCCTGGGCATAATCCATGAGCAGTTGCGGATTGAGTTCGGGATAGAGTTTATCAATATTTTTTTGGGTTTTCTCCCAGACCGCCATATCACAGGCAACCGGGTCTAAAGATGCAAAAACTCCGATGTCGGGCATAATCGGTTTTTCGGTTCGGTCCATGCAATCGCAGTTTGGAGTTATCTTTAAGGCAAAGTTAAAGTGTAAACTTTTTCGGTTATGTAAAATCGCCCAGGTATATTCTGCCATTTTCTTTTGGGTCGATTCAGACGCTTCATTCCAGTTGATGCGAATCGCGCCCTCCGGACAGACTTCAATACAACTGGCACAACCAATGCACGACTTGCCTAGAACGGCACTCTGTTCAGTAATTTCAATCGCATCAACCGGGCAGACCGACAAACAAACTTCGCATTTATTACATTTATCTTTTTTAACCGTTGGTTTGGTTAAAGAATGCATTTCCAATTTTCCGCCTTTGGCAGCCAGACCCATCGCAATATTTTTAATAACGCCGCCGAAGCCGACCACAAAATGTCCTTTATAATGGGCAAGATTCAAGAGTCCGTCATAATAATCCAGACCCTTTGCAATTTTGGCGCTTTTGATATTTCGGAAATTGGTCGGCACTGCTTTAAACTCTTCACCCCGCTCGCCGTCAACAATATCAATTTTGGCACCGACATTATTTTCAGTAAAACCGTGTTTATGGGCAAGCTCGATATGGTTTGTACGGTTTTGGCGGGCGCCGCGGTATAAGGTTGATGTTTCAATCAGGGTCGGTTTTAGATTATCAGCTTTCACAATATCGACAATAGATTTCACATATTGCGGAGAGAGATGATTGTGATTGCGGTCTTCACCAAAATGAACCTTAACACCAATATTTGACTGGGCAGGAAAACTAGCCAGGAATTTTGTATGGCTAAAGATTTGTTTTAACGAACCGGTATCAATCTTATGAGCAGGAATAAAATAGACAACCCCGCACCTATCAAATAATTTTGAATTTTGAATTTCGAATTTTGAATTTATGTCCATAGGTGCGGGGTCAATTATTCAAAAACTCCATAAATTTCGGTTTTGCAGAATTTACATTTGCCATCCTGCATATTGTTTTCAATAATTGAATAACCCTGCCGTTTTAAGAGTAATTTTTTACAATTCGGGCAATAGGTATTATCATATTCATGACCGGGTACATTCCCGATATAAACATATTTTATGCCGGTTTTTTGGGCAATCGTAACTGCTTGTTCCAGGCGAGTGATTGGGGTTGGCGGTAAATTTTGCAATTTGTATTGGGGAAAGAAACGGGAAAAGTGGACAGGTATTTCATCGCCCAGGTTTTCTTTTATCCACAGACACATCGCTTTAATTTTACTGGTATCGTCATTCAAGGTCGGTACCACTAAATTGACTATTTCTAAATGCACACCCGAATTTTTAATGATTTTACAGGCCTGGAGCACGGGCTCGAGTTCTGAACCGCAGACATCCTGGTAAAAACTCGGGTCAAAACCTTTCAGGTCAATCTTTATCGCATCAACTACTTTGCATAATTCCTGTAATGGCTCGGGATTAATAAAGCCACCGCTCACTACTGCGGTTTTAATACCGGCTTTTTTTGCCAGTACTGCGATGTCATACATGTATTCATAAAAGACAATCGGTTCCGAATAAGTAAAACAGATAATCGGGATCTTTTCTTGTTGCGCATCCTGTATAACCTGTTCGGGTGTTAGATAAATATTTTGCAGGTCTTCAACCGAAGCCTGAGAAATCTGCCAGTTCTGACAGTATTTACAGCTTTGATTACAACCGGCAGTAGCTAAAGTAATCCGGGTGGCACCAGGCAGAAAATGATAAAATGGCGCCTTTTCAATTGGCTCCCGACCATAACTGCACGGTTTATTATATACGACTGATACTAAAGTTCCGTTTTGATTTTCCCGGTTACGGCAGAATCCCCGTTTTCCAGATGCAATCACGCAATTTTTGGGGCAGAGTTCGCAAATTACCCGATTGTCTTTTAATTTTGTAGAGAACATTGCTTCGCGTTGTGCAGGAGGGTTATTTTCCGCAAAAATAATTTGTCCCAGTAAAAGAAACAGGATTATAATATGATTGGTTTTAATCTTCATCTAACCGAAGCCGAGATTGCGACCAAGTAACCTAAAATAAAAGCAAGGGAAAATCCAGTGCCTACGCAACAAGTAGTGCCGAGCTTGAGCCGGGTTGGTGCCCGGTTGACTTTTTGTAGTGAGAAGAAAACTTCGCTTGAGTGGTTCGGTTGAATTTCAACTTGTTGCGTGCCGGCTCCGGCTTTGCTTAATTCCGATAAGGCGGACAATTTACCGCAAACACCGGCATTGGCAAGATTCCAGTATTTTTGCTCGATTGTGTCTGAGGAAAAAAGACTGACCGAATAACTGCCCGGCGCGAGTTTGAAATTTTGAATCGGAGTTAGACCGATAAACTCACCTTCTAGATAAATTTTTAAACCGAACGGATGGGAATTGACAGTCAGATAACCATCAGTCTGCATTTCCACGGCGTAGATTAAACTAAAGACAATTAAACCTGTTAATAGTACTTTCATTTTACCCCCTCGCAATCTGGCTGGCACCAGAATGCAACCGGTGTTGACAAAAGAATTGTATCCCGGACCAAAGGTGTTAAATCAAAAAAATCAGTTGTATAAAAATCCCGCACAAAATCGACCTCTTCCAGGTGTGAATGCATAACGGATTTTGCCGCGGCCGATTTGACATATTCCTGATAGATTTTTTCTGAGAACTCCCGCTCGAAATTTTCCAGACAGTTAACACAGCAGAGACTTAATTTGTATTTGACAGTCCCAGAAACAACAACCGTATCTCCATTTTTAAACAGGTTTACCTCGAGAATTACCGGACCGATAAAATTAAATTTAAAGATATCTAAATCCGTGTTGGTTAATTCCTGGTATATTTTCTGTTCACCCTGTTTAAGGTGCAGCAGGTTAAAAGTCAACTTTTTTCTCTTGTCTGAAGCAATTTTGGTCATGAGCTTGATTCTAAAATTCGATTGATAATATCATCGGATTTAACTCCATCAGCTTCGGCATTGAAATTTGTAACTAAACGGTGCCTGAGTACGGTCTGGCTCACGGCTTTAACATCGTCTCGGGTTGGGGTGTAACGACCATCTAAAATTGCCCGTGCCTTGGCGCCGAAAATTAAATATTGCGACGCGCGTGGTCCAGCACCCCAGCTGATATAGTCTTTAATAAATTTAAGTTCACTGTTGGTCGGCCGAGTCAAAGCCACGGTTTTTACCGCATAATTTATGACATCATCAGCAACCGGTACCCGTCTTAATAAATTTTGCAAACCGATAATCTCTTGACTGTTTAAGACTTTGTTGAGTTGCGGTATATATGCTGAAGTTGTCGATTTGACAATATCAACTTCCTGCTCTGGGGTTGGGTAATCGACATAAATCGAGAACATAAAACGGTCTAACTGAGCTTCAG
>JAGXRL010000007.1 GCA_018335915.1 Candidatus Latescibacterota bacterium
ATTACTGCAAAGGATGCGGTGTTTGCGCCCGCGAATGCCCGTCCCGATGCATTACCATGATAGAAGAGAAGGAATAATGTCAAAACGAGTAGGTTTAGAAATATCATTAGCAATAGCCGAAGCCGTAAAATTGGCTGATACTGACATGATTGCCGCTTATCCGATTACGCCGCAGACCCATATTGTCGAGCGTCTGGCTGAAATGGTTGCTGAAGGTGAACTGAAAGCCGCTTATATCAATGCTGAATCTGAGCACTCGGCAATCAGTCTTTGCGTCGGCTCATCAATTGCCGGCGCCCGCACTTTTACTGCAACCAGTGCCCAGGGATTAGCTCTAATGCATGAAATTATGTATATCACTGCCGCATTACGCCTGCCGATTGTGATGGTTGTGGTTAACCGCGCTATGTCTGGACCGTTAAGCATTTGGGGTGACCATTCTGATGTGATGGGTGAACGCGATACTGGCTGGATTCAGTTATTTGCCCAGAACGGACAGGAAGCATTTGATATGACCTTGCAGGCATTCCGGATTGCCGAAGACCACCGCGTGCTGTTGCCCGTGATTGTCAATATTGACGGCTTTACTTTGAGTCATGTCATCGAACCGATTGAGATTTTAGACCAGACTGAATTGAATAAGTTTATGCGCACATTCAAACCCAAATACCCGCTTGACCCGAGAAGACCTTTGACTTTTGGCGCTTTTGCCATACCCGAATATTATATGGAAGCTAAAAAACAGGTGGAGCAGGCGATTTTCTCGTCTAAAGCAGTTATCGAAGAAGTCTGGCAGGAATTTGACAAACTCTATGGCAGGCACTATACTCCGATTGAATCATACAAGACCGAAGATGCAAAAATACTGCTTTTAACATTGGGCGGAATTGGTGAAACTGCCCAGACCGCAGTTGACGAGATGCGCGAACAGGGTATCAAAGTTGGTCTTTTAAAACTTGTCATGTACCGACCCTTCCCAATTCAGGAATTGCGTGATGCCTGTAAAGCAGCCCAGACCTTGGTCATTTGCGAACGGGCAATGTCAATTGGCGGCCAGGGCGGACCGATTGGATTTGAAGTACGCAGTGCTTTTTACAATCACCGCACTGACCTGCAAATTCATGATATCATACTTGGCTTGGGCGGACGCGATGTCAAAGTTGACGATTTCAAAGTCCTGGTCAAACATGCTTCAGAAAAGAAACCAAAAGAGTATGAACTGATAGGAGTACGAGAATGAGCGAGAAATTTTCCGTTTATGTACCTAATTTAGTTAATAAAGATGAAAACTTTGTCCAGGGACACCGTGCTTGTCAGGGTTGCGGTCTGGCACTGGCAGTAAGATTAATCTTAAAAGCAGCGGGCCGGAATACGATTGTCGTGAGCCCGACCGGATGTCTGGAAATTATTTCTACTCCATATCCGCAGAGTGCCTGGAACCTGCCCTGGGTTCATGTTGCGTTTGAAAATGCCGCCGCAGTTGCGACTGGTATTGAGGGCGCATTTAAGGCATTGCAGGCAAAAGGTAAAAAAGATGACAAGCCAGTTAATATCATCGCAATCGGCGGTGACGGCGGAACTGCGGATATTGGTCTGCAGGCATTGTCTGGTGCCATGGAACGGGGACACGACTTCTTATACATCTGCGTTGATAATGAAGCCTATATGAACACGGGCATTCAGCGTTCGTCAAGCACGCCGTTCGGCGCTTCGACAACCACCTCACCGTCTGGACAAGCGAGCATTGGCCAGGTTACTGCGAAAAAAAATATGACTGCAATTGCTGCGGCTCATAACATTCCTTATACCGCGACTGCCTGTCCTTCTTATCCGTTCGATTTAATGGAAAAAGTAAAACGGGCATTGAGTTATCGCGGACCAAAATACATCCACTGTTTGGTTGCCTGTCCGACCGGCTGGTCCAATGCCGCTGATTTAATGGTGCGCATCGGTTCTTTAGCAGTCGAAACCGGCGCTTTCCCATTATACGAAGTGATTGAAGGCAAGTACAAACTCAACTTTGATTTTCCAAAACTAAGGCCGATTACTGATTACTTAAAGATTCAAGGACGCTACAAGCACCTCAAGCCAAAAGACATTGAACTGATTCAAGAGAAAGTAAATAATGATTGGAAACAGCTGAAACATAAAGTCAGCTGCGATATGCTCGCCTCGCCTTCGCGAGAGCGAAGCGGGGAGTGATTACAATGACAGATTTAACTGCGGTTGATAAGGTTTTACAAACACATAATCATGACAAATCAATGCTGGTTGCGATTCTGCAGGATGCACAGGAACAGTATCGCTATTTGCCTAAAGAAGTTTTGACTCAGATCAGTATAAAACTCGAAGTGCCGATGTCTGAAATCTATCAGGTCGTAACTTTTTACAAAGCATTCAGCTTAAAACCACGCGGCAAACATATCTGCAGCATTTGTATGGGCACTGCCTGCCATGTCCGCGGCGCGCCGCTGATTCTGGAAACCGTGAAAAAACATCTTGATGTCGAACCGGGCCAGAACACCAAAAATATGCAGTTTACTTTGAATACGGTTAATTGTGTCGGTGCCTGCGCGGTCGGACCCGTGGTTCAGGTTGACAATACTCTATATGGTAATCTGACTTCAATGAAATCAATTCAATTACTCAAGAAATTTGAAAAGGATTAATGACTATGGCGAAAAAGATAAATTCCTGGAATGATTTAAAAGCCCTGTATAAAGAATTGAATAAAGACCTTGACCCCAAATCGCAGTGGATTGCGATTTGCGAAGGAACCGGCTGCCGGGTTTATGGTTGCCTTGATGTCTCAAAAGCACTCGAAGGAGAATTAAACAAGCAGAATCTTACTAAAGTGAAAATTGTGCATACTGGCTGTCATGGTTTTTGCGAACGCGGCACTTTAATGGTTATTCATCCGGAAGGAATTTTCTATTCAAGAGTCAAACCCGAAGATGTCAAAGAAATCGTGGAAAAGACTGTTAAAAATCACGAGATTATTGACCGGCTCGTGTATGTTGACCCGAAAACCAACAGCAAAATTCCCTATGCCAAAGATATCCCGTTTTATAAATTCCAAAAAAGAGTTTTGCTCTCGAGAAATGAAGAAATCAATCCGACTTTGATAACCGATTATATTGCTCATGGCGGCTATAATTCCTTAGCCAAGGCATTATTTGAAATGGCTCCAGACCAGGTTATCAAAGAAGTCAAAGATGCCGGTCTGCGCGGTCGCGGCGGCGGCGGCTTTTTAGCTGCCCGTAAATGGGAATCAAGCCGTAAAGCCGAAGGCGATGTCAAATATATTATCTGCAATGCCGACGAAGGCGACCCGGGTGCCTATATGGACCGGAGTATTATTGAAGGCAATCCTCACTCGGTTTTAGAAGGCATGATTATCGGTGCCTATGCGGTCGGCTCATCTAACGGCTATATTTACATTCGCCACGAGTATCCGCTGGCAATGCATCATATTACCGAAGCAATCAAGCAAGCCCGCGAATACGGATTTCTGGGCGAGAATGTTTTAGGTTCTGATTTTTCATTTGACTTAAAAATTTCCCGCGGCGGCGGTGCTTTTGTTGCTGGTGAATCGAGCGCCTTAATCCAGTCAATCGAAGGAAAAGTCGCCGAACCAAAAGCCAAATATGTACATATGGCAGAACACGGCTTGTATTCAAAACCGACCGTGTTGAATAATGTCGAAACCTGGGCAAATGTACCGCTCATTATTGATATGGGCAGTAAAAAATACAGTGAAATTGGTACCAAAACCTCAACCGGCACCAAAATCTTCTCATTAGTCGGCAAGATTAATAATACTGGTCTGGTCGAAGTGCCAATGGGTATTTCCTTACGCCAGATTATCTTTGATATTGGCGGCGGCATTAAGAATAACAAGAAATTCAAAGCAGTCCAAACCGGCGGTCCATCCGGCGGAGTCTTACCGGAAAAACTGCTTGACCTGCCGGTTGATTTTGACCGCCTGACTGAAGCCGGCTCCATGATGGGTTCGGGCGGCATGATTGTGATGGACGAAGACAACTGCATGGTCGATGTTGCCAAATATTTTATCGCGTTCCTGCAGGAAGAATCGTGCGGTAAATGCGTGCCCTGTCGGGAAGGCTTAAAACAGATGCTTGAAATCCTGGAAAAAATCTGTTCGGGCAAAGGTGAAATGTCTGACTTAGACACCTTAAATGACCTGTCCCAATTATTGACTGACGGCTCGCTCTGCGGGCTTGGCAACAGCGCGGCAAATCCGGTGCTCTCATCACTTCAGTATTTCCGCGACGAATACGAAACCCATATCAAAGATAAAAAATGCCCGGCAAAAGTCTGCAAAGCGCTTATCAAATATCGAATTATCGAAGACAAATGCACCGGCTGCCACTTGTGTTTAAAGAACTGCCCGTCCCATGCGATAACCGGTCAGGTGAAAAAACTGCACACGATTCACGATGACAAATGTATTAAATGCGGCATCTGTTATGATGTCTGTAAATTTGACGCCGTGATAAAGGAGTAGGAAAATGTTCAAAGTTAAAATTGATGGGATTGAAACCGAAGCCGCACCCGAAACCACGATTCTCGAAGTTGCTAACCGCGAACTGGTAGAAATTCCGACCTTATGTTTTAATGACAATGTCGAGCCGCGCGGCGCATGCCGGATTTGTACAGTTGAAGTCGAAATCTGGGGTAGAAAACGACTGGTTACTGCCTGTAATTATCCGATTCGGGGTGACATTGTAATCGACACCAAGTCAGAAAAAGTTATGAAACTGCGGCGCCTTATTTTAGAAGTGCTCTTAGCCCGCACTCCTAAATCAGAGCGGATTCAGGAACTGGCTAAAAAATACGGCGTTTCGCAACCGCGCTTCACAGTCGAAAAAACCGATGATAAATGTATTGTTTGCGGATTGTGTGTGCAGGTCTGCCGTGATATTGTCGGCGTCAGCGCACTCAGCTTGTCTGAACGGGGAATCTTAAGAAAACCAGAAACTCCGTTTGACGAAGCCAGCTCAACCTGTATCGGCTGCGGCTCGTGTGTTTATATCTGTCCGACTGATGCCGTAACAATGATTGATAAAGATGGCAAACGTTTTTTCCCGCGCTGGAAGACCGAATTCAAATTAGTGAAATGTGAAAGTTGCGACAATCTTTTTATGACTGATGCTCAGATTAAATACTTGAAAAAAGTGATGGGCAAAGACGACCCCTGTTTACACTATTGCCCGAATTGCCTGGCTCTGTTTAAAAAATAATATAAATTAAAAAACTGCAGAGTCACAAAGCGAAACTCGAACTTTGTGACTCTGTCTTTTTTATATCCTACTAACAACTACCGCAGCAACAACACCCGCCTTTTGGTTGCTCACCAACATATTTGTCCGGCTGCTGGTCAAACTTTGTTTTACAACTTGCGGCACAGAAATAATATTTATTGCCTTTATAATCGCTGGTATGCTTTGCTGTTTTTTCATCGACTTCCATTCTACAAATCGGGTCAATTGCCATTATTAATCACCTGCTTTCTTTTGTATATTTTGTATATACTTATTGGACTACTATAAAAGGATTAGGATTCTTACTTATTGTTCGTTTTAGGAACTTCCTGACTTTTCAGATAGGCGATTGCGGTTTTGCGTGCTAATCTTCTCACCCGTGTGATATAATTAGTCCGCTCGGATACCGATATTGCGCCTCTTGCCTCAAGCATATTAAACAGGTGTGAGCACTTAATAACGCAGTCATAACCCGGATAAACAAGTCCCTGCTCAAGCAGTTTTTCTGCCTGCTCTTCCAGCTTAATAAACATTTCCTGGTGCAAGGTAATATCTGCCGATTCAAAATTATATTTGGAAAACTCGATTTCGTTCTGTCGATAGATATCGCCCCAGGTATAATCCTTATTCCACTGCACATCAAAGATTGACTTTCGGTTCTGAATAAACATAGATATCCGTTCCAGACCATAAGTAATCTCAACCGGAATCATTTCTAAATCCAGACCGCCGACCTGCTGAAAATAAGTAAACTGGGTAATTTCAATGCCGTTTAGTTCGACCTGCCAGCCCAAACCCCAGGCGCCTAAAGTTGGTGATTCCCAATCATCTTCAATAAACCTGATATCATTCTTTTTTAACGAGATGCCGAGCGCTTCAATGCTTTTCAAATACAAATCCTGGATATTGGCTGGCGCTGGTTTTAAGACAACCTGCATTTGCCAGAACTGCTGGACACGCAATGGATTTTTGGCATAACGACCATCACGCGGCCGTCTTGATGGCTCAATATAACAGACCCACCACGGCTTTTTATCTAAGACCCGCAGGAATGTTGCCGGATTAAAAGTGCCGGCACCGACTTCAGAATTATACGGTGTGAAAATCACGCAGCCCTGCTTTGCCCAGAAATCCTGTAGAGTCGCAACAATCTCTTGAAAGGTCAGAATATTAACTTCAGGTTTTTCTTGCTTTGTTTTTATTTTATCAGAAATGCCCTGCGCTCTTCTTTTTCTCTGTGTCTCTGTGTCTCTGTGGTGTTTTTTATTCGTTTTCATCCGTGGCTTTGCCTTTTTCTTTCTGTGTTTACCTGTGCTTGCCCCGTATCTATATATAGGTGCGGGGTTAATCTGTGGTTTAACTTTTCTTTTCTTCATTTGTGGTTTTTTCATTTAAAATCCTAAATCCTGCGCAATGCTAGTCATTGCCTCAATACACATCTGGGTAAAATCTTCTAAAGACAATTCAATATCTGCACACTTGGCAATCTGTTCCCGGTTCGCACCTTTGGCAAATCCTTTTTCCTTATACCTTCGTAAAACAAACTCTTTATCAATCTTGGAGAGTTTCTTTTCCGGATGCATCAAAGTTGCGGCGACAATTAAACCCGTAATCGGGTCAATGCAATACAAAGCTTTTGCCAGGCGCGTATCGCGTTCGGCCTGGTCGCAGTGCCCTTTTATTGCCTTGATATGCTCTTCGCTGATTCCTTTTTCCCGTAAAATATCTTCAGCAATTAAAGTATGTTTTTCCGGACTATTACAGGTCGAGTCATAATCCAAATCATGTAAAAGTCCAACCAAACCCCATTCTTCTTCATTCTCGCCAAAATGTTTTGCTAATCTCTTCATACATGCTTCGCACGCCAGCATATGCTTGATTAAGTTCTTATTAGAGACCATTGAAGTAACTAAATCGAATGCTTCCTGCCTTGTCATTTCACATCCTCTTTGATAATTTTATCTAATTCTTCTTTCTTTTTCATTCGCGAATAAACTGTTTTATCCTTATGCACTTTGCTCGGTCTGAGCATTCCTTTGGGACGACGAGCAATCGACTTTAGCAAACTCACTTTTGATACCCGAAACTGCTGATTCTTCTTTTGTGCCATTTGTTTATTATAGATTATAGATAAATTATCCTGCTTGTCAATTAATCTTAGTTCAATCACAACCGCTCTCGATTGTGTCTCGATTATGTATCAATCGTATATCAAATGTATCCCGGTTAAATTTAATTGATACTATCTTGACTAATTGGTTTTGCTCATTAAACTCTTTTTGTGAAGTATAAACTCA
This sequence comes from Candidatus Latescibacterota bacterium, assembly GCA_018335915.1. Lineage (GTDB taxonomy): Bacteria > Hydrothermota > Tepidihabitantia > Tepidihabitantales > CAIPLT01 > JAGXRL01. Next base: position 7,583 of record JAGXRL010000007.1, read on the forward strand.
AAAAAGAGCGCAAACCAAAAAATATTCCCTATTTCTCAATCATAACAGTCTTTGTGCTGACTTTTTTAATCCGCCTGCTCTTTGTACTGACCATGCGTAACAATGCCTTATCGATTATTTCCCGTTACACGATTGACTCAATCCATTATCACGAATGGGCATTACAAATCGCTCAAGGCAATTGGCTGGGCAATGAGATCTTTTTCTTAGGTCCGTTCTATGCTTATTTTCTGGGAATAATTTATGCGATTTTTAATAATAGTGTTCTCGCAGTTCAGATAATTCAGTCAATTCTTGCTGGTCTCAGCTGCGTATTTCTCTATCTTATCACCCGAAAAATTTCCAATCACCGCAATGGTATTATTGCCAGTATTATCTATATATTTTCCGGGATTCTCATGTTTTATACCGGCGCGTTATTATATGTTGAAGTTAACATCTTTTTCAGTCTCTCGCTCGCATATCTGCTTTTACAAATACAGGACAACTTTTCTGTGAAACGATTGATTCTAACCGGGATTGTTTTCGGACTGTTAATCATCATCCGGCCTGAATTCATATTATTACTGCTTCTGTTAATTCCATATTTTATCGTTAAGGTTAAAGCAAAACCAGTGCTTCAGTTTCTGTTACTGCTTATCTTTACTTTGGCGATTGTCTCGATTATTCCTTTACGCAATTATAAAGTCGGCAAAGATTTTGTGCCATTCACGGCTCATTCAGGCGTCAATTTTTATTATGGCAATAATCCCCAGACTGACGGTACCTGGCGGCCAACTTATCCTTTGCAGCAAACGCCTGACATCACAATCGAGCAGTTAAAATATTCGTCCCAGCGGATTGACGGCAATCTGGTCAAATCGTCTGAAGCATCCAATTACTGGATGAAAAAAGGTCTTGATTTTATCAAAGAAAATCCAGTCCGATATATCAAGCTATTAGGCAGAAAACTGCTTTTATTTATCAATGGATATGAAATACCGAGCAACTTCTATTTTTACCAGACTCGCGACGATTCCGTAATCTTAAAAATCGCTTTTATCAGTTTTGCTCTGATTCTGCCATGCGCAATCTTAGGAATTGCCTTAAGTTTTAAAAAATGGAAAGATTATTATCTTATCCATGCTTTTGTTTTTATTTATCTGGTCTCGTCACTCGTCTTTTATGTTCTGTCCCGGCTGCGGGCACCGGTAATTCCGTTTTTAGTTATATTCGCGGTTCTGTTTATAAAAGAACTCTGGTTAAGATTCAAAGACCGAAAATTCAAAAAGGTTTTGGTGCTGATTATTCTGGCTGGTCTTTTATATGGAACAACGCAATTAAATCTTATCAACAAGCATGAATTCGACACGCAGGGATATATTCAGAAAGGCAATATATATCAATCAATCAGAAACTTTCCCCAGTCAGTTGATGCTTATAACAAAGCACTTGCGCTCGAATCGGACAATGCAGTTACCCGTTATAGTTTATTACAATCATTTATCAGTATGAACCGTCCGCAGCAGGCACAAGCTGAATTACAAAAGATTCTCAATCTTGCTGTGACCAATCCGAAAAATCAGATTTATGCTCATCTGGCACAAGCCCGCTTCAGTATTGCCCAGCGCGATTTTATACGGGCAGCGCAGGAATTTGAACAGGCGGTCTTAATAAATCCGCATGATGCCGAAACCCAGTATTTATTAGGTGCGGTTTATATTACCCTGGGCAGAACCAATCAGGCATTAAAACAAATCCAGAAAACTTTGGAACTTAATCCAAATCATGCAGATGCCCAAAGAGCATTGCAGATGCTTGAGCCTAATATTCAGAAATAGAACTTGACATTAAGTTAACTCCAATCTACAATTAGATGTAAGTCATATTAAGACTTAAGGAGAAAACTATGAATAGAATTTGCGGGTTTCTATTTGTAACAATTAGTTTAGTTTTCACATCGACCTTTGCGCAAGAATTTACATTGTATCGCATCAATGATTTAGTCGGTGATACAATTGATGTTACTGAACAAAAGAAATATTATTTATTTCCCAATATCACAAATTTTGAATCAGCAATCTTTTACAAATCTGATTCAATTTTTATAGCCAATATAAATTATATTAAAAATGATACTTTACAAACTGATACATTGCAATTAACTGCATTTAATGTCAATCGAATTAATTATTGTATTAATAATGCCGATACAATAAATGTAATGATAAGCCGCGATGAAGCTGCCAAAGTAGCCTACGATAGATTCTGGGAAGATTTAGAATCAAAGCAAATACATAAAATACAACAAAAAACCGCAGAGTTAAAATCCCGCGAAGGCAGGGCTTACGGAGTAGCAACTGGTGCGATGTTCGGCTCTGCAATTGGCGGATATGTTGGTTCTCAGCTTGGCATTGATTATGTCGGCATGCATGATGGATGTTTTAGTGGTCCAATTTACAAAGTCAATTATCCGATTTTTTGCGGAATCAACTTCCTTACGATTAGCACCGGAACTTATATCGGTTATAAATTAGGCGAGAAAAAAGACCGTAATTATTCACCAGCAATGACTGATATTAAAGAAGGTAAAGAATGGCGGATTGGATTAGGAATTTTCTCAGGAATTATTGGTTCAACAATTGGCGCGTATACATTTCTTTATTCTACTGTGACCGCATTTGGTAGAATAAATGATTGGCCCTCAGCATATGTTGAAGGCGGAGAAGTTATTAGTATTCCTGCCTTATTGGTTGGCATGAGTATCACATACAACATAACATACTGGGGAATTCAATTAGGAAAATATATCGACCATAACCGGGCAAAGAAAAAATAGATTCCGTGTCAAGCACGCCCGCTTCGACTCGAATCGAGGCGAGGAATGACAAAGGCGAGATTCTTCGCTTCACTCAGAATGACATTTGTGTTTATTCGTGTAATTCGTGGTTAAATATTTTTTCGTGCTTTCGTGCTTTCGTGGTAAAATAAATCCGTTTACTCAGTGGTTAAATCTTTTTACAATCCGAACACATCGGCAAAATGGACCCGATAAATTGCGTATCGGAAAACAAAGGGCAGTAGACGCGGTCGTTTGAAGAGCGACCACATTAAAAGTTTCCAGAAATGTTTTCGGTCATGTTTAAAAACCCCGATAATGAGCATAGTTTTAAAAATTGCTTTGACATAATAAAAATGGTATGCCATTGGTTTGCGTTTGGGCGGTTTGTAATTTCTAAAGAACTTCTTTACCCGCTCATAATAAGGTTTGACCGAATATATTTTGTTAAGAACCGACTGATAACCTTTAACCAGCGGTTCGATATTCATCTTGGGCACAATATTGGTCGAATATGCCGTATTGTTACCGACAATCTCATCGGTAAGAAGTCTTCCTTCTCCTTTGAGTCTTGTGTGCAGCCGGGAACCTTTTGGCGCGTTCAAAAGACCGACCATTGCCGTAACAATACCTGAATGCTCGATAAATTCTTCGAGCCGGGCAAAAGTCGTTTCGTCGTCATTATCAAAACCGAGAATAAATCCGGCATCCACGACAAAACCGAATTCCTGCATCTTTTTTGCCGAGGCGAGCAAATCGCGTCCCCGGTTCGGAATTTTATTGCACTCTTTCAAGCTCTGCTGGTCTGGTGTTTCAATCCCGACAAAAAGCCCGTCAAATCCGGCTTCAATCATCATCTTCATCAATTCGTCATCATCGGCAAGATTTATAGATACTTCTGCCATAAATGAAAACGGATATTTTCGCTTCTGCATCCACGCTTGCATTGCCGGTAACAGCTCGTTTTTCAAAAAAGTCTTTTTGCTGATAAAATTATCATCAGCCAGCGTAACCCCGCCGCGCCAGCCGGCTTGATACAAAGATTCGAGCTCGGCAATAACCTGGTCTTTGCCTTTCATACGCTGCTTGCGTCCGAAAAGCGTAATCACATCGCAGAATTCACAATCATACGGACAGCCCCGGGATAACTGAATTGCCATACTTGAATAATGCCGCTTCTGAATTAAATGCCAGGACGGCACCGGCGTCTTGCTTAAATCCGGTTTCTCTTCTGAAGTATATAAATGTTTGGGATTGCCGGTTTGCAAATCAGCCAGGAACAAAGGTAGAGTTATTTCTGCTTCATTCAGTACCAAGTAGTCAATCTCGTCAAAATTTTCTGGTTCTGAAGTAAAGAGCGGACCGCCGGCAACAATCTTTTTACCCAGCCGATGACATCGCTCGATTAATTCTTTGACGCCTTCGCGCTGAATCACCATTGCGCTTACAAAAACATAATCAGCCCACTTGATATCTGAATCTTTTAAATGCGAGACATTCTGGTCCACTAACCGCTTTTCCCATTCCAAAGGCAGCATGGACGCGACCGTTAATAATCCCAACGGCGGCATTGCTGCTCGTTTCGAGATAAATTTCAGGGCTCGGCGAAAACTCCAGAATGTACCTGGGCAGACTGGGTAGGCTAAAAGAATTCTAATACATATAGCTTACCCCGCCATTTTCCTAAAGTCAATGATTAATTTAAGAAATCTGAAAAAATACCACAGAGACACAAAGATGAAAAATTCAAAATTCAAAATTCTGGTTGTGTCTTCCGTGCCTCTGTGAAGAAAATTCTGGATTCCCGTTTACACGGGAATGACAAAAGACAAAAATATATCTTCAGTTTAAGGTTTTAAGTTTTGGTTTTGACTTTTGACCTTTGACTTTTGCCTTTTCTTATTATCCGTGTAATTCGCTTCGCGGGTTCTTCGAACGCGTGGTAAAAAATCCGTGTAATCCGTGGTTTCATAAAAATAAAATATTTCCTCTTGACAAACTGACAAGGGTTAGTATAATATAGATATGCTTAACATAAAATCAGTAACAGAAAGGAGTCATTATGAAAGAAATGACTAAAAAACAGCAGCGGATACTTAATTTTATCCAAAACTATATCGAGAAGAACGGATATCCCCCCTCCTATGACGAGATTGCGGTTTTCTTCAAAGTTAGAAAGCCGACCATTTTCGACCATTTGAACGCTTTGCAGAAAAAGGGATATCTGGAAAAACGGACTTATCGCGCCCGCACCCTGGTCATTAAACATGACAAACTGCCGTCGAGCAGTGCCGAACAAATCGCTTTGGGCAAACAGGGTTTTATCTCGATTCCGATTCTGGGTAAGATTGCGGCCGGCACGCCGCTCTTGGCTGTGGAAAATCTCGAAGGCAATTTAAAAATCGACCGCTCGATTTTCAAGAACACGAACTCGTTTGCCCTGCGCGTCAAAGGTGACTCGATGATTAATGCCGGGATCAATGACGGTGATTTAGTGATTATCAATATGCAGCCGGTCGTGGAGCAGAACGAGATTGCCGCAGTCCTGCTTGATGACGAAGTAACCTTAAAATACTATCGGGACAATGCCAATGCCGTGACGCTTACGCCCGCGAATAAAAAGTACAA
>JAGXRL010000008.1 GCA_018335915.1 Candidatus Latescibacterota bacterium
TCCGTGATTTTCCGAATATCTTTTTCCCGGATTGCTTCTTCGAGTTCATATGCTTCGTCAATAATATAAGCACGGGACGAAGCCAGGGTCTGCTTTTTATCCCAGGGACATTGTTTACGCAATTTCTTGATGAGTTTTAGGTATTGTTCAAACATGTAATGAGTATAAACGAATAATGGTTATCGTCAACCATAATAAATTAAAAATTAAAAATTAAATATCAAAAATATATATAAAAAATGTAAAAAATGACGGAAGGATTTTTGTTTTTTTGTTTATAATTAATCTTGACTTTTCTTTATTTCAGATTAATCTAATGAGTATGTTAAACGTGAAGGAGTTTAGTTAATATGGATAATGAAAAAATATTAAAGAAATTTGACCCAGAGATTTTTGATGTCGTAAAAGGTGAAACTAATCGTGAGCATTCAACTCTGGAATTGATTGCGTCAGAGAATTTTTGTTCTGAAGCAGTGCTTGCCGCATTAGGTTCGGTTCTGACTAATAAGTATGCAGAAGGATTACCAAAGAAAAGATATTATGGCGGTTGTGAGTTTGTCGATATTGGTGAGACTCTGGCAATCGAACGGGCAAAACAGTTGTTTGGCGCAGACCATGCTAATGTGCAACCGCATTCAGGAACCCAGGCAAACATGACTGCTTATTTTGCTCTGGCAAATCCGGGCGATACTTTTTTGGGCTTAAACCTGACGCACGGCGGACATCTGTCACATGGCCATCCGATTAATTTTTCCGGCAAGTATTTTAAAGTGTTTCATTATGGCGTTAATCCAGAAACTGAAATTGTCGATTATGACCAGGTCAGAAAATTGGCATTAGAGCATAAACCAAAAGTTATTATTACGGGTGCGAGTGCGCATCCAAGATTTATGCATTTTGATAAGTTTCAGGAGATATGTGACGAGGTCGGCGCTTATCAGGTTGCTGATATTGCGCATACGGCCGGACTGGTTGCGGCTGGGCTCCATCCATCGCCAATTCCTTATGCTGATATCGTTACCACGACAACACATAAAACCCTGCGCGGTCCAAGAGGTGCGATTATTATGTGTAAAGCAAAGCATGCCGAGATAATTGATAAGACAAATTTTCCGGGTATGCAGGGCGGACCATTAGAACATGTAATCGCAGCCAAAGCAGTGGCATTTAAAGAAGCAATGAGCGATGATTTTAAAACATACCAGAAACAGGTAGTTGCCAATGCCAAAGCATTAGCACAAGAACTGGCAAGTCTTGGTTATCGTCTGGTTTCCGGTGGTACTGATACGCATTTGATGATGGTTGATTTGCGCAGTAAAAACATTACTGGCCGGGATGCAGAAAATGCTCTGGGCAAAGCAGATATTACCGTGAACCGGAATACGATTCCGTTTGACCCGCAAAAACCATTCATAACATCTGGTATCAGATTAGGTACACCCGCACTCACGACCCGAGGTATGAAAGAGACGGAAATGAAGAAGATAGCCCGGCTAATTGATAAAGTTTTAACCAATATGGGTGATGCCAATGTTTATGAGAATGTCAAAAATGAGATTAAAGAACTGACCCAGGCATTTCCGCTGTATGCTGAACGGAGAAAGATTTATGACGCATTGTAATTCAAGTCAAATTGATAAGTTATTAGCAAGGGAAATCTTAGATTCACGCGGTAATCCGACAATTGAAGTAGACTGCATTTTAGAATCTGGGATAATTGGTCGAGCTGGTGTTCCGTCTGGTGCATCAACCGGTATTTTTGAAGCCCTGGAACTGCGCGATGGTGATAAGAAACGGTATCTGGGAAAAGGCGTGTTAAAAGCAGTCAGAAATGTGACTGAGTTAATCGCACCAGTAACTAAAGGAATGGACGCATTAGACCAGAAAGCAGTTGATAATAAATTAATCGAACTTGATGGTACCGCGAATAAATCAAATCTTGGTTCCAATGCAATTCTTGGTGTATCAATGGCAGTTGCCCGTGCCGGAGCTGAGCATTTGCAAATTCCTTTATATAAACATCTGGGCGGTATCAGGGGTCTGACTTTACCCGTGCCAATGCTCAATGTGATTAACGGCGGCGTGCATGCTCCGAATAATCTGGATGTACAGGAATATATGATTGTGCCGGCAAGTAAATTCAGTTTTGCCGAAATGTTGCGCATCAGTTCTGAAGTGTATCATTCTTTAAAAAAGAATTTAGCCGGTAAAAACCGGACCACGGCAATCGGTGATGAGGGTGGTTTTGCCGCTGATTTTGAGTCGAATGAAGAGCCATTCCAGATTATCTTGGAAAGTATTGAACAGGCAGGTTATGAGCCGGGTAAAGATATGTTTCTGGCAATCGATGCGGCAGCCAGCGAGTTTTTTCAGGACGGCAAGTATCATCTTAAACTGGACAAGCATGTACTCGAATCAAAAGATTTGGTTGAGATTTACGCGCGCTGGATTGATAATTATCCGATAGTTTCGATTGAAGACGGGTTTAGCCAGGATGACTGGCAGGGCTGGCAGGAATTTACCAGGGCATTGGGTGATAAGATACAGATTGTCGGCGATGATATTTTTGTGACCAATCTCAAGCGGTTAGCAGATGGTATTGAGCAGGGTGTTGCCAATGCAATTTTAATTAAATTGAATCAAATCGGTACGGTCAGTGAAACCCTGGCGTGTATTGAATATGCCAAAACCAATAAATACAAGATTGTAATTTCGCACCGTTCGGGTGAGACTGAAGATACTTTTATTGCGGATTTGGCAGTGGCAACCAATGCCGGGCAGATTAAGACCGGTGCACCAGCCCGGGGTGAACGGATTTGTAAATACAACCGGTTATTGAGAATTGAACAAGAACTGCAACTCGGCAAAGGATAGAGAGTGAAAAGAAGACGATTTGGCGAAACACCAAAATCAAAACGCAGAAAAATAGTTGTTACGCTGATTGCGCTTACTTTATTAGGGATTATCTTCATACCCGGTCCAAATGGGTTAGCGCGGGTATTGTATAAAAACTATAAAAAACAGCAATTACATAAACGAATCGAACAATTAAAAATCAAAGCCGAACTTATCGAAGCAAAAATCGATAAAGGGCAAAACGAAGAATACCTGCGCAAATACCTACACGACAATTATAATATGGTGTCAAAAGATTCACTTAAATAAACTTGAAATCTGTAAATTTGCAGTTCAATTCATAACTGTTGAAATTCTCTAAATTTTTCAGTAGAATATATCCCTTAATATGTGTGGCGTAATCGGTATCTTTGGCAAAAACGATGTGGTTCATGAATTGTACGCGAGTTTGATTTCATTACAACATCGGGGTCAGGATTCAGCCGGAATCGTTACTTATAACACTACTTTTCATCTTAAAAAAGGCAATGGCCTGGTCAATAAGGTATTCAATGAAAAGAATCTGGCTCGGCTCAAAGGAAATATTGGCATTGGCCAGACCCGGTATCCGACAATCGGACCGGGCGGGGTCGAGGATGCGCAGCCGTTTATAGTCAATGCGCCGTTTGGCATTGCCATGGCGCATAATGGTAATGTTACTAATTATTCAGAACTGCGTGACGAGTTGACCAAAAAATGTTATCGCCAGTTGACTTCTTATTCAGATGTAGAAGTGATTCTTAATGTTTTTGCGGACGAAATGTCAATGCAGCCGTTACACGATTTTTCATTTGAAACTCTGATTAAAACCGTATCTGGTGTTATGGAACGGGTTGAAGGCAGTTATTCAGTCGTGGGCATGATTGCCAATATCGGTATGTTTGCTTTTCGAGACCCGTATGGAATCAAACCCTTGTGTTTGGGTAAAAAAGATAACAGTTATATTGTCGCTTCAGAAAGCGTAATCTTAGACCATCTGGAATATGATTTTATGCGTGATATCGTGCCGGGTGAAGTCATATTTATCGATACGAAACGAAAACTGCATTCTAAGATTATTAATGCAAAATGCGCGCATCCTTGTATTTTTGAATGGGTTTATTTTGCCCGACCTGATTCTATCATCGATAAAATCGAAGTGTACGAAGCCCGTCTGCGTCTGGGTGAAAAACTCGGCAAGACGTGTCTTGCTGCGAAAATCAAACCAGATGTGATTGTGCCGATTCCGGATTCGGGACGCGGTGCGGCAATGGCAATTGCCAAGGCGCTGGGCGTAGAACAAAAAGAAGGGTTGATAAAGAATTATTATATCGGCCGGACTTTTATCATGTCCAAACAATCAGTCAGAAAAAATTCAGTCCGGCAAAAACTGAATCCGGTCAAAAGTGTGATTAAAGGTAAAAATGTCCTTCTGATCGATGACAGTATTGTGCGGGGTACGACCGCCAAAGAACTGGTGTCAATAATCAGAAAAGCCGGTGCCAAAAAAGTCTATTATGCGGTAACCTGTCCGCCTTTAAGATATCCGTGTGTGTATGGCATTGATATGATGACCCGCGGCGAGTTTGTTGCCCGAAACCGTAATCTAAATGAGATTAAAAAGAAGATCGGTGCTGACGCTTTGATTTATCAGACCCTGTCTGATATGTGTTCGGCAGTACGGGGCAGTAATCTTAATCAAAAGTTCTGCACTGCCTGTTTTACCGGCGAATATCCAACCGGTCTTGACAAAAGAGATATTCTAAAACTGGAAAAAGAAAGGATTAAGATCCAAAAATTAGATAAAGAGAAAGGAATATAATGCAGATTACTAAACAAAAAATTAATATCAAATATCTGGTGGTTTTCATGCTGCTCTTAAACTGCTGTTTAGTATACGGTCTTGAACCACCAACAAAAGTAGTTGCCAAAGACGCGCCCAATGATGCCGGCGGCAATATTGACATCTTTTGGCAATTGTCTGTGTCTGACCCAACCCTGGAAGGTTATCATATCTTGAGAAGAAGCGAGCCTGAGCCAGAACCGGTTGCTGTCGGTTTCATAGGACGGGGAAGAAACAGTTTTACTGACGAAGGCACGACCGATGGCGTCAAATATTCTTATCAAGTTATAGCGGTTCAAGAGTCTGAAGAAGCGGCTTCTGAATGGTCAAACCTGGTAAGCTCAAAACCGCAGTGGTTTCATACCGGGCGTATCAATGTCATCGTATTTACATTTATTTTTACTTTTCTGATTGTATTTTATATAAATCGAGCCAAGCGGGGTGCAAATCTGTTTGTCCGCAAAATTGCTGGTCTGTTAGCTGTTGACGAAGCCATTGGTCGGGCAACCGAAATGGGTAAACCTATTCTTTATGTGCCAGGACTCACTGGTATCAGCGATGTCGCCACGATAGCAGCTATGAATATCTTGGGTGAAGTTGCGAAAAAGGTTGCCACCTGTGATTCACAACTGATTGTTCCGAATACGGACCCGATTGTTTTTACCGTAGCGCAGGAAGTTGTCAAAGAAGCATATACCCAAGCAGGACGACCTGATGCATACAAATCTGATTCAGTATATTTTGTGACGGACAGCCAGTTTGCTTATGCCGCAGCAGTCGATGGCATTATGACCCGGGAAAGACCGGCAACCAATTTCTTTATGGGCTATTTTTATGCCGAAGCATTGATTCTGGCAGAAACCGGCGCTTCAACCGGTGCGGTGCAGATTGCCGGCACTGACTCGGTAATGCAGTTACCATTTTTTATTGTTGCCTGTGATTATACATTGATGGGTGAAGAATTGTATGCCGCATCAGCATATCTGTCCCGTGAACCACTGCTGTTAGGCGGATTAATCGGGCAGGACTGGGGTAAAGTCGTGATTGTCGCAGTACTGATTCTAACTTCGGTAATTGGACTGCTAACCAATCTGCAGGTATTGAAATTATTTTAGAGTAAAGGAGCAAATGTGAAAATTAGATTACCACTCATTTTAGTGCTGGTAACCGGCATTGTTGGGGCATTGCCATTTATTATTCCGCATGGCATTGCCCAGAGCTTTGACAATGAATTCAGGAATTCAATCTTAAGAATTATCGCGGCTTTTTCATTGGTATTGGGTGTCGGCAGTATTGTCCGGCACCATACCTATAAAATAAAATGGAAACGAGAAAACTGGCAGTACAGCTGGATTTTACTGATCAGTCTGGTTATTACATCGATTATCGGGCTGTTTGGCGGAATTGAAGGGACCGGCGCTTTACCAACAAGTGTGCGCGGTTTCAGTTTTGATATCCAGACAATTTTCGTGTATATGGCTATTCCGCTTGGGGCGACGATGTTTGCAATGCTTTCGTTTTTTATGGCATCGGCAGCGTACCGGGCATTCCGGGCGAGAAATTTCGAAGCAACCCTGCTTTTAATTGCCGCTTTTATTATGATGCTCGGTTCGGTGCCGTTAAGTAGTTATATATTTCCCAGATTACCTGGTTTTGCCGAATGGATTCTAACCGTACCTAACACTGCGGCAAAACGGGGTATGGGATTTGGCATTGCGCTCGGTTCGTTAGCAACTTCTTTGAAGATTATCCTTGGTATCGAACGCGGCTGGCTGGGAGGTACTAAATGAAAAATTCGTGGGAAAAACTTGCCAAACTTGACCGTCGAGTTATTTATTTCTTATTACTTTTGGTAGTAGTAGTGCCGATAATTTTTCCATTCAGATTAAAACCAAAAGCAATGCCGCCGGTCGAAAAATTGTTTAACCATATTGATACGATACCGGATGACAAATGCCTGGTGATTTCAGTTGATTATACGCCAGACACAGAACCAGAACTGCATCCGATGGCAATTGCTTTATTACGACATGCGTTTGCCCAGCGCAAGAAAGTCGGTGTCTTGTGTATAAGTTTATTAGGCTTAGGTCTGGCACAGGACGCGCTTGCAACGGTTTCTGAAGAATTCAACAGCCGCGCCCAAACCAATGCAGACAGTATTATCAGCGGCCGTGATTTTGTGTTCTGGGGCTGGCAGACACCACCGTTAGTACCGATTCTGGGTATGGGTGAAAACATTGCCAAAGTCTTTCCGCTCGATTACTACGGCAACCGGACCGATACTTTACCGATAATGCAGAAGATAAAGAATTATAATGATGTCGCGATTTTAGTTTCGATTGCGGGCAGTGCAGTTCCGTTCTGGTATATTACTTATGCCCAGACTTCATTTGGCGTGAAAATCGGAGCCGGCTCAACTGCGGTGCAGGCGGCTGATTTTTATCCATATCTCAATTCAGGACAGGTAACCGGTATGATGTCTGGTATGAAAGGCGGAGCTGAATACGAACAGTTAGTCGAAGAGCGATTAGGGGTTTATGGCAGAAGAAGAGCAACCGATGCGATGTCTTCGCAGACTGCGGCGCACATCTGGATTATGATAACGATTATCATCGGTAACATCGGCTATTTTGTAATGCGCAGGAGGAAAAAATGAACGTTGCAACTAATCCTTGGATTTGGGTCAGTGCGATTTTGACTTTGGGTATATTTTCATTCTTGTATAAAGAGAATCCGTTTTATCGCGTTTGCGAACACCTGTTTGTTGGAATTTCCAATGGCTACTCAATCACCTTTGTCTGGCATCGGGTATTGATGCCGGCTTTAATCGACCCGGTTGCACAAGGCCAGCGACTCTGGTTGATTCCGATTGCGATTGTCGGCGCTCTGTACTTTACCCGGTTTATTCCAAAAGTGTCCTGGCTGGTCCGAATTCCAATTGCGATTGTGATGGGTTATGGTGCCGGTGCTTCGATTCCACGGGCAATTGATGCTTCAATTGTGCAACAGGTACGGGCAACAATCATTACCCGCTCAACTTTTGAATCGGTATATAATGGTATCTGGGCAGTAGTGATTCTGGTTGGTGTTATCGCGACGATCAGTTATTTCTTTTTCTCTCGCGAACGGAAAGGTATTTTTAAACCACTCTCTTACACCGGTATTATCTTTATTATGCTCGGATTTGGTGCTTCATTCGGTTATACAGTGATGGCGCGTATTTCACTGCTCATCGGACGCTTGACTTTCTTGTTAAGAGACTGGCTGGGTCTGATACGATAAAATAAATTACTCGGTAGAGTAAAACCAAGGGGCGGTTCTGAAAAGAACCGTCCCGAAATATTTTATTGACGGTATTTTTTTGTGGAAAACAGGAGGAATTTATTGACTAAAATATGAGATTAGATTTCGCAGGCAGAAAAAACTATGCATTAATTGAGACGCTGTTCTTTTAGTAATATTTTTTTGAGTACTTGACGAAAAGATAAATTTTAATATGCTATTAAAGAGTTGATACGGAAGATTGTTATTTATGCTTAATATAGAACAGGTGTTTGTATTTGCAATTATTGGTTTAGCATTGTTTTTGTTTGGGTGGGGAAAATTCAGGCATGATATCACCGCAATTATTTGTCTGCTGCTACTTATTTTTACTCGGATTATTCCAATTGAAAAAGCATTTGCCGGATTTGCGCATCCGGCCGTGATTACGGTTGCCGTAATTCTGATTGTCAGTCAAGGACTACAAAACTCGGGTCTGATTGATTTGATTGGCAGGTGGGTAAGTAAGCTGGGCAATCGACTCATTCTGCAAATCGCAGTTTTGTCCGGAATTGTTTGTATTGCATCGGCATTTATGAATAATATCGGTGCCTTAGCAATAATGATGCCGGTCGCCATGCATATCGCGATTAAACATAAACATTCACCGTCTTTGTTTTTAATGCCAATGGCTTTTGCGTCACTTTTAGGTGGGATGATGACCTTGATTGGCACGCCGCCTAACATAATCATCGCAACATTCAGGCAGGATGTGGTGGGCGAGCCATTTAAAATGTTCGATTTTTTTCCGGTCGGTGCCGGATTGTCACTCATCGGAATTTTATTTATTTCGCTTGTCGCCTGGCGACTACTCCCGAAACGGGTCGGTACCGATAGTAAGAAACAGAGGTTTAATATAGACGCTTATATCACTGAAGTACGGGTCACAGAAAAATCGAAACTAGTCGGAATTGCTTTACAGGAAATTAACAAAAAGACTGAAACAGATATTCAAGTTCTGAATGTTATCCGTAACCGACATCTGATCCACGCACCGGATATGAGTTTTCATTTAAAATCCGGGGATATTCTTACCATTGAAGCTGATGCTGATGAACTGAAAGAATTTATTGATAAGAGCGGAACCGAATTAGTCGGTAAAGGTGACCATGATGATGAAGAAATACTTGGTTCGGAAAATATCTCGAATGTAGAAGCAGTTGTGATTGCAGACGCGCCGATTATCAGACAGTCGGCTTATGATTTGAGAATGCGTTCGCGATATGGCGTTAATTTACTGGCGATTTCTAGACAGGGTCAACAAATCCGCAAGCGAATTGGATATGTCCAATTCAAAGTCGGCGATGTTTTATTATTGCAGGGAGATGCTACGAAAATTGGTGAGACGCTCAAATATATGGGTTGCCTTCCTTTGGCAGACCGCGGATTCTCGATTGGTCAACCGAAAAAAATCATATTAGCAATTACTATTTTCGGTTTGGCAATCGGGCTGATTGTTGCTGGTTTGGTTAAAGTTCATGTCGCATTTAGTTTAGCCGCATTACTCATGGTTTTGACTAAGGTTATGCTGCCGCGTGATATTTATGCGGGAGTTGATTGGCCAGTAATTATTATGCTCGCAGCTATGATACCTTTGGGAACTGCTCTGGAACATACGGGTGGTGCAACATTAATTGCCAATGCAATATTGTCAATCGGCAAAACAATGCCAGGATGGATTACCTTGTCAATACTTTTTATAGTAACGATGTTGTTATCAAATATAATAAATAATGCGGCAACCGTAGTTTTAATGGCACCGATCGGTCTGCATATTGCGAGCGGCTTAAATAAGTCGGCAGACCCGTTTTTGATGTGCGTGGCGATTGCGGCGTCATCTGCTTTTTTAACTCCGATTGGACATCAATCAAACACTCTGGTCATGGGACCAGGCGGATATAAATTTACTGACTTTACCCGCATAGGTTTGCCGTTGAGCATTCTGATATTTTTATTATCAATTCCACTTGTATTGTATTTCTGGCCCTGGTAGGTATTTCCAAGCAGCGTATTTTTATGGAAAATTAGTAAATTGTTTTATAATTTTTAGTTACTGTTAATGTTTTAATCTAAAATTATATTGACACTTGAATATATTTATGATAGTATTTTTATCTATGAGTGAAAAACAAACCAAGAAAAAATTTAAATTTGGATTTTACTGGGCAGCGTCCTGCGGTGGCTGTGAAATTGCGGTGCTCGATTTGAACGAGAAAATATTAGATGTTCTCAATATTGCGGATATCGTGCTCTGGCCAGTTGCAATGGATGTTAAATATGCTGATGTCGAGAACTTTCCAGATCAGTATATGGATGTCTGCTTTTTTAATGGTTCGATACGGAATTCAGAACAGGAACATATGGCGAAATTACTACGTAAGAAATCAAAAGTTCTGATTGCATTCGGTTCCTGCGCACATCACGGCTGTATTCCCGGCTTAGCTAATTTGCATAACCGACAGACTATTTTTGATACCGTGTATAAAGAGACAGTATCAACTAATAATCCTGAAAATAAAAGACCACTTGTTAATTCAGTAGTAAAAGAGGGTGAACTTATCATACCTGAATTCTATGACAATGTCCGACCTTTAGATAAAGTTGTTGATGTCGATTATTACCTGCCTGGCTGTCCGCCGCCTGTGCCACTTATAATCAATGCGGTTGATGCAATTGCTAAAGGCACATTGCCTCAAAAAGGGACGGTTTTAGCGCCAATCAAATCATTATGCGATGAATGTGAAAGAAATGTAAATAAGGAAAAAAAGATGCCAGATATCAAACGGGTGTATGAGATTGAAGCCGACCCGAAAAAGTGTTTTTTAGAACAGGGCATTATTTGTATGGGACCGGCAACCCGTAGTGGCTGTCAGACCCGCTGTATTAATGCGAACTGGCCATGTACTGGTTGTCTTGGACCGACCCCAGAAGTTACAGACCAGGGTGCTAAAATGATTAGCGCAATCGGCTCGATTCTGAAAATAGACCAAGAGAAAAAATTAACTGATGCGGAAGTACAAGCATTAACCGATAAAATAAAAGACCCAATCGGTACATTTTATATGTATGATTTAGCATCAGCAATAATTTATAAGAAGAGAAAATAAATACTATGAATAGAATTACAATTGACCCAATTACCCGATTAGAGGGACATGGTAAGATTGAGATATTTTTAGATGATAAAGGACAGGTTAGCCAGAGTTATTTGCAGGTGCCAGAATTAAGAGGATTTGAAAAATTCTGCGAAGGACGCAAAGCTGAAGACATGCCGCAATTAACTTCAAGAATCTGCGGAGTATGTCCGGTTGCACACCATTATGCGGCAACCAAAGCGCTGGATATGGCTTTTGGCGCCCAACCAACCTCAACCGCTAAAAAACTGCGGGAACTGACTTATTGTGGTTATATTATTTATGACCATATTCTCCATTTCTATTTTCTGGCGGCACCAGATTTTATTGTCGGTCCAGATGCACCAAAAGAGAAACGGAATATTATCGGTATTATTGAAAAAGTTGGATTAGAACTGGCGGGCGAAGTAATTAAACACCGTGCTTATGGCCAAAAAATTACTGAGATTTTGGGCGGCAAGCCAACTCATCCGGTTTGTGGAATTCCGGGTGGAGCAACTAAAAGTATTAACAAAGAAGAACGAGACCAGATTAAAGAGATG
>JAGXRL010000009.1 GCA_018335915.1 Candidatus Latescibacterota bacterium
GGATTTAGGATTTTCTTCACTCATTGCATCGTGCCTAAAAAAGGAGGCGAAGTCTCTGCCGCTTCGTCTCCTTGATAGTTAATCTTATCAACTGATGAATATTAATAAGAAATCAATCTCATTAACTTCGGAAAAACATATGCTTTCCCCTTTTTCTTAAACGATCGTATTTCTTTAATAATGTTAATTTCTTCGAACGATAAAAATAATCTTCTGCTAGTTCGAGGCTCTATTTCTAATTTTTTAATTGCATCAGCACTTATAAAAAATGGATTGGAAAATATAAAATTTACTACTTTATATGCATATGGTGATTTTATTTTCTCAGTTAATTTATCAATTTCTTTTTTTAGCTTATAAATATTATTAATGATATCTTGAGTTTCTTTTGCTTGAACTTGCACTGATATTAAGAAAAATTTTAACCAGTCTTCATATTTATTTGTTAAATCTACTGAATGTAGATGCGACATATATTCATCCCGGTTTTTATCAAAATAACCACTTATATAGAATATTGGCTTAGTTATAAGCTTTTTCCAGTATAAATAAAGCGGGATTATCAATCTTCCGATTCTTCCGTTTCCATCTGGAAATGGATGAATCGCCTCAAAGTGATAATGAATTATTCCTATCTTAATCAATGGGTGTAAATTATTAGTCAGAATAAATTGTTCTAAATTATCCATATATTCTGCGACGAGAATTGAATCAGGGGGAATATAAGTAGCCTCTTCTATAGGCGTTCCTTCTTTTCCGATCCATACTTGTTTTTTTCTAAAATCACCGCGTTCTTCATGTCCTCTGGTATTTTCAAGAAGTATTTGGTGCAATGTTTTTATGAAACTAATATTTAAAGGTCGCTGTTTTAATCCATCAACTGCGTGTTGCATTGCGCGTTTATAATTAGAAACTTCTCTCGTGTCATTATTTGTCGGTTCCCCAGTTGCTTCAAATCGTAAAACATTGGCAACAGTACTAATTGTTCCTTCAATTTTTGAACTAACCGCTGCTTCTGTAGTTGATAGTAACGGAGCTATTAAAATGTCGGGGTTGGGTAGATTTCTATGTAAACCGTCTAATCTACCTAATTCTAAAGCAGCATTTCCCAGTTCTTCTGCAAATATTGCTTTATCAACTTTAACTGGTAATTTCTGTGGTAAATTTGCTTTTATCATATAATGATTATACAGAAATCGTTCATTTTGTCAAGCATCTGTCCGCATAATTGATTTAACAGACATAACTGTCCGCATTATTTATATATTTGAATATCTATATAGTTATAAATAACATACTTTATTTGTATCGTTATATTTTACAAAAATAGTTCATTTTGTCAAGATGCTGTCCGCATAACTAATTTAACGGACACAACTGTCCGCATAAAAATGCTGCATATTGTAATAGCTAAAAGTAACTATTTATTTTCTTTTACTATTCAGATAGTTTGATATCAACTATTGACCAATGAAATATTCCTCTTATAATTAGGTCTGAGATATGCTTATTCTATTTCTTTCTCTGTTATCTTTCTTCAACTATCAGGAAATCGGCGGCAGTGCATCCGCGAGTCAAATAAGTTCAGTCGGCAACTCATCTTATCTCGCGACCGCAATTAATCCAGCAATCCTGTCACAACTTGATAAGAATAATATTGGGATTGTCTATGCCTGTCCGTATAATATCAGTGAGATTCAATACACTCGCCTGGCTGGTAATTATAAAAATTTCGGTATCAATATCTCAAGATTAGGTCAGACCGGTTTTGGGGAATATGTGTTATCGATTTCAAGCGGGTTTAACCTGACTCCTGCTTTGTCTTATGGTCTGATTGTTAAAGGATTATATCTTGATTTAGATGAATACGGACAGACTTTTCTACCAGCTCTGAATTTTGGCATTTCTTATCATCTCGATAAACTGGAATTGGGCGCAGTCGTGGAAAACATCAATCACCCGCAAAATTCAATGATTGACAATATTCCCTGGTCAATCATTGCCGGTGCTCTGTTTACACCGGTTCAGGATTTTTCTTGCGGACTTGAAATCCAAAAAACTAACCTTGACCAAAACATTGCCCTGGGTGCTGAATTTAAACCTTTACCCAATCTGTGCTTTCGCCTGGGTGCAAAAACCAATCCGATAATCGCAAGCACGGGCTTGGGTTTTGTCTATAAAAATTTCTCGCTTGATTACTCTTTAAAATTCCATACCCGATTAAAAGACACATCAATTATCAGTCTTGGTTATTCCTGGTAATGTGATATTACGCGCATTCTTCATTGTCCTTTTTATCTTAATCGCATTTTTACGGGCACAGGATAGCGACTATTTATTAGAAGATGACCTTGCCCTGCCTGACCAAACTCTGTTTCAGGAAACAATTGATGCCCTGCTTAAAAATCCAATCAATCTCAATTCGGCTGATTATGATGACCTTATCAAAATACCTTATTTAACACCAGTACTCGTCAATCAGATTATCCAAACCAGAAAAGATAAAACTCAATTCAAGACAATTGACCAACTTCTGCAAATACCCGGCATTGACTCAGAACTGCTCGCTAAAATCCGACCTTTGCTGACTCTTCGACAACCAGAGAAAATAACTGGTCAATTCCGCACCCGGCTTAAACTCGATACGCTTGCAAATATTAACCAGACCGAAGATTTTCAAATCGCGAGCCGCGCTAATTTTATCTTGACTCAACCTGACTTTACGCTCCGCGCAGTAGTTAATACGGAAAAGGACAAAAAAGAAACAAATCTTGCTGATTTTTTCTCGACCAGTGTTGCGATTTCCACTCAACGCAATAAATTGGTGCTGGGTAATTATCTTTTGAGTTTTGGCTCGCATCTTGTCTTTGCCAGCCCTTATTCTTATCTGAGCACGATAAAAAACTTCACGCTCGCTCCGCTAAAATCAATCAGTGAGTTGTCCGGGATCTATGAGCAGAAACCGATGTTTGGCATTGCCTATTCGCAATTATTAAGCAGGTTTACCTTATACGGATTTGCGTCGTCCCGACGGCTTGACGCTGATGTCAAAGATGACTATGTAAAAAGAGTCTATTATTATACCCACTACACTGACTCGCTGACTCAGGCACGCAAAAACCAGTTGCAGGAAAACTTATTCGGCACGCGCGTATCTTATCTGATAAGTAAATTATGTATAATCGGCACCAGTATATACCGTGCTAATTATAATAAACCATTCGCACCGACTGATTCTACTAATTCGTTTTACGGTCAATCGCTGACTTTAGCAGGAATTGATATGCAGGCATTTCTCAATAATTATTTTCTTAAAAGCGAACTGGCATATTCAGTATCAAATGGCTTTGGTTTTGCCGGTCAGATAATTGGCGACTGGCAATATTTTAAAGTGAATTTCAATATTTACGGACAACAAAATAATTTCTTTTCTCCGCACAGCCGCTCCAAATCGCTGACCAATCGCAAAGACAATCTATCCAGTTCTTTTAATGTCTTTTACAATCTGGCTGGTTTTAAAATGTATCTGCTCTTAAGCACAAAACAGGACTTTGTTCAGGAATCGCTGCCCGCCCGTATTCAGTACCGGCTCGAACGCAGGCAGGATAAGTTAAATATTGGCCTGACTCTGAAAAGCACTTATAAAGAAACCGCTTTAAAAAACTATGGCACGCGTCTTGATTTGGCTTATCGATTCTCGAAAAGTTTTACTTTATCTTCGCGCATTGAAGACCGCTACGCAACCAACAAAACTGGCTATGGCAGACTGCTTCAGCTCAGTGCCAGGTATAATTTCAGCAATTTCCGAACCGAATCCAGAATCTATTTTTATAATATTACCAGTGCTGACTGTAAGATTTATGCACATGAACCAATCCGGAACAGCGTTGGGTTTTCTGCTCAAGGCACAAGACTGTCGGGCAGTCTTGAATACAAAATAAGGAATGTATTAAATCTCAATTGGTATCTTGGTTATAATAAACCTGACCAGTCCAATATAGATTCAGGCCTGCAATTTGAAATTAACTTTTAGCCACGGATTATAAATCTATGTTCATCTGTGGTAAATTATTTCTTTTAATCCGTCTCATCCGTGAAATCCGTGAATACTTTTTTTACTCCAGTATTTTAAAATCAACTCTGCGGTTCAATGCCCTGCCTTCAGCATTATCATTGGACGCGATTGGCTGGGATGGCCCATATCCCTTGGCAGTTAAGCGTTCGGCATTGATATTAAAAGTTTTTACAAGATAACTCATTACGGCATCGGCTCTTTCTTGGGATAGTCTTTGATTCAATTGGGCTGAACCGGTATTGTCAGTATGTCCCTGGATTTCGACTTTAATGCTCGGATTCTCGGTCATGATTTTGACTGCTTCTTGCAAAGCCGGATATGATTCTGGTTTAAGAGTTGCTTTGCCCAATTCAAAATAGACGCCTTTTAAGGTTATGGTCATTCCTTTTTCCACCAGTTCAAAGTTTCTTTCCAAAGTCTTATCTTGTTCAATAATTACGATTGCGCTGGCGCTGATATAATTTGGGGCACTGACACTGACCGCATAAGAACCTATTGGTATTTGCGTCTGATACACGCCGGTCAAAGAATCAGAAACAACTGGCTGCAAATCAGTATTCGGAAAACTTACTAATGCCGCTAAACTCTGGCCTGTCTTTTTATCAATCACCCTGCCGATTAAGGTTGCAGCTACTTTAATCGGCGTCAGGTTGAAATTCTTTTCCAGAGCCTGGTCTTTTTCCAATATTACCATCGCTGATTGAGGAGCATAACCAGCCGCATTGACATTAAGCGTATAAGTGCCGAAAGCAAGTTCTGCACGAAAGATGCCGGTTATCGATTCGGTCTTAATCTGCATCATCTGTAATTCGGGGATCGTAATCACGGCTTTGACACCGTTGTTCGTGTTTGCATCAACAACCCGGCCAAAAAGAATCGACTTATACTCTTCTGAAGCGAGTTCAAAATTTCTTTCCGTGATTCGGTCTTTTTCCAGAATTACGACTGCCGTCTGCGACAAATAACCGTCACTCGCAACATTGGCAACATACGAACCGATTGGCAGTTCTGCTTCATAAACACCGGTCAGAGAATCAGTCGTCACTGCCGGCATTAATGCTTCTGGAAAACTGATTCGTGCTAATAAAGCTCGACCCGTATTTTTATCGGTTATCCGTCCAATCAGTTTTGATTTCATTTCCAGAAGTGTTAACTGGAAATTCCGCTCGCTCAGCCGGTCTTTCTCAATCGTGACAAATTCGGATGATGCATGATAACCGTCTGCCGCAACTGTCACCAGATATGAACCGACTGGCAGTTCGGTCTGAAAAGTTCCGGTCACGCTGTCGGTGCTGATTGAAGCAAGCATCGTACCTGGAAAAGCAAGCACTGCTTTAAGCGGTCGTGCCGTATTCCGCTCCATAACTTTACCGATTAATGAATTGACCGAGATTAGAGCCTGGGTCAGTTCAAAATCCTGTTTCACGGGACGGTTTCTTTCGATTTCAATAATACTGGTCACGGCATTATAACCGAGCGCTGAAACCACGACCGCATAAATGCCGGCCGGCAGTTCGGCAAAATAGACTCCGTTCACCGCATCTGAACTGATTGGTCTGATATTAGTGCCTGGAAATGTTAAGGTTGCTTTCAAAGAATTACCCGTGCCGGCTTCTGAAACCCGGCCAATAATCGAACCTTTGTAAAATGCTGGTATTAACTTAGCTTCAACTTCGCTAATCTGGTCGGCTTGCACTGCGAGCGTAAGAGTTTTCGTATAATAGCCTTCTTTTTTTACTTCCATGCTGATAACGCCGACTGGCACTTTATCAATTCGGAACGCGCCGCTGATTGAATCCGTATTAATTATCGGCAGGCTGGCATCAGAAAAAATTATTTGTGCGGCCAGGGGTCGTCCGGTTTCTTCGTCATTCACATTGCCAATGATAATACCGTTTTGAATGCGTATCGGCTCGAGTTTAAAATCATAGGCAACAACTTTACCGGCTTGAATCGTAATTGAACCGATCTTTTTCTGATAGCCTGCTGCTTCGACTTCGACAATCAGGACACCAGTGGGAATGTTTTCCAGTTTAAAAATACCGGTTAAAGGACTACTCGATATTGAGTTAAGTTTCGGATCACTGGTAAACTTGATTGTCGCCTGTAATGCTGTGCCGGTTTGGGCATCAGTAACCGTGCCGGTAAAAATTCCGTATTGCGGTTGTTTTGGCTGAAAAAACGCACTGCCCAGAGTTAAACCCAGTATCCCGGTATATTTTGGCAAGACGGGTTTCAAGATAACCCCGGCTGAGATGTTCGA
>JAGXRL010000010.1 GCA_018335915.1 Candidatus Latescibacterota bacterium
ACGTTGAATTTATGGCTTGTCCTGGCGGTTGCGTTGGTGGTGGCGGTCAACCAGTGCCAGTTAGCGAAGAGATTAGAAAGAAAAGAGCAGCCGGACTTTATGACCTTGATAAGGGTTGTGATCTTAGGCTTTCTCATAAAAATCCAGTGGTGGTTGAAATTCAAAAAAATTTTTCTGGTAACGAATTAAAACATCTGGTACACACTTATTATAGTCAAAAGAAAAAAACAAAGATTTCAACTCAAGGCTGATACATTAATTCAATAATTTGTGGTAAGAAAAATTTAAATTAAGTAATTATGGAAAAATTTAAAGATAATATTTTGAGCAGAGAAAAAACTTTCGTTGTTGCTAAATTTGCCATTATTCTCGGTTTATCTATTTTGGCGCCATTGTTTAAGATTCAAATGATTACCGGACCAATGGTTAATGCTTTACTCTTTATTGCGACAGTTATTCTGGGGCCATATTCAGCGATATTAATTGGTTTGTTGCCCAGTGCCTTTTCTTTGGCTGTTGGTTTGTTGCCAGGAGTTTTAGTGCTGATGATTCCATTTATTATGATCAGCAATGCAATTTTAATTTTAACTTTTAATTATTTTCAGAAAAAAAATTATTGGTTAGGCATGGTCTCGGCCAGCATTTTAAAATATGCATTTTTATTTATTACTAGTCAAATCTTGATTAATTTTTTGATGAGAGGGGTGCCAACAGCTAAAGTTGTTGTGGTTATGATGAGTTGGCCACAATTAATTACGGCTTTAATCGGTGGTATAATTGCTTATTTTTTCTTAAAATTTATTAAAAGAATATAAGATGAAAAAGAAAATCGTCGTTGTCTCAGGATTTTTTAATCCGCTTCATGGTGGTCATCTTAGCCACATGAAAGAAGCAAAAAAATATGGTAATGAACTTTGGGTAATTGTTGATAATGATCAACAGCAAATAATAAAAAAAGGAAAGATTATTTTGGACGAAAAAGAAAGAATAAACATTATTAGCGAATTAAAATGTGTTGATCGAGTTGTTTTGGCCGTTGACAGAGATATTTCAGTAGCTGAATCGATAAAAAAAATTGCCGAAGAAAATCAGAACTGTACAATTATTTTAGCTAAGGGTGGTGATAGAAATTTTGATAATTTGCCCAGAGCAGAACAAGAAGTTGTTAAAAAATATAATATTAAAGTTGTTTCTAGTGTTGGTGCCGAAAAGGTTAATTCAAGCTCAAGAATTAATGAATTGTTAAATGATAATGTTAAACAAGAGTAAAAAAATGATATAATTATTAATAAGCGGGTATCGTATAACGGCATTACCACAGGTTTCCAACCTGTTGACAGGGGTTCGACTCCCCTTGCCCGCTTTTTAGATTAAGTTTAAATTCTATTGGTTTGCCTTAAGCTCACCGACCAGGTGATTTTTAAGTTGTGGATAACTTTTTTGACAAAATATCATTATGGGTATATACTCATAATAGATGGAAACAACAAAGGTCAATCCATCACTATCAACAATTAATTTTAAAACTATGCCAAAGTTTGATGGAACTGGTCCAACAGGACAAGGCGTTGGTACTGGTCGAGGAATGGGTCCTTGTGGTGCTAGTTTAGGAATGAGGCGAGGCTGGGGTTGCCAGGCTGGTTACGGATTTGGTCGCAGAAGATTTATTTCTCCTAAAAACGAACTTACTGCTTTAGAAGAAGAGCAAAAAATGCTTGAAGAAGAGTTGGCCGCAATTAAAGAAGAAAAAGCAACCTTATTAAGTCAGCAAAAGTAAAAAGACTCAAAAACCCTGGCTCTTTTAAAATAAAGAGCCAGGGGAGTCTTTGTAAATTAATTTATTTAAATTATTGTAATATTTTATGGTTAGACCAAGACTTTGTCGAAGGATTAAATTTAATCCATTCGTAACTTATTTTAAACCCCAAGGCATACCAATGAGAACTTTGGAAGTGATTGAGTTGACGATTGAAGAAGTAGAGGCCTTGAGATTAAAGAACGTAAAAGATTTGGAGCAAGAAAAAGCGGCTGAAAAAATGAAAACCTCGCAGAGCACTTTCCAAAGAATTTTATCTTCAGCCTATAAAAAAGTTACTAGAGCCCTAATAGAAGGCAAGGCAATAAAAATTATAAAATAGATTAAACTAAGGAAACTGTTATTTTTTATTGAAATATTTTAAAAATAAAAAATAAAAATAGTCTTAAAATAAAAAATATATTTAATTTTAATAAAATATTTTTTAATAAATTCGGTATAATCTAATAATTAATAACTAAAAAATTACCAGATTTTTTTGATATCAATGCCGCGATAATAATAGCGAAGAATCTGAGTAAATGAAGCGCCTTGGTCAGCGGCTACTTTCATGCTTTGTTGGGGCATGCCAACGCCATGGCCAAGCAATGTTTTGCCTTGTCCAGGGGGATCGTTGACTGAAATTAAATAAGGCATTGGTTCTCTAGTCATTCCTGATTCGTGACCTGAACGGGTTTTGCCATCAGTTCTGGCAAAATAATAAGCTAAAATAGGAGTATTATTATGTAGAGCAACCATGCCGCTAGTTTCTTCGGCTGCTTTTTTTATGTTAGGGGTTCTTAATTCCCAAAGATAACCACGATAAACTTGGTCAGCTTGGGTGGCTCTTAAGTCGATTAATGGTAAATCAGCGTCACTAATGTTGGTGTATTTTGGAATGAGGATTCTGGTATAAGCATAAGTTCGAGCAGCTATTTTTTGTGCTTTTAAAGCTTGTTCGGGATAAGAATCTTGAACTTCAGCCACGCCTTTCATGTAATCTTCAATTGGTAGTTCATTGATTAGCCAAAGACGATCTGTGTTGGGATTGTATTTTACTTCAATTGTTCCACGGTACTCATTGTCATTACATTGAATTCCCCAGAAAGGACCGCGGTACCAACTATCAATTTTGAAAATTATTTGTTTGTTGGGGTCAATTGGGAAAAAACCAATTGGCGAATCAGTGGAAGCGATTCTTTTGCCAGCAACATTAATAAAATATCTTTTGCTAGCAAAATCAAAGTCAATTTCAGTTAGTTCCCCTTGAGTTTGAGTTAGGAGAAGGTCTTTGGTATCCAAAAGTCGTACTTGGTAGGCTTCGTTATTTCGAGTTTTAATTTTATAAGGAAGATTAACATGTGGTTTTTGGCTGTTTTCAAACATTAAGCCAACCCGAATTTTTGGTTCAATTATTTTAATTTCTTCGCGGATAGTATAATCATTGGGAATAATTTGCCAATAATGATTATTATTATTGGTCGGCGTTTGATTGTTAATAACATTGATATTCGAAGGTTGAGTCGTTATTGAGCTGAGCTGTCCACCATAAACCTGCATGCCAATTTCAATATCACCGCCAGGAATTTTTTGGTCATTATAATGAAGTTGAAATTTTTCCCAATAGGTGCCATTAACTAATGGTGCTTGAATGGCAAATTGAAAAGTGCCGATGGTGTTAACTGGCACGCCATATTTTACAACATAAGGCGTATAATTATTCATCCAGGTTGAATGAGCAAAAAAACTTTTTGCTCCATTTTCTGTTTTTAAAGCAACGCTAACGCTCGACCAATTTTTTAGACCAACATTTTTAAATTTAACCCAAAAAGTAAATCCCTTGCCAGCCTCTAATCTAATAATGCCTGGATAGCTTTGTTCAGTTCGGGTCGCGACATAGTCTGGTTTTGTTGCTAAAGTTTTATTTATAATAAATAAATTTAAAATAAAAAAAGAAATAAAAATAGCGGCGAAAAATTTTTGTCGTCGTTGATAATTTTTTATTTCTTCTCGCATCATTTTATATTAATTATTAATTATAGCAGGCTGGCAAAAATAAATCAAACAAGTAAAATATATTATAATAAACTGATATGTTTGTCCATCTTATATTTACGATACTTTATTTTTTAGTGACTTGGTGCAAACCAAAACCAGCTTTATTTTTAATTATAATTTTATTACCGATCTATCAATTAAGATTTCAATTTTTTGGATTGCCGACAACTTATTTAGAAATAATGATTATTATCGCTTCGGTTAGTTGGTTTATTAAAAAAATAATTAATAATCGCTGTCCTGATGGTGGTTGTCTAAAAAGTGAGAATTTAAAATTTAGTTGTCAGCCGGAAATTAAAAATTGGAAAGTTTTAATATTAGCTTGGTTATTAATTGGTTTATTTGCTGTTTTAATTTCTTTAGATAAATGGGGAGCGCTTGGTCATTGGCGAGCTTATTTTTTAGAACCAATTTTATTTTTAATTATTTTCATTTCTTTAATTAAAGAGCAAAAAGATTTAAAATTTGTTTTTTATGCTTTGTCTTTTTTAGCTTTATTTGTTAGTGGTTGGGCAATTTATCAAAAAATCACTGGTCAGGGCATGGCTAGTTTAGAAGCTTGGCAATATCCATTAACATTAAGTCTTCGATCAACTGGGCCGTTTCCTCATTCTAATTTTCTTGGTTTAATTTTAGGACCATTAATTATTTTGTTTTTAGGTCAACTCTTGTTTAGTCTTAAATCGGATTTTTTTAATTTTAAAAAGTTGTTAGTGGTTAGTTATTGGTTGTTAGTTATTAGTTCTAGTCTTTTGGCGGTTATTTTTGCTAAAAGTGAGGGGGCAATTGTTAGTATTATCGTTGGTTTGGTTATATTTTTTATCTGCTACTTAAGAAGACGAGAACGTTTAATTTTTGTGATAAGTTTGTTTTTAATTTTTATTTATTTGTTTTTTTTGTCGCCTTGGCAGACATTGGTTCAACAAAAAATTACCTTTCAGGACTTATCTTTAAAGTTGAGGTTAAATATTTGGCAAGGCGCTTGGCAGATGATAAGGGCTCATTCTTTTGGCGTTGGTTTGCGCGGCTATCAACAATTAGCATTTCAATATCAAGATCCATTTTCTTTGCCAGGTGTTGAGGGGGTTATTTCTAATGAATTTCATCCTTACCCGCATAATTTATTTTTAACGCTTTGGGTTGAGTTGGGATCCTTGGGTTTAGTGGTTTTTCTTTTGATTGTTTACCATTTTTTTAAATCAGGATTTGAAAAATTATTTAAAAATTTAAAATTTTCTCGACTGAAATCGGGGTCCATCTTTGACGGAAAAATTAAAAATCATAGAATAGTGAAAAAAGAAGATATATTGACCATTGCTTTAATAGCATCAATGGTGGTTATACTGACACATGGGCTGGTAGACACCCCTTATTTTAAAAATGATTTAGCAGTTTTGTTTTGGATAATTATAGGTTTAATTTTAATTTAATTTTTTCTAAGTTGTTATTGTTTTTAATTTTTTGTTATAATTATTTTAAGATATGTCAGCAAATAATAAAAAAATAATAATTATCGGCGCCGGCCCAGCCGGGCTTTTTGCCGCTTTTAAACTCTCAAGTATTAAAAATTTTAATATAAAAATTTTTGATAAAGGGGGTAATTTAATCGATCGTCTCAAAAACAAATCAAGCGTTTGTGGTTTGGGTGGGGCCGGTCTTTTTTCGGACGGTAAGCTTAATTTTACGCCATTGATTGGCACCAATCTTTTAGAAGTTATTTCTGAAGAAAAGATTAAAAATTTAATAAATGAAACAGAAAAAATTTTTGTAAAATATTGTCAAAACGAATTTAAAGAAACGTCTGAAGCATGGCAAAACAAAATTAGTTTAGAAAAAAAGGCGATAAAAATTGGAGTAAAATTTTTACCTTATCGTGGCGCTCATATTGGTTCTGATGTTTTGCCACCAATTATTGAAAAAATGAGAAAAGATTTGGAAAAAAATGGCGTTGAATTTTTCTTTAATCAAGAAATTGAAAGAATCTCAAAAAATAAAATATATTTTGGCAACCAGCAAGAAGATTTTGATTATTTAATTTTAGCGCCTGGTCGAGGTGGCACCTTTTGGCTGGAAAAAATTGTTAAAGACTTGGGCATAGAATATAAATATAACCCATTAGATATTGGGGTACGGGTTGAAACGTCAGCCGAAATTATGGAAGAAGTTTGTAGTGTTGAATATGATCCTAAATTTTATATTAAAACCAAAACATACGAAGACACGGTTAGAACTTTTTGTACTTGTCCTCGAGGCTTTGTAACCAGCGAAAAACATAAAGATTCTTCTTTGGTTAATGGGTATAGTAATTATCAGTATAAATCAAATAATACTAATTTTGCTTTTTTGGTTAAAGTTCGTTTAACTGAGCCTTTAGAAAACACAAATTTGTTT
>JAGXRL010000011.1 GCA_018335915.1 Candidatus Latescibacterota bacterium
AATCGTTGTCTGGGGTTGCGCATCAGTCAGCCGGGACGGAAAACAGCCGATGAAAAAGCCGTCGGTTGCCAGCCAGTAATACTGACCGCCGGCCTGGTCGGTAATGAAAATCTGACCAAACCGTTTCCAGATAAAAATGCCGCCGGGCGCAACAAACTCAACCCGACCCGTGCCCTGGCGTCCGACTGATATAATATAATTCAAAAAACGGTCAAATTTATGAATCTGGTTATTTATCATATCAGTAACAAAAACATTACCATTATAATCAATCGCACTGTACATAAACTTCGCATTGCTCAAACCAATCATGCGTGAGTGTACAAACGCCAATAATTGTCCGCTAAGGTTAAATTTTTGTATTCTTTTATTATCGCTATCAATAACAATTAAATAGTCCTCTTTATAATAATTATAAATATCGTCTTTGTCAATAACCGAGATTGAAGTCGGTTCAGACAAATCGCGCGTCCAGGAATAACGGTAAGTGCCGGTGCTGTCATACACGACAATCCGGTTATTACGGGTATCGGCAACATACAGATTGCGTCTCGAATCCAGGGCAACGCCCATCGGATAATTGAACGAATCAGTGATATTACGGTCAAAACTGAGCAGAGACTTAGCATACTTTAACTTGACAATCCGGTTATTGCCGGCATCAGCCACATAAACCTCGCCTTGCGGATTAGCAGCGATGTCATAAGGCGAATTGAACTCGCCATTACCCGAACCGGGCTTGCCATAAACTTTGAGAGTAGTGAGTTTGACATTATACAGAATCTGACCCGTGCCGCTGTTGACACCGAACAGAGTCAGAATATGGTCATCGCTTGAAGTTGCCGGGTCATCTTCTTCTTCCATTTTCGAGCCGGTTAGACCCTGCGGATTAACAATCGAAAATTCATCGCCCAGATACAGGTCAATGTAAAATTTGGACGCACGGTAAAAACCGAGCGAATGCCGGAACGGCGGCATAATAATCGTCGAACCCTGGTCATACGCACCGAATAGTGTCAAAATCAATAAAAAAGCCATTAAATTATGATATTTAGTTAATTGACAAGTGTCAAGCCTAAAAAATTAACCGCTCATGATTACGCAAACTTGGAGACTTATCTCTTTCAGGCGCTTGACATCTTGTTATTTTAAGATACGATATGGTATGATTAATAAGACAATGGAGGAGATATGAACAAGTATTTATTAATCTTAATTAGTGCGGGTTTGTTATTAGTAAGCTGTTTTCCGATGATAAATACATTTGAAACAGCAAGGACATTTACCGCTCACAGTTCAGGATTTGGGATAAGTTCGTCGCCATTATACTTTACCAATAATAACGGCATTCTTATCTGGCCCATGACCAGGTTGATTTATAAATACGGTATTATGGATAATCTTGATATCGGAGTCGGAACATTTTTTTCCGGCTGGATTCCCGGATTACTCTTGAATACAAAATATCAAATCTTTGAGCACGATATTGACGGAGCAGTATTTTTTGAAGGGACTTATTACGGGTTTAACTTAACGCATCAAAACCGGACAAACCGGTATAAGATACTGACTTTACGGCCGGGTTTTATATTTGGTCAGGAAGCAGAAGGCAGATTTCCTTTTAGCATGAATCTGGGCATACATTATTACTCGGTCAGCGAATCCTATGCAAACGAACACATGCGGAGCAGTGCCACATCTCTGGCAACAAATCTCGGTTTGCCGATAAGATTTGGCAGAAACCGTTCGCTAAAACTGATGCCTGAATTAGGTTTAGTCATCCCGCTTTTTGGTTCAACCTCTATTCAGGGCACTGACAATGCCTTCTTATTCGAGCCTGGTAATGTGTACGGTCAGTTTGGAATCTATTTGGGGAAATAATCTGACAACGAAATTTTTATGAAAAAGTGGTCATATTGATAAGACAGGTAAATATGTCTGGGAGCCGACAAAATAAAAATATGGTTCAGAAATATCTTAAATACACAACTGAATCAGAAGTGATAAAAGAAGTGTTAAAGTAAGGGAAAAACCATGTCATTCTTTAACATTTTTGGAAAGAAAAAAGAAAAACCCGAAAATATTATATCTAGAATCAATGTAAAAAAAGAATTATGGGAAGCATTTAAGGAGCAATATAGAAAAGAACATTTTAGAATCCTTACTGATGAGGAGGCACTTGCTATTGCGTTATTTGAGAATGCTATTTTAAATACACAAAACTTTATAACTAGATTGAGCATTGAATCTAGGTCCTTGGATTCTGATACAAAATCTGAATTATCGGAAGATTTTTTCAGTTATTCGTTAAGTATGATTTTTATTTATATGAGTAGGAATCATGAATATGATACTATTCGGACACTGATTTTAAATGAATATGAAAAATTCATTAAGTCCAATTCAGACATGGTGGATCCCCAAACGTATCATGAATATTATCAATTAGAGCTTGATAAATTGAATCATAACATCATATGGTTGTCCACTCCATTCGACAAATTAAGTATTATTGAAAAAATATTAACTGGCATATCTTATTTTACAGCATTACGATATCATAAACCAATTTTGGAAAAATTTATAGATGATGTAGAACTAAGTATTAAGCATTTTGGTATAGTGTGATGAATAAAAAAAATCAATTTACAACTGAGTCGGAAGTGATTGAAATGATACTAAAGTAAATATGTTATAGATTGTATTTCAATCCATAATTACAATTTATCATTATTCTCTTTCTTGATTCATCAAAATTAAAAACTTGACATACAACAACTTTCTGTTATATATTTACTTATGCTGGGAACTATAGCACTAATCGTTATCATAATATATTTAGTTATTTCATGTGTATTATATTTTATGGATCCAGAATTCAGCATTTTTGATGCTAATTTTAAGAAAATTAGAGGGGCAATAACTGACACAAGTATAAAACATGAATTAAAAAAACAAAGATGGCGTAGGTATATAGGATATATCTTCATGATTGGAACTTTTTTCTCTTTTACAATTTTCTTTTATGGCGGATTTGAGAAAATACTATGGTGGCTACCAAATAGTTGGGGGACATATAATGATGATGGTGATTTTATTTCACATAGAAAATATATTTCATTTATGTTAGGTTTCTTCTTAGCAATTTATGTCTTAGCCGATTTTTTACCTAAATACAGACGTAGTAAAATAAAAGACAAGTGAAGTACATGCGGGTTTTATTGATAAGACCGGTAAATATGTCTGGGAGCCGACAAAATAAAATGCTTGAATATATCTACCAAAAATATCCGGTGTTTACGATTGAGGGGGAAGTGATTGAGAAGATTTTAAAATTGAAAAACCGGGAAGTGTCCCTAGTTTACAATTAGAGATTTTACTATTAACGATAGAATAAAAACATCAAGAAAAATATAACTTTATCCCACCAAGATGAAAAACCTGCGATCACTTCTTTATGATTCCACTTTCTGTATTTAGCAGAGATAATAATTGCTCTTTTTATTGTTCCTATATCAACATAACCGATTCTAATTGAATGTTTAGTATATCCACTACCAGATAAATTACTCCAAAAATTATCTAGCCATGTAACTGGTTTGTAACCTGAATAAAGCAGATGTCCAAGTCCTAAATAAGTTGCTGCTATATCGGTTAACAGTTCATTTTCTGTTTCATCTGATTTATGAACTTTATGAAAATATAAATAATTATGCACGCATTCATGCGCAAGAACCGCTATAACATTGTCAAATTTATATTTCGACTTTTTTAATAATAATATTTCCCCATGATCAAATCCGACTGTCTTGTAAAAACCGCTAAAATGTTTTTGACTTACATCTGAATTAACTATTCCATTAGACGAACTTACCCAAGCATCATCTGTTTGTTCTTCAATGCACGACACTTTTACACTTCTTAATAAACCTAAATAGAATCCAATATAGTTCGATATTTTTTGTAGTGATTCCGATGAATAATCAGCACTTAAAACTTCATACTTAAATTTTTCGGGTAAATGAAATATTTCATTAACTGCGGTAGGTTGTGCTGATAATTTCGATTTAAGAAAATGAATGTATTCTATAATTTTTTTATTAGACAATTTTTTAGATCCATGGACTTTTCTACGAACAAACCACATTACCCAAGAATATAAAATACCCCCAATTATAAATATAAAGAGAATATACAGTGGAAAATCATCCATTTTTTATATTAAATAGTAACTGACGGTATCTACTGTCATTCCATATAAATATTTTTATATTTATAATAGTTTGTTACTTAAAACTATAATATGAATTGCGTCTGGTTCAGAATGACTAATTGAGTTTTCTCTAATATTATAAGGCGCACATTTGATATTAAGTTCATTAAATGTTTGAGACACGAAATCTGATATATGTACTAAATTATCCCCAGTTATATAAATAGTCAAATCACTAGGAAAATCATCTAAAAAAGTATTGTTTCTTGGAAGCATTTCCCAATTTGCTTCTCGAAATACTGCATTTAATTCATCTGCAAAATTTGAACTTTCAACATCCATCAATCTGCTAACAAACCTTGCTTTACTTTTTATAGTTCTCAACTTAGACAAAAGTATTGTTTTTTGATAAACTGATAGATGTCTCGGCAAAGCACCGACTTTAGTTATATTCTTAATTACATCAGCTTGTTGAATGATCCCCACATTTGATTTTGATACTTTAATAATCGTTTTTTTTGATGGAGATTTAATTCTATTTAAAAAATTTAATTTTACTTTTTCAATAATTTTATCAAAAATAGTTGCCCAACTCATATAAAATATCTCACTTCTTGAAATGAGTGATTTTTTAATAAAATCCTCTTTTTATTCATAACTTCAATACTTTACCCCCAAATCCCTGTTTGTCAAGTCCTAAAATCTGAAATTTATAGAAACCTATAGAAATTCATTGAAAATACAATTAATGCCTGAAAATAATCCAGCACCTTTTTCAAGGTGCTGGGGTTTATGAGTATGGACACGAAAGAATAATATACCACAGAGACACAGAGGAAAGATTAACCAAGGATTAACACAGATAAACACGGTTAAAGAATTTAACACTGAAAATCACTGAAAACACCGAACAGCTTGTCATTCTGAATGAAATGAAGAATCTCTCTTTTAACCACAATTAAACACAGACCACGAAGGGATAAAACAGGGTCGCTCCAGGTTTTACGGGTACGACCCTTCGAATAGTATGATATAAACCCTTGACAAATAAGGGAAATCGGATAATCTTTTGTTATGAGAATTGCATTAGCCCAGATTAATTCAACTGTTGGTGATATTAAGGGTAATACTGATAAAATTATCCAGTATATTGACAAAGCGCGCCAGCAAGATGTTGACCTGGTCGTGTTTCCAGAACTGGCAATCTGCGGTTATCCGCCCAAAGACCTGCTCTTGAAAAAAGATTTTGTCAAAGAGATAAACAAACATTTGAAACGGATTGTAAAAAAATCGTATGGCATATCAGTGATTGTCGGCACAGTCCAAGCCGGGGTTAGACAGAGTAAATCAAGTAATTATGATGTTTCGATGTCAGTCCATTTTCCGGGTTACCAGTTATATAATGCTGCGGTATTTTTGAGTAATGGCAAATATATCGGCGCGCAGGCAAAAACCTATCTGCCTAATTATGATATTTTTGATGAACAGCGTTATTTTATCTCAAGTAAAGAGAGTAATCTGTTTCAGGTGTCATATAAAGACGGCAAATTTCACGAAAATGTCGGTATCACGATTTGCGAAGACATCTGGGTCGATGATAAACCGATTGCACTGTTAAAAACCAAGGGCGCAGATATTATTATCAATATCTCGTCGTCACCATTCTATATTAATAAATACAAAGTCAGAAAACAGCTGGTCAGAAACCGCGCCATCACAAATAAGATACCGATTTTTTACTGTAATCTAATCGGCGGTCAGGACGACCTGGTGTTTGACGGCGGTTCGTTTGCCTGTAATGAAAAAGGCAGTTTAATCGCATCCGGCAGAAGATTTGAAGAGGATTTGATTGTTATCGAAACCACCCGCCGGGCAGGCACCAGAAAAATAGACGCTTTTGAAAAAGACCAAATCGTGGAAATTTATTCGGCACTGGTTTTAGGTCTGCGCGATTATGTTGAGAAAAACGGGTTTAATAAAGTCATCCTGGGTATGTCGGGCGGAATTGATTCGGCATTGGTCGCTTGTTTGGCGGTTGAGGCATTGGGCGCGCATCGGGTCGTTCTGGTAATAATGCCGAGCAAATTTACCCAGGAGTCGTCAATCCGGGATGCGATTACAATGAGCCA
>JAGXRL010000012.1 GCA_018335915.1 Candidatus Latescibacterota bacterium
CATAAATTACAGGGCAAAGATACACTTGCCTTAAGTGCCAAATATGTTGATGAAGGACAGGTCAATGCGATTACCAATCTGATGCTTGCTGATAATGCAGTAACCAGCAGTAAAATTGCGGATAATACGATTACCCGAAATGATGTCTCAACCACTTTCAAAGCACCCTATGCTGACACGGCTGATTATGCAATTGTCGTGAATGTGCCGTATGTTGATAGTGCCCGGATTGCAGTTAAAGCTTATGATGCGCATAAATTACAGGGTAAAGATACACTTGCTTTAAGTGCCAAATATGTTGATGAAGGACAGGTCAATGCGATTACCAATCCGATGCTTGCTGATAATGCAGTAACCAGCAGTAAAATTGCAGATAATACGATTACCAGAAATGATGTCTCAACCACTTTTAAAGCGCCCTATGCGGACACGGCTGATTATGCAATCGTCGTGAATGTTCCGTATGTTGACAGCGCACGGATTGCAGTCAATGCCTATGCTTTAGAAGGAAACAATCTCAGTGCACTCGATACCCGTTATGTCAATACTGGAGAAACTGACGCTATCTCAAATACGATGATTCAGGATAATGCGGTCACTTCT
Source organism: Candidatus Latescibacterota bacterium (assembly GCA_018335915.1). Taxonomy (GTDB): domain Bacteria; phylum Hydrothermota; class Tepidihabitantia; order Tepidihabitantales; family CAIPLT01; genus JAGXRL01. The sequence continues at coordinate 604 of JAGXRL010000012.1, forward strand.
GCTAAAATAGCTGACGGCACGATTCTTGGCGATGATATTGCCGTACCATTAAATCTTGAAGGTTCGGTCAACTGGCCCAATGGCATTGTGCATATCAAAAATCGCACTACTGGTCGCGGCATTGTCATTGACAGCGTTGGTTTTGGCGGCGTTCATATTGGTTATGCGTTTGCTGACGGTTTTAATGTCGGTTATGCCGGTCAATCCGGTCTTTCTATCGACACGGTCGGCGGCAGTGCAATTCGCGTTATCGTAACTCCGTTTGATGCAATTGGCGTTGATGAAGCAGGATTTGCCGCGCTTTATGCAATGCATGCTGGTACTGGTGTTCAGATCGACTCATCTGAAAGCGATGGCATTTATGCATATGGTAATTTTAGCGGTGGCAGGTTGATTGCCAGCAATCCTCAAGGAATCGGCCTTATTGCCCATGCTTATAACAACACATCGACCGACACCGCAATTCAGGCATATGGTTCTGGTTATGCGACTGGTGGCTGGTACACCGGCGGATTATTAGACAACAAATCTGCACCCTGTCTTATCAGCTCTGAACTCGGTATTGTCACATCTGGCACCGCCACGCTCAGTGATGGCGAAGCCGTGATTAACTTTGACCCGCTCTTTGCCGACAATATCCGCACCGACATTCCAATCCGAATTACGGTAACACCCAAAGGCAGACCAGCCGGATTCTTGTATGTTGCTGAATCCAGAGCGAACGGATTCAGAGTCGCGCTGGAAGCGATCCCGGGTCTTGAGAAAAACGGAACCGACATAACCTTTGACTGGATTGCGGTCGGCACGCTCAAAGATTATCAGACCTCGCCTGATGCACAGACACAATGGCAGCAGATGATTAAAGAACGCGATGCGCAACGCGAAGCCAGAAAACAGGCAAATAGAAAATAATGGGATTAGGATTTAGCGGTTAGGGATTGGTATGAAAGAAAACATTCAAAGCTTCCGCGACCTGAGAATCTGGCAAGACGGAATAAGCTTGACCAAAGAAATATATCGGTTAACGGCAAAATTCCCAAATCGAGAAATTTACGGACTAACCAGCCAGCTTAGACGAGCATCAGTATCGATTCCATCTAATATTGCCGAAGGTCATATCAGAAAAACTACTACCGAATTCAAATATTTCCTTTATATTGCATTAGGTTCGCTGGCTGAACTTGAAACACAAATTATCATTTCTTACCAATTACAGATGGTCAGCGAAAATGATCGTCAGAACCTAATAAACCGAATCGAAATCCTTGGCAAACAAATTCGGTCTTTGATTACTAAATTAAAAACCAAACCCCAATCCCCAACCCCTAAACCCATATCAAAGAGAGGTGTATAATGTTCAAGGAAAAAATGCTTTTATTACTAATCGTTATTGTATCTTTTTCTTATGCCCAGTATCGGTGCGATTGGTATAGCTTCAGCAACGGCAGTGGCAATCTTCAATCAACCAATTACAAAGCTCTGTCAACTGTAAGCCAGACTGCAATCGGTAATCTGACTTCATCCAATATTCTGGCATATATCGGATTCTGGACGCCTGGTATCTTAGTCGGCATTATGGAAGAAAAAGGCGATGAAATAATCCAAACTAATCCGCTTATCACCAAACTCTACAGCGCCTTTCCCAATCCGTTCAAAGCGCAGACTCAAATCCGCTATTCCGTATCTGCGAAAAGCAAAGTCTTTTTACTCGTTCACGATATCACCGGCAGAATCGTGGCAAATCTGGTCAACGAAGAAAAAGATGCCGGTGTTTATACACTGAACTGGAACGGCAGAAACAATCAGGCTCAGAAACTTTCCAATGGCGTCTATTTCTACACGCTCAGAACCGACAACTACGCAAAAACTAATAAAATAGTATTAACTGATTAAACTACAATGATTGTCATGCTGAATTTAATTCAGCATCTCAGACCCTGAATCAAGTTCAGGGTGACACATTAGTACAACAGGGCTTGGCAAAACCAAGCCCTGTTTTTTATATTACTTTTTTTACCACGGATTAAGTTTTTTTTGTCATTCCGGACTTGATCCGGAATCTATCTTTAACCACGAATCGCACGAATGAGCAAATAACACGAATGAAAAGACAAAGAAATTGAAACCACAGATAAACACAGGTTAACACAGTTGTCACCCTGAATTTATTTCAGGGTCTCGTTTTTAATCACAAATAACACGAATGAAAAGAAAAGTCAAAACTCAAAGGTCAAAAGTCAAAACCACATTTTAAAACTTTAAACTGAAGATATATTTCTTTCATTTGTCATTCCCGTGTAAACGGGAATCCAGAATTTTCACCACAGAGGCACGGAGACACAGAGAATAAACAATTAGATAAGAATTACCACAAAATCACGAAAAAATACCACAGAGGTACAGAGTAAGGGAGAACACAGAGCAGTCATTCCGGACTTGATCCGGAATCTATCTTTAACCACGAATCGCACGAATGAGCAAATAACACGAATGAAAAGACAAAGAAATTGAAACCACAGGTAAACACAGGTTAACACAGTTATCACTCTGAATTTATTTCAAGGTCTCGTTTTTAATCACAAATGACACGAACAAGTGAATTACACGAATAAAACAAACCGAAAAACGGGTGCGCCCCGGTTTTGCGGGTCGCACCCGTAAAGTAGTATCTTTTCTGACAGGATTAACAGGATTAAATTGTAGGCACGATCCTGAACTATCATCAGGACAAGTTTTAATCGTGCGAGTGGATAAAAAGAGAACCGTCTGTGATTATTTTGCAAAATTAATCCGGCATTGTAATTCTAATAAAATTTTCTTATCTTTCTTTATATTAATCGGGTGATAATGTAACCTTTAATATAGTTACTTATCTATTTGTGATAATTTATCGTTTTGTTTTACCTCCCCATTCAAGTTCAAATAAAATTCTAATGCCATTGTAAAAACATTCTTTTTTATAGAATGTTTCCCATTCATTAAGATGTGTTATACCAAGTAAGTCTCTTTTTCTTAGTATTTTTATTATATCCTTTTCTCTTTTTTTCCGAGAATCTTTATATCGCTTAATCCAATTTGGAGGAATGCTTTTTCCGTTTGTTTTTAATACAAGATATGCTTTAACTACACTTCCATTAGTATCGGCAAATAAATCCATAAAATAGAATCTCCTTTCTTATTTTTTTATTTTTCTTACCATTGTTAATGCTTTGTCGATAGGTTCAATATACAGTGAAAGATTATCGAATTGTTCCAATATTACATCGATAAATCTTCCGTCTTTTAAAATTTTAATCCATTCATCAACATTATAAGGCAGTCTATGACCAATAACGCTTTCGTTGGGAAAAACACTACGAGGGACATCAAGTTTCATTTGTTTTGAAATCTCTCTAAAATATTGTTCGAATTTTTCTTTTTCTCCATCTCCAAGTTTTGTTAATCTCTTAGTCCAAATACCTGAATTGGGTTTATTATCAGTCGTTCCCATTAAATGATCTAAACCAATATCCGAAACATCTAGATCAATAATATCTAACGAATCGTTACCAAAATGCCAAGATTTTTTCCAAAAAAATATTGAATTCCACCGATATACAGGACCTTCAAAGTCATTTGACCATCTAATCCACCAATCTTTCTCTTTTATTTCCGTACATATTTTTTCACATAGTTTATCAAGGTCATTTTTTATAAAATTTACTTCCTCGATTAGATGATTTATTTCTGCATAGTTTTGTAGAATATATTCCCTACTATCATTTAATATCTTCATTGTTAATTTCCTTTCTTTCTGTTTTTAACACTTCTTTTATTACATGCTTTTCTATACATTTCATATATTGTTCAGCAGCCCATTTTACTTTTATTGCTTGGGACTGTTCGATAAACTTATCTAAACATTTCACAATTTGCTTCCAACTTATCCAATTAAAATAAGTGCCTTTTAGGGCTTCTTCATCTTTTTTTACAGATAAAAGAAAACCATGTTTACGACTATCAGGTATTTCACTTATTTTTGCTGCTTTGTTTAGATCTTTGCTTTCATTTATAATTTGATTTTCACCAACTGCTGATTTGGTTTTATTTTCTATATAAATCACAAATCCGTTTTCACCAGATTCTTTGCTTCTAATTCTTATATCAACTATTGATTCTTCGCCCTTTACTTCTTTTTTAACTGTATATTTTGATTCAGCGTATTCAATCGGTAAATTTATTTCCTCTAAGAAAATTTTAAAGAAAAGATTACCTTGCGCGTGAGTTTCTAATGGATCTAAAAGAAAGGCAAGAAACTTACTATGTCTAATTTCATCATCGGTAAAATCTAATACATCAAGAATATTTAAATCATCAGCTGATTCTCTCTGTGATATTAGAAGTTTTTCTCTCGTTGCATTATATTCTATTAAAAGTCTTTTGAATTTTTCAATAGTTGTCGAAGATATATTTTTATAACCTCCCAAAATATTTTGAATGCTTTTTATCTTAGTTTTACAATATTGATTATTTATCGTATGATATTTTTCGATTATGTTAGAAATTCGATATAGTTCGAATTGTGATATTTGGATTCTTAGTGCGTTGTAATTATTTAGTAATTTAGATATTTTATTTATTGTAAGCCTTGAGGTTGAAGATTTCATTTTTCATTTAATTATATGTCTATAATAATACTAGTCAATATTTGTTATTGTCTTTATTAACATTTTGTTAGAAGGTATAATAAGATTCGCAATTTTATTTTTCCACCCCCAATCCCATCTTCAATCCTTAATCCCATCCTGAAGCGGATGCTGGAGTCAATCCTCATTCTCATTCTGAACCCAATCCTGCCCTAATTCCTGAATCCGAATCTCGAGTTTTACCTCTGGTTGGGGCTGGGAATGAGTCTTGAGTTAAATCCAAAGGAATATCTCGAGCCAATCCTCTAAGTAATCCTCAGAATATACCCGACCCCCTGCTCGCATTATGGGCATGCCCAGGGACTGCCCCGCCACCCTATCCCAAAACCGGTTATTTTTACATTATCTTTGTTCTAATATTCAGCCAATCATACAATTAAATCAATGCCCATCATTTCAAAAACCTTGTCTTTGATTTTTACAAGCAGTTCTTGATTGAGCTGTTGGGCTTGCCATTTTAAAAGCGTAATTTCAACCTGGTTTTGTAATGTTTTCTTAGTATATCGTTTAACTAAACCATATATTTCACGGGCAAAGGCAAGATAGGCAAAGTTAAGCATGGTTGGCGTATTGGTCTTGCTGATAATTATTTTTGCTTCGTTTTCAATCTCAGCCATTCGGATAAACTCTTTTTTCAGTTTTTGTTCTGATTCTTCAGATAATTGCCGGATTGGTTTGCCATTTTTTACAATGTCATAGCGGGTTTTCCATCGGGCAAATCGTTTATCGCCATCTTTTACTAACATAATAATCACCTCCTTTCATAGGAAATTTTAGCCACGGATGAGCACGGATGTTCACCTGTGTAATTCGACATTTTCGGCAAAGACATGTCCTTTTTCCCGGTTGGTCAGGAAACAGCCGACTTTTTGCCGAACCCAGCGCTTTTTGTTCTGTAATAATATCATAGCAAGCTGGATAATTTCATCACCGTATTTGTTTTTGACCTGCGCGACTGAGTTTAATACCTGCGCCATTTTTGGCTTGTCGTAAAATAAGTCTAATTGAAACTGATTCTGAGAAGAGAGATTAGAGACGCTGACACCAAGCAGTCTGACGCTTTTACCGATGTAATTCTTAAGAAATAGTTCATAGGCAACACTGGCGATTTTCTGCGGGTAATTGGTCGGTTCAGGAATCGAAGTCTGCACCCCAAAGTCATTAAAATCAGCACTGCGCACTGATAAGTGAATTGTGCGTCCTGCCAGTCCTTCTTTTTCCAAGCGTCTTGCAACCTTGCTCGATAGCCAGTAAATATACCATTTTATCAGTTCCAGGTCAGTTACATCTTTGGGCATAGTATATGAATGCCCGACTGATTTAATCTGGTCAAAACTTTTCGGGTCAACAACAGATGTGTCAATGCCCCAGGCAAACTGGTGCAGAATTTCACCATACTTGCCGAATTTTGCCTTTAACATATAGCCGGGATATTTTGCCAAATCTTCAATGGTCTTGATGCCAAGCCCATTTAAGTGAATTTTCATTCTTGGTCCGACGCCAATCATTTCTTCGACCGGAAATGACCAGATAATTTTAGGTACTTGTTCAGGATTAACAATCACAAGTCCGTCCGGTTTTTGCCATTCAGCTGCCATTTTAGCAATGAGCTTGTTCGGTCCAATACCAATTGAACAGGTCAAATCGAGTTCTTGTTTGACCCGCTGTTTGATTTTTCTGCCAATCTGCTCAGGTGTGCCAAATAACCGCTGGACATGGGTAATATCGAGAAATGCTTCGTCAACCGAGTATGGCTCGACTAAATCAGTAAACTCTTTATAAATATTCAAGAGCCGAAAACAGTAATCAATATATTTATCCGGGTTGCCGATAATAGTTAAGGCGTGCGGACAGATTTGTAATGCCTGGTGTAATGCCATTGCGGATTTGACACCGAGCCGTTTTGCTTCATACGAGGCAGTGGTTACAACTGCGTGCCGGCCCGGTCCGCCGACCACTAAAATCGGTTTGCCTTGCAAAGCAGGATTATGCTGCTGTTCAATCTGGGCAAAAAAAGCGTCCATGTCGATTAAGACAATAGTGCGGTTATTCATAAGACTGAATATAAATCCGAATATCTGAATCCGAAATCCTAAACAAATTCAAAATTCGAATATCTAAAATTAAAACGCAATAACCATAGTTTGTTTTGAACATTTGAATTTTGGTATTAGATATTGTTTCGAATTGGGCTGCGCCTCGAAGACTAACGTGCTTCGGATTTAGGATTTGGAATATACGCATATATTTTATTCCTCATCTATTTTCAATAATTGCCATTTCATCTCTTCAGTATCGAGTTCGAGTTCATAGGCATTGTTGTGTTCGTCAGATACAGCAAAGCAGTAAATCATAAACTTGCCTTGTCGGCGGTGCCATCTGCCATTGATTTTCATAATCCGGTAAGAGCGGTTGCGCCATTTGAAATAGCGCGGCTCCATACCCGGATTTTTAAACACACAGTCAACCGCAATCGGCTCGTTAATGGTCATACTGCAAACCGGAAGATTTAACCACGAATGACACGAAAGAAAAATATACCACAGAGTCACGGAGAACACAGAGCTCACAGAGGTCTTTATTAATTCTTCTTTGTGTTTTCTCAGTGCCTCTGTGTCTCTGTGGTCTTGCAGTTTCGTGCTTTCATGATTATGTTTTCATTCTAGAATTGCCGGAATAATCCTGCGACTTTGCCGAGCACCCGCACTTGTTTGGTGCCGCGCCGGATGACCATCGGCTTGTACTTTTTATT
>JAGXRL010000013.1 GCA_018335915.1 Candidatus Latescibacterota bacterium
GGCGGCGATGACGGGGAATTTTTGGAGGGTCGTCACGATGATGGCTTTGCCAGCCTTCAACGCGTCACGCAACTGAGCGGAGTTTTCATCTATCTTCTTGACCACGCCTTCGGTTTGCTCGAACTGCTTGATGGTGTTTTGCAGTTGTCTATCGAGCACGCGCCTATCGGTGACCACGATAATGGAATCGAACAGGCGCTCGGTGTCATCGGCTTTTTGATAGAACGAAGCGAGTTGATGGGCGAGCCATGCAATCGAGTTGGATTTGCCCGAACCCGCCGAATGTTGCACGAGATAATTCTTGCCGACGCCATCGGCTTGGACGAGTTTCAATAAATGGCGCACGACATCGAGTTGGTGGTAGCGGGGAAAGATAAAGGCTTCGGTCACTTTCTCGGTAACAGAATCAGTTTTCGGGTCGTAGGAGCGCTCCGAGATTTGTTGCACATGCAGATAATTATTGATCAACTCCAGGAGCGTGGACGCCTGCCATATATCCTCCCATAAATAATGAGTCTTGTGCCCGTTCGGGTTGACGGGATTCTCGCTGTCTTTGTTGAAGGGGAAGAAGCGGGTCTTCTCGCCTTGCAGATGGGTGGTCATGGAGGCTTGTTCGTTGCCGACGGCAAAATGCACGAGACAGCGCTTGAACGCCAGCAGCGGCTCGCCATTGGGGAGCCTGTCGTGCTTGTATTGCTTCTCGGCATTCTCCAGCGTTTGACCCGTGAGCGAATTTTTCAACTCGATGGTGACGATGGGCAGACCGTTGAGGAAGAGCGCGGCGTCTATCGAGTTTTCGTTCTTCTGGCTGTATTTGAGTTGACGCACGACGCTGAAACGATTGCCCTGATAGAGAGTTTGATGTTCAGGATTCATGCCGCTGGAGGGCTTGAAGTATGCCAGTTTGAATTTTGCGCCCCGATCTGCCACCCCTTTGCGCAGGACATACAGCACGCCATATTTGCCGACTTCACGCGCAATGCGGTCGAGCAGTTTGGGAGAGGTTTCGGCTCCGTATTGCTTTTCGAGTTTTTCAAATTTTTTGGGCTGGGTGGCTTGGATGAATTGAATGACTTCATCGGGAATCAAACACAGCGCCTTGTCGTACTCATCGGGCATGCGCTTGTGATAGCCTGAGCCGAGCAGGTGCGATTCGATGTGCTCTTCGAAGTTCATTTCTCTGTAATTGGTTGCCATAACCATCCATTTTCCTGAGTTAACTTTTTTGGTTTGAAGTAATACATCTTTACAGAAAGATGTTCAGGGAGAATATATACTATAGCCTGAACCCGTCCACTCATATTGCTTGACATCACTAATAATCACATCTTTTTCAGCATTGACTACTCCACCAAGATAGTAGGTCATTTTATCTGGGCAGACAAAACCGTTCGCTCCAGTGTAAGTGATGAGTCCATCCTCACCTTGATAAGTTATAGGAATATTAAATTGAACATTGTAGACGCCAGGATGCTCACAAACAAAACGCACTACGAATATTTCAAATTCTCCAGGCTCTAATGTGTAGAAATCTGCATCTGTAGAAACCGCCTTTGCATCATACCTATCGAAAGCAGAATTAAGAGGAACCTCGGAAAATTCTCGAAAAAAGCCAGCACCAGATCCTAAAGGAAGTTCCACGACATGTGTAACATCTGGTGCATCTCCAATGTACTGAACAGACAATGTCATATCATTACCAAGGCGAACCCAATCTTGTCCCCCAGATTTATTAACTATTTCCAAGCCAAAAATAAAATAGGAGTCTCCATCATGAATATAAAGAGAATACATTAGTTCACCATCATAATAATATTGTCCGCCATTTTCCTGAAGCCACTTTACGACGTCAGAACCCGAAAATAAATACTCAGGATAAACCAATGCTGGGGAAGAAGGTGTTCTGTCTCTAACGGTTACAATTTTCTGCCAATCAAGAGAAGGCTCTGTTGGCGAGGGCTCTTCTGTGTTTGTTGGATTTATAGCAGAAATCGACTCTGCTGTTTGCGTAAACATGATGGGTCTATCAATTTGGGTTCGAGTGTTTATCAAGCCGAAAACGCCAGCAACAATTGCTGCAGCTAAGGTCCCACACAGACCAATAACTGCGATAATGACTGGTGCAGTAAAAACGCTTTTTTTCTTTCGAGGCTGCGTAATCTGTTGGGATGATGCGCTTTTCTCTGTAGTTTGTGTTTTTTGTTTCACTGCAGTCCTTTTCGCCATGTGATTTCCCTTTCTGTATTTAATTCTCTCTCACATCAATCTTGCCTGTCACCGCTTCGGAGATGAGCGCCGTCCACAAAACCCATCCACGAATTTTTCACGAATAAACGAATGCCAGACTCACTATTCGTGCATTCGTGGTCTTATTCGTGGACGGTCTCCGCCGTTCTTACGTCAATCTTGCCTGTTACTGCTTCGGAAATCAGAGCCGTTCGATATTCTTGGAGTAACTCAATCTCTTTTGTTATCTTGGATATTGTTCGATTTACATTTTCTTCCAAGTCTTCCAAATATTCAACAATTTGATTTTGTTCGGTCTCTGGTGGATACACCAATGGGATTTGCCCTAATTCATCAAAATACAGCCGAAGGCGCATTTCCATAATTCCTCTTGACCTTCGCTTGAACTCAGGCAAAACAATGCCACATCGAAGAAGATAATGATAAAACTTGCTATTCAAAGGAACTGTTTTTCGTAATATGTCATATGCGGGACTTGTAACTCCATCGTAAGCAGAGTACCCAACTGCTCCCATCCATGCCAGTAGTTTGTTTATGATAATGTCGCCTTCTTTGACAATCCAATACCCATCGGTCGTTGAGGCTTTGTTTCCTCTTGCTTCTAAATCTTTCCGAGGGCGCACGCCAATTTCAGTATAAAGAGACAATAATTCCATGCCATTATCATCGGGAGCTTTTTCAGTTACCAGTCGAAATAGATACTTCGTTTTCACAAATTCCCAATGACTCGGAATTTTATCTAGCCATTCCACTCCCAAATCTTTCATAGGTACATCAGGATTTAATCCCTCTGTGACGGCGTGATAGATAAGCGCCGTGTGCTGTTCCTGAAGCAGGTCAATCTGTCGCCATTTGTTTTCGATAAGCGCGTCAGTCTGTGCAGTTTTGCGGTCGAGGAAGTCCGCGATGGCTTGCTGTTCGGGGAGAAGAGGAAAAGCAACTTTGAAATGCTCGAAATCATTCCTGCTAAGATATTTTTGAATTGCACCTGTTCCAAGAGAATCCAGAGTTGGCTTTGCTGCCTGAACCAAGTAATACAAATAATCTGAATGTAAATCTTCGTTAGGCACAATACCAATAAATGTTTGATTGGAAATAAGGGGATTGGACACTATTGCGGTTGCGCCCATGCTACAACTGCAAGAGCATAAAACAGTTCCAACAGGGAACACTTTTAGATTCATATTTACAACTGTTGTTTCAGATACCTTTTGGTCTGATTTTGAACCTGAAATATATTTTCCGTTGAAATCTTCAATACGAATCCAAGGAATATCCCCATCAAATTCTTGGGGTTTATCCCGCATTGGAACAATCATTCTTGATTTATAGCCGAGCGAGCAGAGAGTCCAATGACTTGGGAATTTTCCAATCCAATCGAAACCGCTTTCCTTATATTCTGGATAAGCCTTCATTACTCAAGAATCTCCCCCAGCAAGCCTTCGGTTTCGGCTTCCAGTTTCAAAATGTCGGCTTTGATTTCAGCGAGTGAGCGCAAAGGCTGGTACTCATAGAAATATTTGGTGAAACTGATTTCATAACCCACTTTGTCTTTGCTTCTGTCCATCCATGCGTCGGGGACATGCGGCTTCACTTCACGCTCAAAGTAAGCGTCAATGTCATCTTTCAAGGGAATTTTTTCGAAGTCACGCAAGGATGAATCGGGCTTGGGCAGACCTGACAGGTTTTTATCGGCGCGCTTGCCCTTCGGTGTCGTCTTGCTAAAACCTGTCAGGTCTTCCTGTAAAGGTCGTTCGATAGTCACCTTGGTATACCCGAAATCTTCATTATCAAAAATCTTGCTCACTTTGCTTTCGGCAAAGCCTTCGTAAATCTTGGTAATATCTTTAATGTGGTCATCGGTGAAATACTGGCGCTTGCTTCCTAAACTCTTGCGCATCGGCGCGGCGAAGTCCACAGCGTTGATGAGTTGCACTTTCCCCTTGCGATGTTTGGGTTTGCGATTGGTCACCAGCCAGATATACGTTGCAATGCCTGTGTTATAGAACATCTCGGTCGGCATGGCAACCACGGCTTCAAGCCAGTCGTTCTCGATAATCCATTTGCGAATGTCGCTCTCGCCCGAACCCGCGTCCCCTGTGAAGAGCGGCGAGCCGTTGAAGATAATCGCAATGCGGCTGCCGCCTGCTTC
>JAGXRL010000014.1 GCA_018335915.1 Candidatus Latescibacterota bacterium
CCGGCGGGCAGGGGTGTAAATCGTGCAAGCCTACGTCAGCGACGTGGTGACTTCGGCCACCTGGGTCAACAAGGCCCTGAAAGGCTTCGCCCGTGTGGAGCTTGCCCCCGGCCAGAAGAAAATCATCCAGGTGGAGTTGCCCTGGAAATCCTTCCAAATCGTCAACGCCCAAGGCAACAAAGTGGTCGAACCCGGCGAATTCGAAATCCTGGTCGGCCCATCCTCGCATGACCGGGATTTGCTGAAAACAACGTTGCTAATCGAGTAGTTTTCCGTACTTTGGGTATGGCAAGGAATCGCACAGCCAAAAAACCTTCGCTTAGTGCATTTCCCCGCAGTACGTACCTGTTTCCCTACCCAAACTGATAGTTCCTGCTGCGCAATAAAGATAAGCCCGCTCCTAAAAAAATAAAACTGCACAGGAATTCCACCAGCTGAAGGAGCATTGCCGACACTGATTCCTGTGCAATTAAAATTTTCAAATTACATGGCCCGCCAAAGGGGAAATGGGCTGGCTTTTTGCTGTGCAGTTGGTATTGATGATCTTTTGTATGGCCTTAAAGAATGAATTGCACAGAGTGCAATTTCGCAAAAAATGTCATTTCTCAGATATGTTTATGTATTCCACCCAGGGGTATGACGGGTCCGCACCTGTTCCCGGAAACATGGAGATTATAACAATACCATTGCCAATGCTAGTATCGCTAAATGAACAAACAGATTTTCCATCAATTGATAATCTGAACAGGTCCCCATTTACTTCGATTTTGGCCGTGTGAGGGCGCTCGTCGAGACTGTTTTCGGCAGCATGAAATTCTATAACTTGTTCAAAATTTCGCTCGAATGAACAACCTTGTCTCCAGTTAGAGAGCCCAAACCAGTACCCAGTGCCTGCATCTTGAGATTGTCGAACTCCAATAAAAATAATGTTTGGATTGTTTTCGAGGAATTGACGCGCTGATGAAACCGTGTTTCGCAGACCACCGATTGTTACTTCAATTGAGTAATTTCTCCAAGAGCTGTTCCCTACACCAATGCGAGCCGGCTGTCCTGAGATACCTTGTAAATTCCCATTGACCATTCGCCATTCGCCATCAATGGCAAACCAATCTGTTTTAATGCCGTTCTCAAAATCATCTGAGAATAAATAATTTGCCGACAGGTTGGGAACAACGTTTTCCAATGCTGTTGTATTGGTTGGGTAAACAACAGGCCCTTCATTGCTCTGAACTTGGCGAGATGAATCAGTTTGACTACGAGTGCCCAATACCTCGCGTAAAGTCACATATCCTGTGACAAAAGTAAAAATCGCAATGCAAGAAACAATAAGTCCTGCAAGTGCGGCCAATGTTTTTATGAAAGCACCATTGTCGCTTGATGACATTTTCTGTTGACCAGTCCTTTCATTTTGAAGCTTAGGCTTATCGTGCGCCAATTATGCCGTTTGTTCGCCAGGCGTAAGATATCTTTGGAAATCTCCACCTAGTAAAGGTGTAAGATAAGACAACCTCTCGTCATACATTCTCTGTATTTGTGCGCTGCTTAAATTCCCAAAAGTAGACACAAACCCCTGCCAGTCTTCTTTTGACATCAGTTGATTCTTCCATATTTCCCGTTTTTCCTTGAGCGGAGAATAATTTGAATCAAACTTGCTACCCAGCACCATCATAGCCACTGAGCCGACGGGGAATAATGCAGCCACACAAAGCATCGCCAAACCCGCCAAGACGGCGCTGACATCGCCGCTTAACAACGATGCCAATCCAAATATACCAAGGGGAGTGCCGACACAAAGAGTAAGTATGAAACCGAAAACGCCTAAGCCAAAAAATAAATTCTTATTCCCTTTCTTGGCATTGGCCTGTCCCCACTGCTTATCTGTTGCACGTAAAGACTCTTGAGCAGATTGTGACGACATCGCCTTCTGAAGTACGGGGAGTTCAGAGATGTACTGAATAGCAATATCAGAATCTCGAATTTGTTGAGGAGACAATTTCTCCGTGGCCTGCTTGATAACTTCTTGAATCTTTCTTTGTGTTTTGAAGAAGTATTCTTTATCCTGAAAATCAGGGAATATTTCTGGAGATAAGCCACTGTTGCCCAATCTCCAATCAAGAGACTTGGAAACAATGTAAACTTGTTGCGGATGGGCTTCAATTTGCTCTTCGGCAAGCTGAATGTCACGAGAGATATCAAAAACAAAAGTTCTCATGGCATCCAAAAGAAACTTTCGTGCGGCTTCAATTTCAACCGCGGTCTGCATTTCAGATAATTGTCGTTGTGCTTCCTGAGCCTTAGCGTATGTTGCTATTTCCAGCCCTGCATGAATCCAATTCCAACCACTCATTTTTGCCTCCTAAAATGATTGCTTATCAGTTGTGTGGCCTATATCTTATCTGTCTGCGGCAGCTTTCAGAGCGGCGGACACATATTTATCTGTATATATCAAACTTCCCTTTTCCTTGCCACCTGACATTTGTCACTTTATAAGTTTTGATTTTTCATTTCTTCCCGATAAACTGCAATTTTGTGGTTGATTTGCTCAATTGAGTATGGCGAGTCTAGACTGTATTGCCGAAACCACTTCGCGTCGGCTCCGGTTTGCAGGTCATCCCAGCCGGCCTTAGCTTCATCCTCGAGATAGCACCAACAAAGCGGCAGCCATTTTCGATAATCGGCGCCGAGATGGTTAATGAATTCAGGACTTGCGCATACTTCGTCGAGGATGAATGTGTGGTCACTACCCTCGCTTTGGAAGCATACATACCATAAAGGCCTATCGTTTTTTGTCGTCCTGCAATAGCCATACTTGAATTCCTGTCCGTCTGGCAGAGTGTGTATGTAAACAGGAACGTCTTTCCACGGCCGCTCCTGCTCGGCGCACCAATCGCCAGAGAAATATTTATGCGCAATATCTGCCCAGGCCTTGATGTCTCGACGTAATTTCTTAATGACAGATGGTTGGGCATGTTCCTCGGCGACCAGAAAAGTCATATCTTGTTGCGGAAAGAGTTTTTCAAGCATATAACCTTCTGCTATTAATTCATCGATGTTCTTTCCCTCACGCTTTAGGTCATCATAAATCCCTTCCGGAATGGTGACAAACCAAAGACCTTTTTCGGCATATTCGGGGGTTTCGCATTTTCCGTAGGAGATGGACAGGACCCACTTGGAGGGGAACCATCTTTCGGCTTCATAACTTGCGGAACAGGTTGATGTTTTTGCCATTTTTGTCCCTTTTGTTGTTGCTACATGGCCCAAGCCGCAACCATTGCACAGAACAAGGCAAGCAGGCCTTGGGCTTTGAGAAGGCTTTCGCGGGTATAGGTTGAGCTGATGATAACCGAGAGCGGGAAGACGTAGACTAGGTTCAGGCCAAAATATAAGATGATGGTGTTGTACAGGAAGGCGGTAATCATTGTGTTATTAGCCAAGGCACAGCAGTTTTCTTTTGGCAATTTGAAACTCATGCTCGTCGAGTCGGTTTTCGGCCCTGAGTTTTGCCAGCCGGTCCAAGCCGTCGAGGATCTCATTTTCAATACCGGCTTTATCCTTTAATTTTTCGAAAAATTCTGTCCAAATAAAGAATCCCTGGTTTTTGAAATTAGCGTCGTGCAATTGCGCCTGCTCTGCCAATATTCGCAACACGAAGTCGTGGGAAAACCCGTGCAGGGTACCCGCAATATAAAGTTTTGCCTCGGCGGATTCGCTCTCCCAGGGGAGTGAGCTTGTATATTCCGACCAATAGGGCGACATGATTCCATGCCGCAGGATGCTTTCTTTCTTTTCGTCCATTTGCTCTGTCGCTCACTTTCGAAAGAAGACAAAATATATCGCCAGCCAGAGCACCAGCCAGTAAGCCCCGATACAGAGTAGACCACCCAGAAAAATATTATGGTCTTCGGTCAGGGCGGTAAAGATGAATGCACCTATTCCAAAGCCGACCCACCCGAACAAAGGCAGCGTGCCGACTGAGACAACAAACGACCAAAACAAGGATTTGGCGCAACCTTCTCCATCAAACTTAAGTTCATCGTTTCCCA
The DNA here is from genome assembly GCA_018335915.1 of Candidatus Latescibacterota bacterium. Taxonomy (GTDB): domain Bacteria; phylum Hydrothermota; class Tepidihabitantia; order Tepidihabitantales; family CAIPLT01; genus JAGXRL01. The sequence continues at coordinate 4,044 of JAGXRL010000014.1, forward strand.
TTTTTTATCCATCAAACCTTGATATGTCAGAACGATGTCGTATGGTTGGCAGGGGCTTATTGCTTACCGTGAGAGCCCGGTCAATCAGAAATATCTCGTTTGCGAGATTGGTTGAATGAGGTTATTAATGCAACCGTAAGGAGAATGCCTCCTGCAAACTGAAAACCGCTATTATCTGTGTACGTGCCAACTACAAAGAGCATTATTGCGGCAACTATAAGGGAAATTGTACTTGGTGTAACTCGCCTTAAATTCAGGGAGTGGCTAAACTGGTGGGTAAACGAAGTGGATCAAATGAGCCGGGTAGTTAGGGTAGCGTTGCTTGTAAAGTTGACGGCGATTGAAGCAATCGACAAACAGGTGAATGGCGCAACTGAGAGCATAATCGCAACGCGAAAAACAACGAGAGGAACGTGCTAACCTGGCAAGATAATGACGGAGTTCGGCATTATCACCCTC
>JAGXRL010000015.1 GCA_018335915.1 Candidatus Latescibacterota bacterium
GGCTTTTACAAACCTTTGTCAACCCGCAAAAAATGCACCATTTTGATAACTATGTGATTAATAAAGGGCCGTTTGTTATATTTGTTTTATTGCTCTTACCATTCTCGCCGTTAGGCGATATCCTTTACTATCTTTCCGGTTTGACCGCAATCCCGTTTTTGATTTATATCCTGATTGTCCTGATTGCCCGTGTGCCCAATAATTTTATCAATAACTTAATCGGTGCTAAAGCATTCACATTCACAGCTCGAGAATGGATAATCTTTGCAGTTGTATTAGCCGTGCTTGCTTTTATTTTTCATCTCAACCGAAAAAGAATCGAAAACATTATCCATAAACTGGTTAAATACTGATTCAATTAAATATAACCGAACGCAGATTAACGCAGTTTTTTGTCATTCTGACGCAAAGCGAGACAAAACGTAGTGGAGTCAACTTGATTCAGAATCTTATTTTTGATATTTAAAATGTAGTTTTTAATTTTTAATATTTCCATAGGTCTGACCCCGGAGTGACCCTGGGGGCTGCCCCCGCGTTTGGGTTTGTGTCGGCGCAGATTCCCGAAATCGTTCTTTCGCATAACTGGGCGCAAACAGGATCGTATGTTCCTGGCATTGGTCAGCCGTGACCAGACGGCTTTTCCCTGCCTGGTATGTTCGAGCGTAAAAATGAGGATAACTTTGAGCGAGGATTTGGGCCTGGATTCGGGAATGGGTTGGAGGACGGGGCTCGGAAAATTTTCGTTTAATTAAATTTAATTGATACAGATAAGTCGATCCATTTAATTTTATGTTATAACAATAGTTACAGGGTTGACACCTTGCATAATTCCCTTATAATAAAATTTATGAATACTGCTGATTTTCCGACCCGCTACGAACCGAAAGAAATTGAGAAGAAATGGTATCAGTTCTGGCTCGATAATAAGTTTTTCACACCCGACCTCTCGAGCAAGAAACCGAGATATTGTATCGTGATTCCGCCGCCGAATGTTACCGGTGTTCTGCATATGGGACATGCTTTGAACGGTTCGCTGCAGGATATTTTAATCCGATTTAAGAAATTGCAGGGTTTTGAGACTTTGTGGCTGCCCGGCACTGACCATGCAAGTATTGCCACGCATAATCAAATTGAACGACGCCTGAAAGCAGATGGCAAAACCCGTTTTGATATTGGCCGGGAAGAATTTTTACGCCTGGCATGGGACTGGAAAGAGAAACATGCAAATATTATTTTAGAGCAGTTAAAAACCCTGGGCGCTTCATGTGACTGGTCACGCACCCGATTTACCATGGATGAGCAGTTGTCTAAAGCAGTACGCGAAGCATTTGTCCAGTATTATGAGAAAGGTCTGATTTATAAGGCATATTATATTGTGAACTGGTGCCCGCGCTGCCATACTTCGATTTCTGATTTGGAAGTGAAATATAAAGAATCAGCAACCAAGTTATGGTATATCAAGTATCCTTTGAAAAAATCCGAAATCCTAAATCCTAAATCCGAAACAAACCCTAAACTCCAAAACTCAAAACTCAAAACTGATTTTGTGATGGTCGCAACAACCCGACCTGAGACTATGCTTGGCGATACCGCAATTGCGGTCAATCCAAATGATGAGCGGTATAAAGATTTGGTCGGCAGGAAAGTTGTTCTGCCGTTAGCAAATAAAGAGATTCCGATTATTGCCGAGAGTGCAGTAGATATGGAGTTTGGCACTGGTGCGGTAAAAGTGACACCTGCGCATGACCCGGTCGATTTTGAGATTGGCAACCGTCACAAACTTGAATTTGTCAAGGTGATTAATGAAGAAGCCCAGATTACAGATAAAGCACCGACTAAATATCAAGGATTGTCACGAGAAAAGGCACGAGAACTGGTAGTGGCAGATTTGGAAGCAGGGGGCTATTTAGAAAAGATTGAAGATTATCACCACAGAGTCGGCACTTGCGTGCGTTGCGAGACTTTAACCGAGCCAATGGTTTCTTTGCAGTGGTTTTTAAAGACCAAACCATTAGCTGAACCGGCAATCAAAAAAGTTGAAGACAAGACCACCAAGTTTTATCCAGAGCGATGGACCAAAGTTTATCTGGACTGGATGTATAATTTGAAAGACTGGTGCATTTCGCGTCAGTTATGGTGGGGACACCGGATTCCGGCATTTTATTGTGATGATTGTAATGCAGTCATGGTTAAGCGGGAAGACCCGAAAGCGTGCGATAAATGCGAGAGCAAGAATATTCAGCAGGATGAAGATGTGCTTGATACCTGGTTCTCGTCTGCGATCTGGCCATTCTCGACTCTGGGCTGGCCTGAAAAGACCAAAGAACTCGAGCAGTTTTATCCGACCAATGTTTTGTCAACTGACCCGGATATTATTTTCTTATGGGTGGCACGCATGATTATGTCGGGTATGGAATTTATCGGCAAGGTGCCGTTCTATGATGTGTATATTCATTCGACTTTACAAGCCGAAACCGGCGAGCGGATGAGCCGTTCCAAAGGCATTGGTGTTGACCCGGTGGTCTTGATTGACAAGTATGGTGCCTGCGCCTTAAGATTTACTCTGGCATACTTGGAAACCGAAAATCAGAGTTACCGGTTCTGGGAAAAGAAAGTGGAAATCGGACGTAATTTTGCCAACAAAATCTGGAATGCAGGAAGACTCATCGCTTCGCTCGTTGCAGGGAGCAGGGAGCAGGGAGCAGGGAGTAGTAAAGAACTCCTCACTTCTCGCTCCTCTCTATCTTTGGTTGATAACGGGATATTAGGAAAGTTTAATCAAACCATCGAGATTGTGACGGGCGCATTAGACCGATATGCATATTCGGTTGCGGCGCAGGAATTGTATTCGTTCTTCTGGCACGAGCTGTGCGACTGGTATCTGGAAATGTGTAAAATCAGACAGCGCAATAATGATAATTCTTTTGCGCCAACTTTAGATAAGGTTTTTAAAGGATGTCTGACAATGCTTCATCCTTTTATGCCGTTTCTGACTGAAGAAATCTGGCATAAATTCGGGTATTCGCCAGAGAGTATTTTACAGGCACAATGGCCAATAAAAGAAAAATTCGAAATTCGAAATTCGAAATTCGAAATTGTAGAAAGTATGCGCGAATTGATTGTCGGTATTCGTAATATCCGCTCCGAGATGAGAATTGATATAAATAAGAAAGTGGAATGTTATATCAATACCCAGAATAAAGATTTGGCACAGTTTTTATTAGACGAGTCAAACCAGAAACTGATTTTTGAACTTGCCAAAGTTTCGAGCATTAAGCAGACTGATAGACGGCCTTCGCAATCTTCGGTAAGCGTGATTAAAGAGTGCGAAGTGTATGTGCCGTTAGCCGGTTTGATTGATTTTGACAAAGAGCGGGCACGGATAAAGACTGAAATCGAATCAGTCTCAAAAGAACTGGACAAAATTAATCATCTGCTGGCTGATGTGAACTTTTTAAATAAAGCCAAGAGCAATGTGATTGAACGGGAAAAAGAACGGCTCGTGGATTTACAGGATAAACTTACGAGATTACAGCAAGCCGAACAGGCATTAAAATGAAATTTCCAATTTTTAATTCCCAATTTCCAATTTCAGAGAAAGGAAAGGCAGGATGAAAATATTAGGTTGGATTGCGTTTTTGGTCTTAATTGCATTAGGACTGATTATATATAATGTAAAGTATCTGCCGTTACATGAAGAACACACTCGGATGAGTAATGAGAATAAGATGTGGCAGGCACAGGTCAAAGAACTGCAAAACCGGATTAACCGCACCGACTCAAGCCAGGCACCCTTATACAGCCAGAGTTTTTTATGGGAAGATTTGTTTGGTGACGGGTTGAGTTTTAATCTGACCGAACCGGCGCAGGTAATGTTAAAGGAAATCGTGCCCAAACTTCAGGAGACAACCGGTGAAGTAATCATTGCCGGGCATTGTGATAAGCAGGCGCTGGTACCAGAACTGAAATCCGGCTATGCCACTGAACGCGAGCTGTCATATGCCAAAGCCATGGCCGTGCTCAATTTTCTTAAATCCTGGGGCATCAGCGATGAGCGGCTGGTCTGTGTTGGTTATGGCTCGACCCGACCGCTGAGTGGAATAAGTACTCATGAACAGGCAATAAAAAACCGAAGAGTTGAAATTTATATTAAACCGTAATCTTACTGAGTGTCTAAAACAATCTTTTTCCTATTAATAACAACCATATTATCAATCACCCAAGCCGATGATACGCTTCCGAAAATTGAAGTGCAACCAAAAATTCATTATAAGTCTCCTGGTTTATCAATGTTGTTTTCGACTGTTTTTCCGGGCGGGGGTCAGTTCTATTGCAAGAGCTATGTTAAAGGAATCGTTTTTTTAGGTGCCGAGGGTGCGCTCGCTTATTATGCTTATCAAAACCACCGTGATTATCTAAGAAACAATAAACAAAAACACCTGGACAGTCGTAATAATTTGTTATGGTGGCTGGCGAGCGTGAAGGTTTTATCAATTGCCGATGCTTATGTTACCGCCAACATGTATAAGTTTAATGAACAGATGAGATTGAGTTTGGAATGGGAGGGAGACGCGGCCAGAATTGGTTTGGCGAGTAATATAAATATTTTAGATAGATAGTTTCAGCAATAAAAAAGGGGAGCATAAAGCTCCCCTTTTTATTTAATTATCGATTATTCGACAATCAATTTGGTACTGGTGTTTTCGTGAATGGTTTCGAGTTTTAAGAAGTAGACGCCTTTGGCAAGAGCATGAGAAGAAAGATTGAATTGATAGGTGCCGGCATTAAGAATGGTTTGAGACAGGGTCTTGACCAGTCTGCCGTCGGCATGGAAGAGTTTTAGCGAAACGCGGCCGGTATTTGGTACTGAATATCGAATAACCGCATTTTTTGATATCGGATTAGGACTGACCTGCAAAGATAAAGTTGCGCCGGTATTATTGTTAAGATTCTGAACAGTTTGATTGGTATTAACCACAATTCGTTCTTTGGTTGCGGCAGTTGGGTAATATTGCCAGAATTCATTAGTGCTATTGCCTTTTAAAAGATAAACATTGCCATCAGGGTCGCAAGCTAAAGCCGCGCCGGTTTTGGGTACGCTCTGTTTATTATATTTGAGATTAACTAATCGTCGGGGGATTGATTCAAGTCCAGCCCAGATTCCGGTGGTGCCGGGCGTATAGCGCCAGAATTCGTTAACCTTGCCGCCCTTGATTGCATAGATGACATTTCCATCGCTGGTCATGGCAGCACCGTCTTTGACTTTGGTCTTTTTCTTAGGCGTATTGGGATGGGTTAAAGGCATCAATTCTTTTGCCGTCCAGGAATTAGTATCATAAACCAAGAAATAATTTTCTTTGGCACCGGCTTGTACAGCATAAATCTTGTCATTAAGCAATACAATGCAACTGCCGTCTTTATATGGTTTACCAGTATTGAGCGTGGCATTTTCCAAAGTGTCCCAGGAACCGGCCGCAACATCATAAGCAAAGAAATTTTTATCGACCGGTTTTTGGCCGCCGGCTAACAGGTAAATTTTTCCGTTACGATATGCAATCGAAGTGCCGCCCTTTAATGCTTTGGTAACCGGCACATAACCTTTGGTAATCCATTGGTCGGTTATGACATTATATGCCCAGAATTCTTTAGTGCCATTGCCTTTGGTTGCGTAAATCAAACTGTCGCCATCATAACATAGCGAGGCACCTTTACCGACTTCCTTTTTGTTTAATTTATCCGGTTTATCCGGTTTATATCCAAACGGCATCGATTCGAGTGCGTTGGGCAGGGTCCACTCACTGCCGTTATACTTGTACAGTTCGCGTGATTTGTTGCCGCGCAAGGCATACAGGTCATTACCGACCGCAACTAAAGAACCGCCGTCTTTGACATTCTTCTTTTTCGGATTGGTACCTGAGGGCATTGATTCTTTTTCAACCCAGCCGGTATAGGGTTGAGCAATAATCGTTAATGCCCATGATTCGCTTGGTTCGCTCCAGTAATCAAAGCTGTCTTTTGCTTGAGCATACCAGTTGTAATCACCAAGCGGCAGATTAGCGGTTGGTGTAAAACTCGTATCAGCAATCACGGTATCAATTTCAGGAATAACACTGCCACCGGGAGTGACGACTAACTGATAGATGCTGGCACCGGTCAGAACATGCCAATAGAATGTCGGAGTGCGGTCATAAATTGTGGTGTCTGCTAATGGTGCAATCAAATCCGGACCTTTGGTCTGGGCATAAAATTGCCAGACATCAGAAGTTTCTCCTGGCGGCGTTTCGACAATCACCCGCCAATAATATAATGTTTCGGGCAGGTGACCCGCAGTTTGAAATTCGGAAACATCACAGACTTCCTCGATAATCGGCGAAGCAAAATCGACGGTATCGTCAACCTGAATCCGATATTCAGTTGCTCCGGTTACATCAGCCCAGTTAAACAACGGCATCGGATTATAAAAATAAGAGTTGTTGGGCGGTGAGATTAAATTGACCTGAGCCAAAGCAATGGTACCGCATAATAAGATTAGTATCGGGACCATTTTTATGGTATGATTTTTAAAGGACATTAAGTCCCCCTTCCTTTTTGTAATATACAAATGAAATTTTCTTTTCATAAAGTTATTGGCTTATCCTGTTATACCCGTTAATTGTAGATTTTAAAGCGAATTTATTGTTATGTCAACCCCGCACCTATTCTCAAACACAGCGTGGTTTAAATAAATCAATAAAAATTCGCTCACGCAATCTCAGGAATAGGTGCGGGGTCAATCTCGCACCGATGTCGCTGCGCTTTATTTTAAAATTCGACGAAGTCGCAGGCCAACCCTGCATCTATGCTTGAGATTACGAACAAACTGCTGAACTTTTCTATTCGACCCAGATTTTTTCCATTACCACGGGTGTGATTGGTCTGTCACCGGGTCCGGTCTTGACCGCCGCGATTTTATCGACTACATCCAGACCTTGGACAACAATACCGAAAATCGTATAATTGCCGTCCAGATTGGGTGTCGGCGCATGGCAGATATAAAATTGACTGCCGCTTGATGCTTTGGTCGGATTGACCTGGTCGCCCTGCCGAGCAGTGGCAACCGCACCTCTGACATGTTTTAAGTTAGGGCTGATTTCAGCCGGAACCGTATAACCGGGTCCGCCCGTGCCATCACCTTTGGGGTCGCCGCCCTGCACCACAAAACCAGGAATTACCCGATGAAAAGTCAAGCCGGTATAAAAACCCTGGTTAACCAGTTTGATGAAATTCTCGGTTGTTTTGGGCGCTTCTTTTTTATAGAGTTCGATTTTGATATTGCCGAAATTCTCATCTCCGGATTTTACTGAGATGACGACATATTTACCATCTTTGGGAGTCACTGGAGCTGGCTCGGTCTTTTCTGTTTGCATAGCGGTTGTCTCCTGTTCTATTTGTGTTGCTGGTTCTTCTGATGCTTCAGTTTTCATGGTTGGTTGCGGAGTTTGTTTGGGTCCACCGCAATTTACGGCTAATAAAATACAGCTTATTATTAATATTAGACCGATTGTTTGTTTATTCATAAACCGCCTCCTTTTAGCGATTAATTACTATTTTTTGCTTTATAGTTCCTTGCGGTGTATCAAGCAGACCAAAATAGATACCCGCGGGTAAAAGGTTATTATATTTATCTCTGGTGTTCCAGATAATGTTACCCGAATTTGCCTTCAGTTCAAATTCTTGAACAATCCTGCCTTCAATATTATAGATTTTTAATTTTTCATTGCTGTTTTTGATATTTGATTTTTGATATTTAATGTTAATACGGGAACGGGATGGATTTGGGTATATCGAAAGACTACTAATCGGTAATTGCCAATTACTAATTTCTGATTCGATGACAGTAGATGCAGACTGTCGATAGATAACCGCATCTAAATCAAATCCGGCATAATGGTCAGAAGTCGAACCACCGCCGGCATCAACGATTCTTATATATTTTGCGCTGTCCATACTGACAGTTGCCAGGTCAAAATTAATCGTTCCGGAAGTGGCGCCATAGGAAAACCAGGAACCGCGCCAGTCATTACTCACTGATACAGTATAAGCTTCCGGAGTCGCACTGCCCTGCACAACCGTAAAATCGACCCCGGGAAAATTTCTGATGGGCGGGTCGGCTTCCAAGATTATAGTACCATACGGGCCTAATGAATAATAACTTAAATCCGGCTCGCCTAAGGCATCGATGGTAATGGTCTGATATGCCATATCTGGCCGGTCCCGACGCACCCAGATTATTTTTTGCACATAATAACTGGCAGTCGTATCCGGCAAGAGGTCCGCGAAAATATGCACCGCACCAGTATCCGGCACATTAACAGTAAAAGATTTACTCTGATAACCATTGGCTTCAACTTGAAAGGTATAGGTGCCGGCACTGACCATCTTATGAAAATCGCCGACCTGTTTATCCGTATAACAGGTCCAGCGTTTCGGATTAGTGAATTTAATCATGGCAAAGAGAGGTGCTTGAGTTATTGAATCTCGGACCAGACCAGAAATTCCCCAGCCGGCCCGGGTTATCATTTTCATTAAAGCACGGCGATTGGCAATGCAGATGCTGTCAACGCGCGCCTGGGTAGTTGGATATTGAGTTTCAATCGTTGTGCCAAATGTACCCCATATGCCGAAAACCGCATCCTGAGCCGAACCGCGGACATAATACCAGTCATAACCATTAATTTTTTGTAACTGGGTAGTTGGTGAACCATAAGTCGAATCAGCATATTCCTGAGAAATCAGAATTATATAACTGGAATCAGGCGGGTCTTTGGGATGATGGTCCCAGACATAATTGACATAAGAAGCAGTTGAGTGATATTCGTATTCAAGGGTTATATTATTTTCATTAGAATGTTTTTGAATGTGGCGGGTTTCGGGTTGGGACCAGGGCGAAGGCGTGGAACCAGACCACATATAACCATAATCACGATTCAAATCATATCCGGCTCCATTATAACGACTATTTGAGACATGACCGTCTGGATTGAGAATTGGAATAATCCAGATTTCGCGATTATTAACTAAATTTGCGACTTGTGTATTAAACGCATAATTTTCGACCAGATATTTTAAGAACGATAAAGTAATTTCCGTAGAGATTTTTTCGTTGCCGTGATGCGCACCAACCAGCCGGATTTCTGGTTCCGGCTCTTCGATTAACGGATTGTCAGTTACTTTCATTGCTAAAATTACCCGATTACTATACGAAAATCCAAGTGTTTCCAGCTTGGTGATGAATGAATATTGCTGACTGATGGCAATCATAGTACTGCAAACCTGAGCATAGGCATGAATGGCTTGCGGATAATCGGGTAGTTCTTTGGTATAATCATCAACCAAGACGGTAACATTGTAACCGGCTTTTCTTAACCGATTAATCATTTGCGCATCAGCATAAGCATCAACATAGGTTTGTTGAGCATTAATCACAGTTAAGTCGAACTGGTCCTGTAAGTGATACACAAGAGCATGATAAGGAATATCGATACGGATAATGCTTTCTTTGTTTTTGACCTGAGCAAAAACAATGCTGTACAAGGTAAGCAATACAACAAAATATTTCATATGCCATATATTATAGGTGGTAAATTACTAAAGTCAACCCGACAACATCATGAACGCGATGTATTGAGACTTCTGAAGAAGTCCTGATTACACCGATTAAAAACAAGATTACACAGATGAACCCCGCACCTATTCTCAAATGCAGTGCAGATAATCATATAGTATGAAATTACATAAACACAATCTCAAGAATAGGTGC
>JAGXRL010000016.1 GCA_018335915.1 Candidatus Latescibacterota bacterium
TCTTCGCGTCGTCAAAATAAATACCCGATGGTATGAGCAATGATTTCAATGACAAACTAAAAGTCTGCATTTGACCGAGTGTATTAATATATACAATCCGGTTATTCAAATCATCACTCATAAAAATCTCGCCTTGCTGGGTTAGGGCTAAATCCGCAATCCGGATTCGGTCTTGGGGGTTTATCAAAGACCGAATCTCCCCTCTTATCTTATCAAACCGAAACAAACTATTTTCCGAATACAGGTAAATATAAATATTGTCGCTGGCAATACCTTTAAGAAAACTAATCTTCTGGGGTAAACTGATAGTTTCGACTCTTTGAAAATTATTCAGGTCAATCTTAAATATCTTTTCCAGGTTTGAGTCGAGCGTCAAAATATAATTATTGCGCTCCGCACAAAAATTAATCACCGGATTTATAAATGATATCGAATCAATAAGCATTAGTTCCTTATAAATTATATCATTGGGCATAATCCGAACGCTCAGGGTATTACTTGTCTTTACGCAACCAAGCACAAAAGCCAAGAGCACGATAAAATAGCGCACAAAATATTCTCTTTGCCAATCACCAAATTGTCAATAGATGGTTGAGTTTTCGTGATTGCTGAGTATTTGAGCTGTGGATTTGAGTTTATAGATTCAAGTTTTTATTTTTGACATTTGACTTTTGACTTTTCTGTCGGGCGGCCATTTAGCGTTTTCATTTCGTTATAGATATAGAGAGCGAATTATGAAAGGCAAAAATAAAAAAGGGATTAAAAACAAAGAGTTTTGGAGTTTGAGGGTTTTAGGGTTCAACTTCTCAACTCTGCAACACTCAACTCTTAAACTAAACACAACAATCCAGTCAAAATCAATGTATTTTCCCTTAATTTATTCCCTTGTCTGTCAATATCTTAAAAACTTGATGGGTCCATTTGGGGGGTGCAGAGCGTTATATATATATAGAGAGAACGAATTATGAAAGGTAAAAACAGGTACTGGATTAAAAACAAAGAAAGGACTTTTAAGGGACCGTCCCTTAAGAAGCACGGCTGATATGGCAAAAGCAAAAGCATTTGACATTGAAACGCAATATGGTATATTCGCTCCTTGCTTACAGGCTAAACGCCTGACTGACCTAATAACCGACTACAATACTAAAGGCATACCTATCCCAAGTTTTATCAGGTATCAACCTTATCCAGTCGTAAGCATATATCGAATTACTAACGATAAAAGACCAAGAATTGACACAAGTAACAAGGGCAAGCCCCCGAGTGAGGGTGGGGCTAGCCCCCTGGTGTCGCATAACGAATCTGAAAATATGAAACCACAGAGGATTAATCAAATTATCAATTATCAATTTTCAATGGTCAATTATCAATCAAATCCCAATTCTTCAATTTTCAAACTTAAAGGCTTATGGGTGCGACCCATTAACCATAGACCTGGACTCCCGCCTGCGCGGGAGCGACAACCTGAACGCTCTGTCATTCCCGTGGAAGCTTGTCCTCGGATTGTATCGGGGACGGGAATCCAGGATTTTGTCTTAACCGCAACCGCGCAGAGAAAATGAAAGAAATCAAAGGCTTTATTAAATTAGCAACCAGAGACATCTGCGACCATTACGAGATTAGCAAAGGCGCTGTTGTCTTAATCCAGCAAATCTACTTTTACCAATGCGGTGCTTTAAGAAAATGTATTGCGAGTAAAGATACATTAGCCAAAAGTGCCAAACTATCCAGACGCCAAACCTATGACTTGCTCAAAATCCTACAGCGCAAAGGGTTAATCGTAAGAAAACGACGAGAGATATTAGTATCAACATCTTTCTTACGCTGGCTTACATGGCTAAAAGGATTACATTCGGCTTGTCAATACTGGTCTGACCATTTCAGAGTTAAACTTCAATGGCTGTGGAAAAAATGTGGACAAAGCATTATTAGACTGCATAAGAAACTGTTCAACTGCACTTCAGCACCTCAAAAACCGCACCCTAACAATAGATTAAAATCTTCTTCAGATTTTAATAAGAACAATAGTGTCAGAAAACTATCATTTTTGGACATTAAGAAACTAATCCTGCAGTTATCGGCAGAACAAATAAAGGAGTTGTACCTTGAAAAACTGTTTGAAAAAAATAAAACCACAGATGAACACAGATGAACACAAATCATATTAAACCACGGATGACACGGATTAAACAGATTATCTGTCATTCTGAACTTGATTCAGAATCTCTCTTTGAAACCACAGATGATTAATCAAATTATCAATTTTCAATTTTCAATCAAAATCCAATGATTCAATGCTCAAACTTGAAAATTATAACATTGATAATTCTTTGATAATTGGTCATTGATAATTGAAAATTCTTTGAAAGGAGTTGTACCTTGAAAAACTTTTTGAAAACAATAAAATGCAACAAGTCCATATTAAGAGCATATAAATCATTATTACAAAAATATAACTATCGTTGCAATAATTGTGGGAGCGGAAAGAACATCCAAATTCATCACATTGTCCCCTATCCAATTGGTACAAATCATACTTCAAATTTAGTTGTCTTATGCAAATCATGCCACATGAAAGCACACCGCATGACAGGGTGTTGATTGTCAATTTTCAATTATCAATGAATTTTCGAATTAACTCAATTTTCATTATTAGTTTTTAATTTTTAGTTTTAATTTTGACTTTTGACCTTTGACTTTTGAATTTTTTCTCTGTGTCTCTGTGACTCCGTGGTATATTTATCTTAGGAAATCTGCGTTAATCCACGCACCTTTACGATTAAAATCGAATTGTATATTGAAGATTGTAAATTTTAAATTTCAAATTTGCATTTTACAATTTCCAATTAAGCGAAGCGATAAAAAGTGCGGGATTGACGCTATTCAATTTATCAATATAATAATTGAATGGCTAAAATTAAGTTAAATCAGCACTGGTGCAAGGGTTGCGGTCTGTGCATTGAAATCTGTCCCAAGAATGTCTATGACCGCGAAGCCAATGTGTCTGCCAAAGGTTTTCGCGACATCATTATTAAAAACCCGGATGCCTGTAACCAGTGCATGTTATGTGAACTGCTCTGTCCTGATATTGCAATTACAATAGAAACTAAAAATAAAATATCAAATATCAAAAACACAAACGCAAATATAAAAAAATAATATGAACGATAAGAAATCGCTCAAGCAAGAGTTTCGGGTTCGCATTTATAATTACATTATCAGATTGTTGAAGTTTCTTGTCCGATTACCAAATGACCCGGTGATACGCGAAATCAAGAGTCAATTGACAAGAAGCGGAACATCAATCGGTGCAAATTATTTTGAAGCAAGTGGTGCCAGTTCAAAAAAAGATTACCAAAACTTCTTTTCCCATGCTCTCAAATCATCAAATGAATCGAAATTCTGGCTTGCGATATTAAAGGATGCTAAATTTGTTCCGAATAATCTGGTTGAAGAAAGTGTATATCTTTTACAGGAAATAAAAGAGATTGCCAATATTTTCGCATCCAGCATTTTAACTATGCAAGGAAAGAAATCGTTTTGATGTTTTTAATATGTGTTTTTAATTTTTGGTCTTTAGTTTTTAATTTAAGCTATACATACCTGTGTCTATCCGTAGTTATAAATGGAAATACATGTCAAAATCTAAGTTAAAAAGTTTATTATCCCCCGCCAAATACTTCATGCAGGGGAATATTGCCTGTGCTGAAGGTGCGTTGGCAGCTGGTTGCCAATATTATGCCGGTTATCCGATTACTCCGTCATCTGAGATAATGGAACATTTATCCAACCGCTTGCCAGAAGTTAATGGCGTATTTATGCAGATGGAAGATGAAATCGCTTCAATCTGCTCGATGATTGGTGCATCCTGGGCTGGCGCCAAAGCAATGACCGCAACATCAGGTCCTGGTTTTAGTCTGATGCTCGAAGGGCTTGGTTATGCTCTGATGACTGAAACACCCTGCGTGATTGTTAATATTCAGCGGGCAGGTCCGGCAACTGGACAGGCAACCCGACCCGGTCAAAGCGATATCATGCAGGCAAGATGGGGTGCTCACGGCGATTATCGGATTATCGGACTTTCACCCTGGTCAGTGCAGGAGATGTATGATTTGACCATCAAAGCCTTTAATTTAGCCGAACAATACCGTGTGCCGGTTATTCTTTTGGCTGACGAAGTGGTTGGCCATTTAAAAGAAAGTTTTATCATCAAACCTGAATTAGAAATTTTTATTCGCGATTCAACCATGACTGATAAACCATTTGGCACTGAACAGGATGACGGAGTTCCGCCCATGCCGGCTTTTGGTCAGGGTGCAAAATTACTCGTTACCGGTTCGACGCATAACCAATTCGGCATCCGTAAAGTTGCTGACCCAAAAGTTCAGGATATATTAGTCAACCGGTTGTGTAATAAGATTGACCGTCATAAAAAAGAAATCTGCGAGACTGAATCATATTTAACTGATGATGCTGAATATTTATTTGTCTCATTTGGCATCTCAGCCCGCAGTGCTTATGCAGTTGTCAAACAATTAAGAAATCAGGGAATTAAAGCCGGGTTATTAAGATATAAAACAATCTGGCCATTTGATGAAGACGAACTGAAACAGACTGCACAAAATTGTAAAATGATTTTTGTGCCGGAAATGAATCGCGGGCAACTCGTACTGGAAATTCAAAGGGTTTTATGCGATAAACAGGTTATTTCAATCCCAAAAACACAAGGTGAAGCAATCTATCCGTCAGAAATATCTAATGAATTTAAGAAATACACGACATGAGCGAAAATTTACTAAAATATTTAAGACCTGAAGTTTTTCCGACGCCGTTCTGTGCTGGCTGCGGACACGGCATTTTAATGGGTGCGATTTTAAGAGCAATCGACGAACTGGAACTCGATTTTAATAAAATAGTATTTGTCTCTGGCATTGGCTGTGCTGCCTGGATTCCCAGCCCGCATTTTGCCGCAGACACTTTACATACTTTACATGGCAGACCAATAGCTTATGCGACTGGAGTTAAATCTTTTAATCCCGAGTTAAAAGTTATTGTCATATCTGGTGACGGTGATTTAGCTGCAATTGGCGGTAATCATCTGATTCATGCTGCCCGCAGAAATATTGAGATGACTGTAATCTGCGCGAATAACAGCATTTATGGAATGACCGGCGGACAGGTATCACCAACCACGCCGCAAAATGCAAAAACTATGACGACTGCTCAGGGAAATCCTGAACAGCCATTTGACTTATGCCGTTTAACTGCTGCCTGCGATGCCCGTTATGTCGCGCGCTATACGGTTTTTCATACCAAACCATTGATAAATTCAATAAAAAAAGC
>JAGXRL010000017.1 GCA_018335915.1 Candidatus Latescibacterota bacterium
CTTCGGAGCGCAGGATGAAGCCTTTGCCGCGCACGGTCATCTGGGCGACGTAACGGTCGAGGGCGCTGCGGGCAGATTTAATGTAGGACAGTTCGATGCGGGTTTCATCAATCATGCTCAAGTGCCGGTCAAGTTTGGTCACTTTTTTGGTGACATAATCCGTGATTCGGTCGGTTACTTCAAAATCTCGTCCAACAATCTCTATGTTTTGGGTCATGGCAGCCTCCTTGAGAATGGGTGGATTGGGATTTAACCGCGCAAGGCGCGGACAAGACGCTCAAGCATCAGCATGCGAGAGCGCCCTGGCAATCGTAAAAGCATAAACAGCCTGCGCGCCCGCATTAGATAGGGCGCGGGCAGCATCAGTCAGGGTAGCGCCTGTCGTGCAAACATCGTCCATGAGCAGGATACTTTTGCCAGCAACCAGGGCCGAGTCGGCCTCGAAGGCATTTTGGACATTTTTCTCGCGCTCTTTAATCGTTAGCCCAACCTGCGAGCGGGTGTGACGTGCGCGCCACAGGGCATTAGGACGGTAATCTATTTCCATCAGTTGGGATGTCGGTCGGGCAATCAGTCCGGCCTGGTTATATCCGCGCTCGCGCTGGCGCTGCTCACTGAGCGGAATGGGCACAACCTCCTGCACCGGCCAATTGTATTGCTTTAGCGAAGGCGATATCGCCCAGGCAAGGGTCTGTCCCAGTCCAATGTTGTGCTGGTATTTGAGGGAGTGCAAAACACTGCGAATTGGATGCCTAAAAACCACCCACGACCGCAGTTGAACAAAACTGGGCCGTAAGGATTTACATCGTTTACAACGCGCTTTATCAGATGGCGCACCGCAAACCTGGCAAATTTGAACACCTGCGAGGGGGCGCACTACACGCTGGCAATCTTCACACCAGCGAAAACCTATTTCCTGGCAACTGGGGCAGGTTGGCGGGAAAACCAGGTCAACAATGTTCCAAAAGGAACTTTCAAACCAATACAGGATGGATTTTTTGAATGCCAAAATTCCTATCCTTTTGTGAACGTACATTGGCGCGAAGAATAAATTATTACCTGAAAATTTCAATTTTCATAATACGCAAGATAGCTGGTGTCAACAGAACAATGAAAATAGTTGGAAAAATAAAGGCAACCATGGGTATCAACATTTTGATTGGCGCCTGCTGGGCCTTTTCCTCGGCTATCTGGCGACGGCGCATACGCATTTGGTCGGCCTGAATGCGAAGAATTTTAGCCATGCTAACGCCTAGCTGTTCACTCTGAACGACCGCGGCGACAAAACTGGTCAGGTCAGACAGGTCTATGCGGTCGGCCATATCGCGCATAGCATCACGGCGAATTTTGCCCAATTGGGTTTCACGAATACAACGCGCAAAAGCCAATGAGAGTTCATTGTCCCATTTCTGGGCTACGTTGGACATGGCAGCATCAAAACCCAGCCCCGCTTCAACACAGATGGTCAAGAGGTCAAGGGCGTCTGGAAGGGCCTTCTGAACCTCCTGCTGTCGCTTCTTGATTTGCTCGTTCAGCCAGAGTTGTGGAAAGAAAAAGCCAATCACCAGAGCAATGAGAGAATAAAGGATGGCTGTGCTCAAGGGTTGCTTTACCGCGGAAACCGTAAATACCAAAAACGCCAGGCCAGCAGCTATACCAGCGGCGACAAAGCGCAAGGCAAGAAACATCGATGCATCAATCCAGCCCGCCTTGCCAGAACGTTCCAGTTTTTGATTAATGTCCTGAATGGCATTCTGCGGGGTAAAGCGAGCCGCTAAGTCGCCAAACTGGCGCAAAATTGGGTAAATAACACGCTCCTGAAAAGACTGCGACATTTCAATCTGTTCAAGCGTGACATTTTCGCCGCGCTGACTGAACTCGGCCAGGCGCGCTTCGAGCGGGTCTTCATCCTGGCGCGGCACACGTGAACCCACATAAATTAATATGGCAGCAATGATGACAGCAACCAAAACAAGAAGCAGGATAATTGTCGCTGGATTCATAATTTAAACCTCAATATCGGCTATTTTCATCATAACAGCATAGCCCAGTCCTATCATTAGAAAAGACACCCCAATAGCAATTCCACCACATAAAATATTAGTAAAAAACTCCATCATATACTCTTGATTGATTAACCAGATAATTGTAAAAAGAACAAATGGAATTGCAGATAGGATGGTGGCAGATGTCCTCACTTGGGCCGTCATCACCCTGATTTCACCCTTAATACGCACACGCTCGCGGATAGTGAAGGCAATCGTATCAAGGATTTCAGCAAGCGGACCACCAACTTCTCTCTGAACATTAATGGCAGTAATCACAAAATCAAGGTCCTCACTGGGAATACGCCTCAAGAGATTTTCAAGCGCCTTATCCATCGAAATACCCAACTGCATTTCCTGCACAACCCGTCGAAACTCTTCATTAATGGGCGCAGGCAATTCCTTGCTGATTGCTTCCATGGCTTGCATGGTGGAATAACCGGCGCGCAAACCATTGACCATCAGGTTGAGCATATCGGAAAGTTGGTTGTTAAATTTATCCAACCTGCGGCCCTGTTGCGAACGAACGTAGATAAGCGGCACACCCAAACCGAGCACAACGCCAAGAATTGCCGAGACGGTTTTGGCTGTGGGTGTATCGCCTCCTAAAAACCAGGCCAGGCCACCCAGACCAAATGAAAGAATAAACAAGAAAGCGATAAATTCGCCCGGCTTAAACTTTAAGTCCGCGCGCGCCAGGCTGCGCGCCAGTTTCTCCCCTGATGACGACTTTTCAACCCGCCGGTTTACCCAATCGGTGACAAGTTGCGAAGATTTTTCACCTTTCTTAGACCTGTCGGCCTGCTCCTGGTCGATATATTTGCCAAGGCGCTCTTCCATCATGTTTCGCTCGCTTGAAGACGAAACATAGACGCCAATACCTATTAATATCAGGAGGACAATCAACCCGACAATGATTATTCCTAAAGTCATGCTGCCTCTCAAACCAGTCGCAAGATGCGGGATTTACAAAAAGTGTGGTTAACGCCGCGCGCCTACTCCGAAGACACTGGCAGGCAAATGAATACCAGCCGCCTCGATTTTTTCCATAAACTTGGGGCGCAAACCAGTTGGCCTCAAGCGACCAATAACCCTGCCGTTTTCGTAACCGGACTGCTCGAAAATGAAAATATCCGTCAGGGTAATCACATCACCTTCCATGCCGTTGACTTCGGTGACATGGGTGACTTTTCGGGAACCATCGCGCATACGCTCCTGGTGAACAATCACATCCACCGCTGCCGCAATCTGTTCACGAATGGCACGAATCGGCAGGTCCATACCCGCCATCAAGGTCATGGTTTCCATGCG
>JAGXRL010000018.1 GCA_018335915.1 Candidatus Latescibacterota bacterium
CGGCGGCCAGCCCCACAAACATCCCGATGATTGTTTGTTCGAGGGTGAGTTTTCCGACCAGTTTTAAGAGAGGAACAAACCAGGCCGCAACCAAAGCCTGGAAAATATCGCGCAACAAACCTATACCCCAATTGAAGATAGCCCGCAACGGGGAAGTCATCATCAGCGATAGCTGGGCTCCCGCGTCGGTCGCCGCTCGTTCGCCAACGAAGATAAAAACCCGCCAAAAGACAAACCCCAGGGGAATAACCGAAAGTGGCAACCAGTCCAGTATCGCCTTCTTGGCCCTGGACGGCCAATTCGACTGGGTGCGGAACGCCAGAAGCCCAATCAGCAGGGCGCGAATCAATTCAAAGCCGATGTAATATTCCATTAGGCCAAGATAAAGCCAGCCCACAAGAGCGCTGAGGATTAGCAAGAAAAAACGCCTGGGGCCAGCAATGTGCTCAACAAAGCCCTTGGCAGTCAGGGCTAGGGAGAGCAATGCCAGGGCCAAGGCAAAAATATGAGACTGGTAATCAATGGCGTTGGGTTGAGAGAGAAAACCGGGGTAGATGACAAAGAGTAGAGCCATGAACATCGTCGCGGCCTGCGCTCGCGGCCAGAGAATTCTTAACATCCACAAAAAAAAGAAGGCCCCGCAAACACGAAATACAAAAGCACTTAAGTTATACCAAAGCGGATTTTCTCCAAACAGCAGGTATGCCGGGAGCATTAGGTAGGCGCGCAAGGGTCTATCGATACTGAAGATTGGAAAGAAAACCTGGGGGCCATACGCCTTGGCGCTCCACATCAGGTACCAGTCATCAAAGGTATAACCAAACTTTTGCACGAAAATTAAATATGCCAAACAGGCAATGCCGGTGATGATTAAAGATGAAATTAGCAAAGGACTACGCTTCATAATAGTTGTTTCCCTACTTGTCACAATAGTTGGAGAATGTGCATAATTGATCTATCTCTTCAGTAGAAATTCGATATACTAAATAACTATATGCAATAGTATCAACAGGCTCAAAATTATTACGAAGCCAAGCATATTTGTTTGGGTCTGTTGTTACTCCAACAATATCGTTTACGCGAACAACAAAATGGCCACTTCTTGGATTGGATGGATTATAGATGGTATCGGGGTGGTCTAATAAATACTGATCCAACTCGTTTTTATCCTGCCCCCAATCAATATTTGAATCTGCCAAATATTTATATCCCTGTTTTCGGTCAAACACGATTTCGTTAAAGTAACTCAAGTGATAAGGATAGTAGGACAAAGTAGATACAGCCAAATAGAGAATAGCAATGTAACTCATCTTTTTCTGAATAGCCGTGAAATTTTCCCAACCTAAAAACAACCTGCCAGAAAATACATATAAGAAAGGAAAGACAGGAAGATAATATCTAATTCCAATTTGAGTATTAAAGAAAAAATTCAGGTAGATTGTAAAAAAAAGAACCGGCAATAATAAAAAAAATTCATTAGTTAAGAAATTTTTAAATCTATCTTGTTTGAGAAAATATGAAAAAAAAGCCAGAAAAATGATTATTTGTGTAGCAATGGGCACTTTTAATAAAGAAGCAATCAAAAAATAACCAGTAAACCCGTCTTTTTCGGCAATTTGCCCTAATAAATAAAGATTACCATATGAAGCGCCTGTCTGCTCATTGTGGTGTATTAAGTCAAGCCCTTGCAAATATGGGTAAGGCAGAGGGACAGGCAAAAAATATAAAACTGAAAAATCCACTTGAAGATTTTGTAATGTTTGAGATACAAAACGATATTCTCCAAAATAGGTAAATGTACGGTTAAACAAAAATCCCACATTGATGATAAGAAGTGAAACAAGAATTGTAAGAGAAAAATATTTCAGATATCTTTGAACAAAAACTCTAACATTTTTAGGTTTTTGCCAACTCACTTGCAATGCGGACAAATCAAAAATAATTAGTAAAACAAAGAATAGAGGATACAACACAATGGATGTGTACTTCGCAATTTGACTCAGGCCAAGGGCAACAAGGCAAATTATTCCATTCTTGGTGGTTCTATTGTTAAGAAATTTCCATAAAGCGAAAAAAGCGAAAAATATAGATGCTGTGACGTATATGTCTGTTGTTACAAGCTGTGAATGAGCAATAATATTGGGGTCAAGAACAAATATGAGGAGAGAAAACAAGGCAGGAACAAAGCCAAATAGTTGTCGTGTCCAATGAAAAACCAGAAATGCCAGCAAGCAAGAAAACAATACAGTAACAGAACGCGCAACATAAAATCTAGATAATACCTGGCTTACTTTTCCTGGTCCTAGTAAAGATGCGACTTTTTTAGGCACAGCATTCAATGCGGTGACAGGCATTTTGCTATCATCAAAACGAGTTGAATCTCCAGAAGTTAATCTTTCACCATATAAATAATGTTTATCTTCATCAGCCGTTTGGGAAAATTCCCGAAGAACACTACTGAAATTTAGCATAAAAAAAATAAAAATAATCAGAAATGGAATAAGATTTTCCGGCTTACGAATTGAAAAATATAAAGTCATTGCAAACGCCCTTTTAGGTTGATACTGTGTCTATTTATCAGAACAATAAAATTGCTCAACCACATGCAGCGTCTCATCTTTCAGGTTTGGAATCGTTTTTAGACTGCCGCAAACTTGTCTGGCAACAAAAGGGACTTCGACAATTCCTGGCGCTCGCTCTTCGAGGGATTGTAAATCCCCCGTAACGGCGAATGCTTGCAGGAACGGCATCCACTCAATTGGGTCTTGCGGATACAAACTTCTTCCTGCCGCCTCCTGGTAGAGCCTTGTAATCTCATCCCATTGTCCTCGCTGGCGGGCAAGCGAGGCTTTCTGGTAGTAATAACACCAGTCGTGGGCTGGCTCAGCCCCAAACAAAAATTCTGGCGGGAGTTGGGAGGGCTGCTCAGTAAGAATGGAGTCTGCCCGAGAGTAAGCTCCCAACAACAGCGCCGCATCCGGAGTGTTCACCGAATATTCCGGCGCATTGCCATCGATCGCCTGCACGCAGGACTGCAGACCGGGCTGAATGGTCAGTAGCAGCCTGCGGTAATTTCTGTACGTTTCAACAA
>JAGXRL010000019.1 GCA_018335915.1 Candidatus Latescibacterota bacterium
GACATCCGCGTTCAGCAACGCCGCGCGGACCTTTCCGGGGGAGATCTTTCGTTCGAACATGCGCTGCACCGCATGGGCGCGGAATAGGATGGGATTCATGCGGGGGATTATACCCAGCGCCGCCGCAAATTCCGCTGAATCTTACGAAATATCGTGGGGTATACTTGGGGAAATTGTCGGAGGTACGGCTTTGGTTGGCGTTGACATCGTTCCCGAGCGTAGCGAGTGGGATATTGTCCGCCGAAGGTGCGACCATCGGGAGTGGGCGTTTCAGGGAGAGTTGCGAGATGGCAAAGGAAAAAAGCACAAGAGGAAATGCAAGTCAATTTTTCGTAGCAGGCGAACTCTGTCGTAGGGGATATTCAGCAGTGATTACAATGGGTAACACGCCTAACACAGACATTCTATGCAGTAATATTGAAGGAACGCGCTTTGTTCACATCCAAGTAAAAACCTTTGTGCCGGGCGGGCGTACTTGCAGTGTCGGAATGAAATCAGAAAAGAATTTTGGCGAGAATTTCTTTTGGGTACTTGGTGGCATACCAGAACCTGAAAGTGAGTCAGATTTTGTTTACTACATTATTCCGTCACCAGTAATGGCAAGAGAAATCAGCAGGGCTCATCGCGCTTGGCTCGACGCTCCAGGCAAAAAAGGCCAGGAGCATAATGATAGCAAAGTGAGAACCGTAACCCTGCCACCTTATAAGTCATTTACAGGTTGGGATGTGAGCGAATATAGAAATCGTTGGGATTTGATTGAAAAGAAGCTGGGGCAACCATGAATCCATCTCAACATAAATTTAAGATGATGAAGGTCAATGCGTTGCAGGAGTTACAGTCCCAGACGGGTGAGGAATTGTCCGCGTTGTTACCGAGTGTTTTAGATAAAGCATTCAAAGGGGAGTTATAAAATGCCAGTAAAACTAAAGCCCACTCAGTTAGTAAAATGGGATAAAAAAGACGAACCCTTAATTAAGCGCTATTTAAAGGAATTACTGGATATTTTAGAAATTAAGGAAGATGGGAGAGTTGAAACGACTAAAGGGTTTTCTCTGATGCTTTTTCGGAAAATCCTTGTACAGAACCTTGAGCTCTTCGGAATAGATGCATTAGATGTGAGACAAGGATTGGTCTATAAAACCGTATTCCGATTGAAGAAACTCAAGAAACAAGATATTCATGGTTTTCGAAGGTCACTGGCTGCCGAAGTCAAACGTTATCTTGATCGCCCAATAGAAAAATATACCATTTTGCTTCCGTTTCATGCTTCATCCAACAACCCACCGCCAATAAAGAAGATAGAGATTCTGGGTGTCCAATTGCTGTTCAGCAATTGGAAGCACGTGCGAAAGAATTTTGAATTTCCAAGATTTTTGCAGGAAGCCGATATGTATTTGAGGCGACAAAATGGACGCATTGATGTTGAGTCGCGTTTTGTGCCTGTTTTAGTCGAAGCAGAAGCAAGAAATGCAAGAGAAGGTTTTGATAAAGTGTCACCTTCATTTGACCTAATGCGGGCAATTTTTGATTTGTATCATCATTACGGTACATATAACAAACAGTGGGGAGGTTATCCACGACCTCTTTCAAAAGTGTTACCACCTCCTGTCTATTGTGTTTTCAAGAATACTGGCGAGTTTGATATGCTTCTTTACAGTACGCCCAAGCTTGAAGAATTTCAGCAGAACGCCATTAACGTCCAAGAAATTAAGTATTTGCGGAAATTAGCTCGCAACTTCAAAGCCATCCCAAAAGAGACGGAAACACTTGCGCTCATTGTTGAAGCCTTACAAAAATACGCCCAAGCACATGAAACTAATGAGTGGCGGCTGGCTTTTCTTTTGTTGTGGCAAATTCTTGAGCTAATTGCACTTCAGACATCAGAGCAATTCACGATGAAAAATGTTATCAGTCGGATAGGAATTTTGTTGCGTCATGACCCAAAAGCCGCTGACTTGCTTTCATCACTTTATAACACCAGAAATGAATTTGTTCATCAGGGCAACTTTCCAGACGAACAGGGTCTTCAAGAAGTTAGTTTGGTTAAGAGCATAGCAGAAAGAGCCATCAATCAGATTTTTTCAAGAGCTAAAAAATTACCCACGAAAGCCAGTTTACAGAGATTCTATGATAATGCGGGTACAAATGATGCTGAACTATCAGACCGTCTAAGAGTCATTGGAATAATTCTTCGAGAACGGAAACCTAAAAAATGACATCACTGAAAGACGAACAGCGGCGTATAGTGGCGTATCTCGATAGCGTCCAAGCGCGGCTGGCGTCGCTGCGGGAGTTACAATCAAAAACTCAAGAAGAATTGGGCGCTTTACTACCGAGCGTGTTAGACAAAGCATTCAAAGGTGAATTATGAAACGTGATATGGAATTAGCACGACATATATTAATGCGAATAGAAGAACAGGAAAACTATCGCGACGATATTTCATGTGAGTTTGAGGGTTATACTGACGAGCAGGTCTATTATCACATCATGCTCTTGCATGAAGCGGGGCTTTTAGTTGCGATAGACGCTTCAAGTCTGCAAGATATGCAATGGATGCCTCAGAGACTAACTTGGCAAGGGCACGAATTTCTTGATTCAGCACGCGATAACAAGATTTGGAATAAAGCAAAAGAGATAATGGCGAAAACTGGCGGCTTTGCTTTTGAAGTTGCCAAACCATTGTTAATTAGTTTGGTGAGACAGAAACTTGGATTACCAAGTTAATGGATGGAGACCAAATGCCCATGCTGGCGTCGGTGCGGGAGTCACAGTCCGTTGAGGGGGAGGAGTTGCGCCCGTTCTTTGGGCGGACGTTGTTACCGTCCGTGCTGCGACCATCGGGAGGGGCGTTTCGAGGTGAACTATGAAGACCCTAAGGGTTTGTCCCGATAACCTTCGTCATGTCAGGCAGGAGAGTCTTGTCTGCGGGATTGCGAGTCAGTCAAGGAAACCCTTAGGGTCTCGGATGATGATGTCCCTGTGGGCTTTGCAACCGCAAATGCAAAAGGAAAAAGTTAAACCATGAAAACCAATTCCCTCAAAGTCCCTGAATCCATGCAGGCAGTCTACGATGAGATCACCGCGGTCAGCGACGCCTTTTGCAAGGAACATCTCAACGAAGAATACGCGGGCATGGCGCGCAAGATGGCGGCGACGCTGGCGCGTAAACGCCCGTCCCCGCTGGTGAATGGAAAGGCAAAATCATGGGCGGCGGGGATCATGTACACGCTTGGGACAGGTCAACTTCCTGTTCGACAAATCCCAGTCTCCGTATATGCGTGCCGATGAATTGTGCAAACGTATGGGTGTCTCCAAGCAAACCGCAGGCGGTCACGCGAAGAAAATCAGTGACATATTGGGTACTTACCAACTAGACCCCAACTGGTGCCTGCCTTCGAAATTGGATAACAATCCCCTGGCTTGGACGTTGAGTGTCAATGGTTTGATG
>JAGXRL010000020.1 GCA_018335915.1 Candidatus Latescibacterota bacterium
CCCGCATCCGGTCCCGCTGTTCTACCCGATGTTCTCTCCAACCTTGGTTCCGTAGTCGCGTCCGTATTCAGTTTTCAGTTTGTGCGATTCAGGATATCACAAAACCTGCCCGATAATTATCGAGTATTCTTACTATGAACTTTTCGCAACTTATTATTCAGTTCCTATCCTTGAACCTTTGAACCCTTGAACCTTGATTTCCGTCTTGAACCAGGGGATAGCTCCCCTTGGTTGTTAGAATATTGAATTAAGAATATGGAATATAGAATGTTAGAAGAAAAAAGAGCTTGACAAATATATTACTGATCAGTAATATTTTCAGTGATGCGATTTTATAAACTAATTATTCCTAAATTAAGTCAGTTACGGAAAAATGCTGATTTAACACAACTGCAAGTTGCTCAGAGAATGAAGTTAAAACCCAAGTCGGGACAAACTTTTATTGCCCGATTAGAAAATGAGTTAATCAAAGCGCCTCGCATAGACACTATCCTGAATTATCTCGACGCAATTGGAGTCAGCTGGATAACTTTTTTCACAGAACTGTCAAGCGAACGGGATAAACAAGAACACGACACATTCGTGCTCTGATTTTTTATTCTAACAGAGACTTCTGAACAAGTCCTGATTAAGAGAGCGAGTTTTTCCGAGCTCTCTAACATAACTCTTGACAAATACGCAAAAATTTATAATATTATCATATTAAAAGAGTCGCAGAGACAGATAAGATTATGAAGCGAATTCGGAATCCTGAGAAATAGAGCCAATGAATTCGAACGCACAATATTTTATAAAAACAGAGTGGTTGATGCGAACTGCTCTTGATATATACTATAAAGAAAGGAGGATTAGACAAACAAAAAAATAATGCATAAAAATTCAATAAAAATATACAGAGGAGATAAAATATGAAAAAGTTGTTATTTGTAATGATGTTGCTTGGTGTATGGACATTAGGTTTTGCCAATGTGTCAGCAGACTATGCACCGGGCCCAGTTGATTTTGTGCTGGAGCCGAAAATAGAACAAGGTCCGGCGATTGATGCTGCCTGGTCTACAAAAGCGCCGATGCCTGAAACCCGTGCCCATCATATGGTGTCGCCGGTTATTAATAATAAGTATTACACATTTGGCGGACCATTAACTTCAGGTGGAGCTCAGACTAATCATGTCCGAGAATATGATGTTATGACAAATACCTGGACAACAAAAGCAGCAATGACGACTACCCGTAGTATTGGCGGTGCCGCTTTGGCAGGTGGTAAAATCTATGTTATGGGCGGATGCGTCACATTTGGAACGGGTATGAATGTAGTCGAAATCTATGACCCGGCGACTGATGCCTGGACAACCGGTCCGGCAATGCCCGCAGTTAATCATGATTTTGGAACTGCCGTATATAATGATACCTGGATTTATGTGGTCGGCGGCGGCAACTGGTCAACCACTTCTCCACCAGTTGCGACAGTTTATATGTTAAACACGATAACCAATACCTGGACCACGGCAACCCCATTGCCAGCTGTGTTTGGCGGTTCACCGTGCTGCGGTGTGATTGGCAATAAACTTATTGCGGCGACTGGTTATACTGCGGCTGGTGGTGCCAATACAGTTTATGTCGGCACGATTAATACAGCCAATCCTGGCACAATTACTTGGACCACTGGTTTGACCAAACCCGGTGTTTTAGTATATCGTGCCAATCGGGCAGTGAGTAATAACCATTTATATGTGGTCGGCGGCAATGGTCCAACAGCCCGGGTCGGCGAAGCATATAAATATGACCCGGTAACCAATACCTGGACCCAATTACCTAATAAACCGACGGCTTGTTCTAATGTTTACGGTATGGGATATACTGCCACTGGTGCAATGTATTATCCGGGTGGATATACAACGGTCTATATTAATAATCACGAGATGTTAGATGACCAGGTATTTACGACTGATGTCGGCGTTGATGCGATTATCAGTCCGGGTGCGACGCATATGATTAACACGGCAATGACCCCCAGTGCACTCGTAAAAAACTATGGTGCCGCAGCGCAGACCAATTTTGCCGTAGTCTGTTCGATTTTTGGTCCGGGTAATGTGTTTCGATATACGAACACGCAGATGGTTGCATCTCTGGCAACGCAGGCAACCACGACGGTTAATTTCCCGAGCTGGACACCGACGGTTGAAGAACAATTGAATGTAATGATGAAAACGACTCTGGCGGGCGATGAATTTCCGGGTAATGACCGGAAGACCAGAACCTGTCTTGTGGCTGACATTTATACGCAGGACTTTGAAACATCAGACGGTAATTATGTTGCTGACCCGTTAACCGGTGCCTGGGCATGGGGCGTACCGACCGTAGGACCGCCAGGTGCTCATAGCGGCACAAAGCTTTGGGCAACTGTTTTAGGCGGTAATTATGCGGTAAGTTCTAACTGGAAATTGACTTCAGAACAATACACGGCATCAGCCAATAATCCGACTTTGAAATTCTGGCAATGGTATGATATTGAAACCAACTGGGACGGCGGAAATGTTAAAATCTCGACTGATGGCGGTAACACCTGGACTTTGTTAACACCGGTCGGCGGTTATAATGGTACTGCCAACACTGCAAATGCCGGGATTCCTGGTGAACCATGTTTTACGGGCGGAACAACGGGTAATTTCTGGCATGAAGTCGAATTTCCATTAACCCTGAATACGGGTCAGACTTTCCATATCCGCTGGCATTTTGGCTCCGACGGTTCAGTTAATTATGCAGGTTGGTATATTGATGATGTAACTGGTATCGGCTTTGCACCGCAGCCACCGGCAACTAATGATGTCGGCGTGCAGGCAGTGCGGGCTCCGGGCGCGAATCACGCAGTCAATACCCAGATGACGCCAATCGCCCTGGTTAAAAATTTCGGCACTGCGGCTCAGACTAATTTCCCGGTCGTTTGTTCGGTTATCGGTACTGGCAACGCAGTCAGATACACCAACACAAAAACCGTTGCCTCACTCGCGGTGGGCGATACAATCCGGGTAAACTTTGATGCCTGGACACCGACGATTACTGAAGATGTTACGGTCGCAATGCGCACCAACCTGACTGGCGATGCCAATCCGGGTAATGACCGAAGAACCCAGTCAACTAATGTAACATCCGCTTTATTATCTGAAGGGTTTAATGACCCAACTTTCCCGCCTTCGGGCTGGCAGGCGATTCCTTTAGTTGGAACCTATAACTGGCAGAGATATGCGACCGGTACAAACCCGACTTGTACTCCGTTTGAAGGAGCAGGTATGGCAGGTTATCCGTGTTATTCTGCCACCACCGGCAGTGCCCGTTTGATTTCACCGGCAGTTGCCATGGGTGCGACTGCAGTGCCGTGCACTTTGAAGTTTCATATGTATCATGATAATATGTATTCGGGCGGGACTTACGGACCAGACAGTGTCAAAGTCGAAACTTCGATTAACGGGACAAGTTTTACCCGGGTTGCGGCATTTATGCGCTACGGACCCGTGAATCAGTGGGAAGAGCATGTCGTGTATCTGGGTGCATTCAGCGGTAATCTCTGGCTTGGTCTATTAGCATTTTCTCAGTATGGTAATAATATCTTTATTGATAATGTCCGTCTCTACTCACCATCAACCGGGATTGAAGAAAATGGCAACTCAAATATATATGTGACTGCTCTTAATACAGTAACACCGAATCCAGTAAGCGGTAATGCCCTTATCTCATTCAATATTGCCAAACCGACTCAAGCGAGTTTGAGAATCTATGATGCATCAGGCAGAATCATCAGAACTTTAGTTAACGGTCATTACAATACTGGCACTTATAATCTGACCTGGAATGGCAGAGAT
>JAGXRL010000021.1 GCA_018335915.1 Candidatus Latescibacterota bacterium
GAAACAATAATCCGTCCGCAGTATTCGCAGAAGTGAAGCCGTTCGTTCTTCTTGATTTCCAGAATCTTTTGCGCGGGCAGGGGATTTAAACACCCCTGGCATCTCTCGTCCATAATCGTAACCACAGCCAGACCGGCTTTACCTTTACGAATCCGTTCATAAATCGCCAGGGTTTCTTTGCCGATGGTACTGCATAAATCGGCTCGTGTTTTCGACCGCTCCTCAATCGCAAGTTTTACATTCTCTTGCTCGCTTTTAATTACTGCCACTCTTGCCTGTGTTTCTTTTTCAATTTCCGCCATCTCTGTTTCAATCTGTTTTGATTCGTGTTCTGTGGTTTCGATATTATCCATCACATCAATCAATTTATCTTCAATCGTGTTTTTCTGTTTTTTCTGATTCTCGATTTCTTTTAAGAACGCTTTATACTGGTCATTGGTCTTTGCCGAATACAGCTGGGTCGAATATTGACTGATTTTATCTTCGGTCTCTTTTAAATCAACTTCCGTCAATTTATACTTCTTTTTCAACTCGATGATATGTTGCTGGTGTGAAGCAAACTCTTTTTTCTTGTCTTCGCTGACTAAAAGAATACCTTCAATCCGTCGCGGCATCTCTTTGCTTTTATTTTCCAGAATCGTCAGTTCATTATCAATCTGCTGCAGGCGCAGTAATTTTTCAAAGATTTCAAGCATAATCAGGGTAAAAAAAAGGGGTATGTCTTTTTCGACATACCCTTGTTTTAATGGGCGATACCTGACTTGAACAGGTGACCTCTTGCATGTCAAGCAAGCGCTCTAACCAAAGCTGAGCTAATCGCCCCTGTAAATTTCTATTCATTAAAAATAACTATATGTCAATTTATTCATATTGTCAAGAGGTGGCACGAAAAATTTATCCTAGCCGAACAAATTCGGGTCAAGCGATACAAATATCCTTATCATGTAATAAAATCAATTGACTTGGGCTTGTTTCATCATTATAATTATTCACACGATTATGAAAATTGTTTATTCTGATAAATATGAAGCTGATTTTGGACCACATGTTTTTGCGACTGAAAAATACCGTCTTTTGAAAGAACGGCTGCTTAAGGAAAATCTGGCTACCGAAGCAGATTTTATCAATCCCGAACCGGCCAATGTTAAAGATGTTCTGCTCGTGCACACCAAATCATATGTCGATGATATGGTGAATCTGCGCTGGTCTCAACGCACGGTCCGTTCTGAACTGCCCTTAACCCAGGAGATTATTCACGCATATTTATTGCATACCCAGGGAACAATTCTAACCTGCCAGCAAGCGATTCAAGATGTTATATCGGTTCATTTAGGCGGCGGTTTTCATCACGCTTTTGCTGACCATGGTGAAGGTTTCTGTTACATCAATGATGTTGCGGTCGGCATCAAAAAAATGCAGGCGCTTAGTTTAATCAGCCAAGCGGCGGTTATTGACTGCGATTTGCATCAGGGTAATGGCACCGCAAAAATTTTCCAGGGCGACGCGTCGGTTTTTACATTTTCAATCCATCAGGAACATCTCTATCCGATTAAAGAAGAATCAGACTGGGATATCGGTTTAGATGATGGCGCCGGTGACAAAGAATACCTGCAAATACTCGAGCCCGCTGTCGATAAAATCCTTACCGAGCAAAAACCTGAATTGGTTGTGTATCTGGCCGGTGCTGACCCGTTTCAATTAGACCAGCTCGGTCAGTTGCGCTTGACCAAACAAGGACTTAAACAACGCGACCAGATCGTAATTCAGGCGTGTCAGCAAAAGAAAATTCCGGTTGCCGTCACTCTTGCCGGCGGTTATGCTTATGAAGTCAAAGATACGGTCGATATTCACTTTAATACCTGTCAGGTTTGTCTCGCAGTCAACAAAACAACAAATCAGTGATGCTCCTCATTTGAGGTTTTAGTGTCACGAAAAATAATCCAGATTCTGCATCATTCGCCATCCTGGACATCACAAAATTTAGAAGAAGACATATATAATGGCTGGCATATCCAGACTGCCAAAGCAATTCAAAAACTCGGTATAAAAAATTGCCGGATTGAATGCTGGCTGCCGGAAAAAACCTGTCATAAACAATACCTCGAAACAAAAGACGATATTACCTATCGCGTTTTCCCGTCACGGGTTTTGACTTATGGCCGGGAATTTTCCCCATGCCTAATTAATGCATTGAAACAAGAAGTGCAAAATCAGATTATCATTCATCTGCACGGCATTTTCAACTATTTAACTTATGCTATTGCTAACAATTGCAAATCGATTCCTATCATTGCTCAACACCATGGTGATTGTCCGCCATTGTCTCTGCTTTCTCGCCGAAAATTATTATATAGCATATTACCGCTCCTCATATTAGAAAATTTTGCGTGCCGTAAACACTTATCAAATATTGACCATTTCTTGTGCCTGACTCACGCCTGCCAGCAATCAATCAGCAGATTTGGCATTGACGGCAAAACCAATATCCAGACCATGGGTATTGATTTTAACCAGTTCGTACCGGCAGATAAAATCCAGGTGCGCAAAAAAATTGGTCTATCTCTTGATAAGAAAATCATTCTTTATATTGGCAGATTAGACCAGTATAAAGCGAGTGCTGAAGTTATTTATGCTTTCAATAAATTAAAGGACAAAATGCCGGTTGAATCTATTATCGTTGGTGCTCAAGTTTCAGACCCATATTATAATTTAGCACTTAAGTCCGGCTGTACAATAATTCCCCGCCAGCGGCACGACCGATTAAAACAATACTATCAAACTGCTGATCTATTAGTTTTGCCCGGTTCAGACCAATATAATAAATGGGGCGGCATTGGCGTAAATGTTATTGAATCCCTTGCCTGCAATACACCGGTCGTTTCCGGCACCTTATGCCATTTTCCAGAAGACTGTTCACAAATCGGTATTTTAGCCTCCAAGACCGAAAAGATTGCTGACGGAGTTATGCATATTTTAAATAATCCTGCTCAGTATTCCCGATGTCGCGAATTAGCCCAAAAATACTATGACTGGAAAATCATTGCGCAAAACACTTTTACTATTTACGAGCGTCTGTTTTTAGAGTATTATAATCAAAATTTAGAATTATCTCATGGCTAAAAAAACCGCCTTTCTTGCCTATAATATTACCCAAAGGTCAAAAGTATTAGCCGAGTGTCTGCAGGCGAAGATAATTACTGCCAAAGTAAGTTCAGTGCCGGTTGTAAGATTATTAAATTATCCGCTTCTGATTTTTCTGACATTTCTGAATTTAGTCGCTGAAAAGTTTGACACGGTTTTTGTCCAGCTCCCGCCTATTCACGCCGCATTTCCTGCTTATCTCTACTGCAAAATGTTTCGCAAACAATTAATCTTTGACACCCACTCTGGTATTTTTTTCACTCATAACTGGTATCAGAAAATATATCTCAATCTCTGCTCTTCGATGATTAAACATATTGCCTTAAACATAGTTCATAACGAGGACCTTCTTAAACAGGTTTTGCTTAAGGATACAAACACGGTCGTGCTTGAAGATAAAATCCCTTTTTCGCCATCCCAGTTTAAACCGGGCACGCAGACCGCAATTACAGTAATCTGCGGTTATGGTAAAGACGAACCGATTCAGGAAATTATCAAGACCGCCCGGTCTTTGCCCGATCTTCAGTTTAACCTGACCGGTAATAGTAAAAAACTGGATAAATTATCATTACCTTCAAATATTCGTCTTACCGGCTATTTATCTGATACCGATTATCTGCAAATATTAAAAGACTCAAGCTTGATAATGGTCTTAACAAATCGTTTGAATACTGTCTTATGTGGTGCCTATGAAGCGGTTGGTTTAACCAGACCTTTGATAATATCTGACACCCCGACTTTACGAAAATATTTTTATAAAGGCGTTGTTCATACTGAAAATAAGACCCCATCGATAATCCAGGCAATCAATAATGCTCAGCAAAACTTAACCCGACTCTATTCGGAAATCGTTCAATTACGAGACGAAAAAACTGAATCCTGGCAAAAGCAGTTCGAACCGGTTCGTGAATTATTAACACGAATATGAGAGCCGCAAAAAACTTCGTTATCCTTTTCATCGGCGACGGGTTAAATTATCTCTTAAACTTCTTTGCTATAGTTTATCTTGCCCGAGTGCTTGAAGTGAGTAATTTTGGCAAAATCAGTTTTGCTTTTGCTTTCTTCTCATTCGGTTCTTTTCTGACTAATCTGGGGCTGGTTTCAATCGGTACCCGTGATATTGCCCAATCCTTAAAAACCGGCGAGCGGTCTTTACAAAACAAGTATATCAACAATGTTGTTACGCTCAGACAAGTATTAGCCGCAATTATTTTTATTGTCTTGATGATTATCGCACTGGTCATTAATAAACCGTATGAAGTCAAACTGCTGATTATGCTCTATGGCCTGTCATTGTTCCCTTTCGCCCTGCTCTTGGAATGGGTATTTCTGGGCTGGGAAAAGATGATATATATCACAATCAGCAAACTGATTCTCGGTACCAGTTATTTCGCGCTTGTCTTTGTCTTGATAAAAAATCCTGAACAGATAAAAACCGTGCCCATAATATTTTTGGTGAGCAATCTCCTGACTGCTCTGTTTCTTGTCTTTGTTTATTTAAGACACCGTCATGGCGGGCATATTCAGAGCAAATTTAGAGAGCGTTTTTCCGAGTGGCGAATACTTCTAAAAAGCGCTCT
>JAGXRL010000022.1 GCA_018335915.1 Candidatus Latescibacterota bacterium
CAAAATTGCACTGATACCAACATCATTTGCTTTTTGCGGAGCCAATGCGATATTGGGTCTTGAATAACTGCGGTAGCCAGTTGTGGTCGGCGGGTTATTATCCGTATAATGATAATGATGTCGGTAGTTTGGACTGGTCGAAGTATAACGGATTGCTTTGGCACTAAAACCTTCTCCGCCACCACCGCCATAATTGGTTTCAACCAAAACCAGCAGATTACCGCCCGTATAATTAAATGGATTAATGCCGACTCCAAACCAGCCGGTATTAAATACCGTATTGGTATTATCATAAACCAAAGTGGCTCCAGAAATAAGCGTATCCCAATAAGTTGCGGTAGCAAAAATCGTATCCGTGGTCGTCTTCATATAGATTTTGACTGGTCCGTCAACATGCGCAGTAAGTGACTGAATATACCAGGATAATCCGTTTATATTACCGATGTATCCACTCATTTCCCAATCCATATACAAGGATGCGCTCCGTTCATAACCATAATACATAGCCAAAGGATATCTTTGAGTTAAAGTGCCAGTACCGATAATAATTTCTTCGACCACATCACAGGTACTTGTTTTACGGTCATTGTCAGCAACTTGGTCGCCGCCAAGAGTCGTGCGCACAATGATTGTAACCAGTTCACCCATGGTTGCTTGATACGCGTCAAAATTCACGACCTGGGCTTGACCGGCATTAAGACCGATATTCTGGGTATTGGTATAAAGCACTGCTTTGGCACCATTGACAATCGAACAGACCACATTAAAACTGGCTTGATTAGCCGTGCCATAATTCTTGACATTGGCTGATGGTCGTAAAGAATCGCCGATAAACTGGATTGCACCCGGCGTTAAGATTGACGCGACGCCGACATCATTTGCCGGCTGTGTCTGCGGTGTCATGCCCAGCTGGACATTTGCCCGAAGATAAGTATTATTAATCGTGGTTGGCAGAGTCGCACCATAAGCATACCGAGCTTGATATACTGGAGAAGTTGTCGTGTAACGGTAATAAGGATAACCGGTAATTACCGCATCCTCTCGGACAATCAAGACCGAGAGATTGTCGAGATTATTATACCTAAACGGAGTTGTAAGAGTTACCCGCATCCATCCTGCAGTTGCATCATTCGTAAACTGACCAGAATAGACCTGGGTATAACCGGTCAAATCCCAGGCACCGCTTGTCGTCGTGGCCGCATCAGTATGTTTCATATAAATGGCGACCCCGTTTATCGGGTTAACATTGGTGCCCGAGTTTTTATATAGCGCAAAACTCGTGATATCGCCATAAGCATTGATTTCTGACTGCAGATAGAGCATTTCACCGACCGAATTAGCCGCATTACAGTTCATCGTATAAAAATACGAACCGGTCGTTGCCGTACCGATTGTAATATCGGATTGAAGTTCGGTTCTTCTTTCTTTGCGGTCATTGCCTGGCACTGCATCACCTGCGAGCGCGGTTCTGACTGCGACAAACACGCTTTCTACTGTGCTTGCTGAATAAGAACCAAAATTAACAATGCTTTCAACACCCGCATTAAGCGAAACCGTCTGCGTATTATTATACAGTACTGCTTTCGCATTGTTATAAATCGTACAATGCACTGCAAAACCGGTCTGGTTCGCACTGCCATAATTCACAATCATTGCAGATGGCTGTATTGCCGAACCATAATACTGGAATGTCGGCGGAGTTATCATATAGCGAGTGCCAACATCATTTGCCGGCGGGGTTGATGGTGTTATACCGAACCGGACATTTGTCCGATAATAGGTTCGGGTCAATGAAGTCGGCATGGTCGCACCATATCCATATCGGTTCGATATACTGGTGAAGTTGTCGTATAACGATAATAAGGATAACCACTAAAAGAAGTTGCTTCTCTCACTATCATAACCTGAAGATTATCCACATTATTATAAACAAACGAGGTTGACAAAGTCACATTCATCCAGCCGTCAGTCGCATTATTGGTAAACTGACCAGAATAGACCAGCGTATAATCAGAATAATCCCAACCGCCCGTTACAGTCGCAGTGTCTGCGATATGCCGCATATAAATTGATACGCCGTCAATCGGGTCAACATTAGTACCAGAGTTCTTATACAGAGCAAAATTGGTAATCGAACCATAATAGCCGATTTCTGATTGTAAATAAATTGCTTCGGAAACCGAATTATTCGCATTACAATTCATCGTGTAGAGATACGAACCGGTCGTTGCGTTGCCGATGTAAATATAAGGTTCGACATTAGTGGTCTGTTCTTTCCGGTCATTCGCGGTATTTTCATCGCCCGCCAGAGCGGTTTTCATCATCACTGTAATTGCTTCTGATGTGGTCGGTGTCCAGGAGCCAAAATTGACGGTCGTATCTCCGCCTGATGCCAGCGAAATCGTTTGGGTATTAGTATAGAGCAATGCTTTTGCACTGTTCGTAATCGAGCAGATTACGGCAAAACTGGTCTGGTTATTCGAACCCGGGTTGATTACTCTTGCTGACGGCGTTATTGGCACATTGACCAATGCGGTTAAACCAGGACTCAGAATGCTGTGCACGCCGACATCATTGAGAAAACTGCCTTCAACCAGTACATCGTCGATGTACAAAATCCAGGCATACAAACCGCGGTTGATAAAAGCAAGATAGATATTCTGATTATTGTATGTATTAAGACTAATCACTTTTTCCTGATAAGTTGTATTGTTCACTTCGAACGAATCGAGCACGACCGTGAAATTAGCAGGTGCATTACCACTGTTTGACAATCTGATTACCAGCTGGTCAATTGGCGTTGATGATGATGAAGTCCGATACCAGAATTTTAATACTCCGCCGGTTGTCGGAATCCCAATCTGTGGTGTAATGAGCCAGTCATTGTTCTGTAAAGTCGAAGTTTCCCAGCGACACGAGGCATGAGCAAGTCCGGTGCGCGGAGCAGTCGTGCTTCTTTGCCACTGTTGTGTGCCGCCGTCATTATTATAAACAACCCAGCCATCGGGCGGGAAAGTTGCGCCTTCAAACCCTTCGCTCAGTAATTGCGCGAATGCTGGTATTGTAAATACCAATGAAACGAGCATTACTATTAATATATTTTTACGCATATTTTTCCTCCAAAGAATTAAGTTTAGGAGTTGTGGTGTTTGGGTGTTTCGGAGTTAAACCATATTGTGGTTCTTCAACTCTAAAACCCTTAAACTCTTCAACTCTTAACTCTTTTTTGTTTTTTCGGGCATAACTTTGGTGCAGAGCACCGTTATTAGAGAGCAGTGAAGAGAGAGCTGGGAGCAGATAAAAACTCCTCACTTCTCACTCCTCCCTAAATCAAACCTGCACTTCACTACATTTATTTGAGAACTGCCCTGAGAAATATTTCTCGCTCTCAATAATGTGTGAAGGAGGTGCCTGTAAGATGTAAAGATGAGACCAAAAATGATACGATATAAACATACTCGCCTATTCTTTCCCTTATATCTTGTGTTTCGTATCATTATTCTTGCGTTATAATGTTTTTACCACTATATCACTAATGTTATAATTATACTTACTTTTCCCGATTTGTTAAGAGTAAGTTTTTTCTTTTCTTTATCTTTTATTAAGCTAAGTTTTTAATTCGTATGATATATAAAAAAGACTTTTTGTTAAACAAAATAAACCGGAAAAATAAGCAAGGGGTAATTGAAAACCGCTAAAACAAGGGACGCTCCCGGTTTTAAGGGTGCGTCCCTTAAATAAATGGGTGCGGGAAAAACAAATGCTTTTATAAGGAAACCAGGAAAACAGGAGATTTTTTCTTCTTGGACTCCTGGTCTCTTTATAAATTCTTTAGCCATATTCTCACTTTGTGCCCTTCGTGCCTTTGTGTCTCTGTGGTATTTGTTTTAAATTTTGACATTTGAGTTTTGACTTTTGACTTTATGCCGCATCGGTGCGCCCCTTAAGAGTAAATGACTTTCTGGTCTTGACTGTTATTAATTACCCTTTATAATAAATACAATGAAAATAATCGCCACCAACCGCAAGGCATATCACGAATATACGATTTTCGAGAACTATACTGCCGGCATCGAACTTTTTGGCACGGAAGTGAAATCAGCCCGTGCCAACGGAGTTTCTTTAGATGGCGGATATGCTTCGGTTAACGCTGGTCAGGTCTATCTTCACGAAATTAATATCGCGCCCTATCACAGCGGCAATATCTTTAATCACGAACCAAAACGCCGGCGCCGCCTGCTCTTGACCAAAGATGAAATCAAACGGCTCTATGGCAAGGTGCGCGAGCGCGGTTATACCTTGATTCCTTTGAAATTTTTTTTTTCAGACCGCGGTTTTGCCAAAGTCGAGCTCGCCCTGTGCAAAGGCAAAAAGACGATTGATAAACGGGAAGAACTGAAACGGAGAGCAATGGAAAGACAGGACCGCATCGAAGCGAAAAAAAGAACCAGATGATGACAAATCAAAATTCAAAAGGCAAAAGTCAAAATTACAATTCAAAATTCAAAAGCGACATTAAAACACGA
This sequence comes from Candidatus Latescibacterota bacterium, assembly GCA_018335915.1. Lineage (GTDB taxonomy): Bacteria > Hydrothermota > Tepidihabitantia > Tepidihabitantales > CAIPLT01 > JAGXRL01. Next base: position 4,527 of record JAGXRL010000022.1, read on the forward strand.
TGTTATCATTTTACTCTAAATATTATATCATTAACCGATAAATTGCCGAATCGACGCAGTTTAGTAATAATCAGCAATCAGCTTGTTAAATCAGCAACATCTATCGGTGCGAATTTAGTCGAGGCGCGTGCTTCCAGCTCACGGTTAGAGTTTAAAAAATTCTATGAAATTGCCCTGAAAAGCGCAAACGAAACAAAATACTGGTTATGTTTACTGCGTGACGGAAAATTCGTGGCACCAGACATCATCAATGTATTATTAAACGAAACCGCTGAAATTGCAAATATGCTTGCCAGCGGTGTCTTAAAACTAAAGAGCAAGAAATTTTGACTTTTGACTTGAACTTTTACCTTTTGAATTTTAAGTTTTGAATTATATTTATTATGAATGCTAAAAATATTATCTGCTTGATAATTTTATCATCAGTCCTTATCGGTTCCCTGAACGCAGCACCGCTTATCGAATCAATCAGTCTCTCCACAATCAAAGACACCACGCTTTTGGTTTTTGAAGTCGATACCAATGTTGATATCACGACCAGCCGGATTTCCAACTCAAATCTGAGCATGGTCTTTAATGCCGCTTCTGCCGTAACCAGCTTAAAACCAAAAGGCATCATTAAAAAGATTGATGTTAAACCTGAAACGAACGCAACGACTTTTAATCTGACTCTGGATAAGCCCTATGATTTCCGGCGGGTTAATAAAACGAATACGATTATGTATAAGTTTTATGCGGTGCCGGTCCGGGAAATCAAGACCGTTGTGCTCGACCCTGGTCATGGCGGTATTGACCCGGGCGCGGTTGGTAAAAAAGGCACTCAGGAAAAAGAGATTAATCTGATAATCGCAAAACTGCTCAAAAAACGGCTCGAAGATTTTGGTTTGAAAGTATATCTGACCCGCAGCGATGACAGTTTTGTCGCGCTTGCCGAACGCACCCGTTTTGCCAATAACAAGAAAGCGGATTTGTTCATTTCGATTCACTGCAATGCGTCGGGCACGAACAAATACGCTTCTGGTTTTGAAACCTATTTTCTGTCCGAAGCAAAAACCGACCTGGAACGCGCGGCTCTAGCCCGTGAAGACGGTGCCTTAAGATACGAAACCGATATTCCGGACCCGATTGTGCAGGACGAACTGAGTTTGATTCTGGCTGATTTAAAGCAGACCGAACAATTAAGAGAATCGTATAATCTGGCTTGTCAGGTTCAGACTTCTGCGGTTGATATTTTGAAAGATGTTGACCGCGGTGTCAAACAGGCAGGTTTTTTTGTCTTGCGCGGATGTTTTATGCCGGCCGTGCTCATTGAATGCGGCTTTTTATCGACATTGAGCGAAGAAAAAAAACTGACCAACAGCAAATATCGGGACAGCGTTGCCCGCGCGATTTATCTCGGCATTGTCAATTATATCCGTGATTATGAAAAACGGGTCGAATTCTAATCCATAATGAAATCTCTTAACAAGCAGCCAATCGGAGTCTTTGATTCGGGTATCGGCGGACTCACTGTGGTCAAAGCACTGAAAAAAGTCCTGCCTTATGAAGACATCGTCTATTTTGGCGATACTGCCCGTCTGCCTTACGGTTCGAAATCTTCCCCGACCATTATTCGGTTTGCCTTGCAGGACGCAAAATTTCTCGTCAACCGGCAGGTGAAAATGATTATTGTTGCCTGCCATTCGGTCTCGTCGGTTGCCCTGCCTGATTTGAAAAAACATTTCAGACTGCCGATTATCGGTGTCATCGAGCCCGGTGCCAAAGCCGCGGTTCAGGCAAGTAAAAATAATTGTATCGGCATTATTGGTACCCAGGCAACGATTCTGGCTGGTGCCTATGAACGAGCAATTAAAAATTTAAACCGTCAGGTTGAGATTGTTGCCCGCTCAACGCCGTTATTTGTTCCGTTAGCCGAACAAGGATGGACGACCGGTCCCATCGCACTGCAGATTGCGAAAACATATTTAACACCGATGATTGGCGAAAAGATTGACACCCTTTTATTGGGATGCACCCATTATCCGCTTTTAAAAAACACGATTGCCAAAGTATTCAAGCAGAAAGTCAGGATTGTTGATGCCGCGCTCGAAACCGCTCTGGAAACGAAAATTATCTTACAGGCAAAAAAACTGCTCAATCCCCAAAAGCTTGCTGGCACTATGAAATTTTATCTCTCAGACCTGACTCCGAATTTTTCCAGTATTGGCCGACAATTTCTTGGTGCTGATTTAACTGAAGTCTTTCGGGCATCAATTTCCGAATAAATAATATGTCAAGAGCCGATGGACGCGACTGGAACCAGCCCAGAAAAATCGAATTTATTATGGATTATCTGCAATATGCAGAAGGCTCTTGCCTGGCTATTGCCGGCAATACCAAAGTCTTGTGTGCGGCAAGTTTTGAAACCAGAGTTCCGCCCTATTTAGTCGGTTCCGGACAGGGCTGGATTACTGCCGAATACAGTCTTTTGCCCCGTTCCACCCATCAACGAACCTTGCGCGAATCGACGGTCGGAAAATTACAGGGCAGAAATCAGGAAATCCGCCGATTTTTGGGGCGCTCGTTGCGGGCAATCTGTAACCTGTTCAATCTCGGTGAAAACCAGATAATTATTGACTGCGATGTGATTCAGGCTGACGGCGGCACCCGCACTCTGGCGCTCAACGGTGCGTTTTGCGCTTTATCCCGGTGTGTCGCAAATCTATTAGCCAATAATCGCATTACTAAAAATCCAATCATCGAACATGTCGGTGCAATCAGTGTCGGATTAGTGCAACAAAATATTCTGCTCGATTTAGACTATTCCGAAGACAGCCAGGCCGAAACAGATATGAATATAGTACTCACTGAAACCAACCGGATTGTCGAACTGCAGGCGACTGCCGAGCGCCAGCCATTTACATTTGACGATTTTAATAAAATGTTCAGTTTAGCAAAAACCGCAATCAAACAGATTATCGAGCAGCAGAAAAACACACTTAAGGGACCGTCCCTTAAGTAACCGACATGCATAAAGAATTCAGCCGGATTGTTTCGGAAAAAATGTGGGGCAAACGGCTTGACCATTATCTGATTTTATCCGGTATCGGTGTCTCCCGTAATCGCGCCCATAATCTTATCAAAGCCGGTGCGGTATTGGTGAATAGTAAAAAATCCAAACCCGGTTACACGGTCAAACCCGGTGACCAAATCATTGCCCAATACGAAATCGAAGACGATTTTAAAATCACTGGTGAACCAATGCCGCTCGATATTATTTATGAAGATAGTGATGTCGTTGTCGTCAATAAACCAACCGGTGTCATCGTGCATCCGGCCCGTGGTCATAGTCATGGAACTTTGGTGCAGGGACTGCTCTATCACTGCCGAAACCTGCCCGAGCATAAAGACTCAAAAATCCGGCCCGGCGTGATTCACCGTCTGGATAAAGATACGACCGGTCTTTTATTGTTTGCTAAAACCGACCAGGCATTAAGCACGCTCGGTAAAGCAATCGAAGCCCGCAA
>JAGXRL010000023.1 GCA_018335915.1 Candidatus Latescibacterota bacterium
ATTTATTGTGAAAGATATCATTCGTCACCCAATTCTTATTAGCAGTCCATTGTGCCGCATCTTTCATGGAATGGGCACGGGTATAGTGTTCAGGAGTTGGAAAAGGATTGGAGATAGTCGGTAAAACTACGACATAACCCCAACTGGCAAGGTGCTGCGCATAAGTATAATAACGGTCAATACCCATCTGATAACCATGGCCGAAAACAATTATCGGACAGGGAACAGCGCTGAGAGGAATCTGACCAATTGAATCTGGATAATAAATACGCGAGTTATTCATGGTTTCGAACTGGCCAACAATATTTTCGACTCGGTACGCATACGAATACTGACCGGTTGTATCATAAGCAATCAATTGGGCAAGTAAATAATGAAAGTAAAGCAAAGTAAATAAAGTGATACTAGAGATTTTTATTTGCTGCATTGTGGAACGATATTAATTAAAAATGCCGAAGGAGGGAGTTGAACCCTCACGAGGAATCACCCTCGGCGGATTTTGAGTCCGCTACGTCTCCCATTCCGTCACTTCGGCTCAATTCTTTCGCCTTCGTTTTGGGCTGGACTTTCAGTCCAATAACCGTCACTTCGGCTCGAAATATAATATAGCAATATTTTATGAAGGTCAAGTATTTTTGTCATAAAAAATAATTAGTATTTTGCATTGACGATGTCTTAAGTTGCGATATACTTATAAATGCGGTTTGGATTTCACATTTCAATTGCGGGCGGATTTAGTAAAGTCGTAGAGCGTGCATTGTTAAGAAAATCTAAAACAATACAATTTTTTTCCCGTAATCCGCGGGGATGGAATTATAATCCTCTTAATAAAGGTGATATAAACGAATTTAAAAGAAATCTTCAAAAGACAGATATCAGCCCAGTGTTTGTACACATGCCATACTTGCCGAATCTGGCGTCGCCTTCGCGAGAGATATTTGATAAGTCCTTGCAATCACTTATGATTGAGTTGAAACGAACTGAACAAATCGGAGCTCAATTTTTAATTATGCATATTGGCAGTCGATTGGAATCAGGTGAAGATACGGCAATTGAAAGAGTGAGTAATGGAATCAATAAGACTTTTAATAAAGTTGATAATTCGGTCATTTTGCTATTGGAGAATACTGCCGGGATGGGGTCTGAAATCGGAAATAAATTTTCACAGATAAAAGAGATTTTTGATAGGGTAAAAGATAAAGACCGACTCGGCGTTGTTTTAGATACCGCGCACGTATTTGAAGCTGGTTATCCAATTCATAACAAACAGGGATTAGATTATACCTTGAAAGAATTTGACCATTTGATTGGTCTGAAGAGATTGCATGTATTACATCTTAATGACTCTAAAACCGATTTAAACTCGCAAGTTGACCGACATTGGCATATTGGCGAGGGTAAAATCGGTCTTGAAGGATTTCGTCGTATTGTTAATCACCCATTATTTAAACACTTACCGGCAATAATGGAAACTCCGAAAAAAGATGAAAAGGATGATTTTAAAAATATGAGAGTGGTAAAAAGTTTAGTTGAAGAATAATTTGCTTATCTGACTAAGCAGAATAAGTACTGCCCTGTTGCTCGTTTTCCCAGATTTCAACTTTCTTTACCGGATATTTTTTTCTGATTACTTCAAAGAAATATTTAGCAAGATTTTCAGTGGTGGGATTGAATTTATATACATTATTCAAACATTTATGGTCAGGCAGAATCTGCTTCAAATAATCTTTGATTTCCCGAAAGTCATAAACCATACCTGATTTAGGAAGTTTCTTTGATGAGATGTGAACAACGATTAAATAATTATGGCCGTGCAGTTCTTCACATTTGCCTTTGTATTCTTTAAGAAAATGAGCAGCACTGAAATTCTGTTTTAAGGTTATTGTCCACATTTTATTTTGTCTTTTTACCACGAATAATACGAATCAATCGAATTACACAAATATTTTATTAGTACCATTCGTGATTGTTGAAATTCGTGTTTAGTTTTTTAAAAGCCGGTGGGCGGATTCGAACCGCCGACCTGCGGTTTACGAAACCGCTGCTCTGCCAACTGAGCTACGCCGGCATTGTTTTGTAACCACGGATTAACACAGATGAACACGGATTTTGTCATGTTAATCTCGTAGATTTTAGTTCTATTTTATAAAGACCATCTTTTTGGTCGCATTGTAAGACGGCGTTTCCAGCGTGTAGAAATAGATTCCTTCAGCAACTTTTCGATTCTGCTCGTCTTTACCATCCCAAATTAGATTATAGATGCCGCTTTCCATCTGTGTATTAACCAGAGTCCTGATAATTCGTCCGGATGCATCATAAATCGATAACTTGACTTTACTCGGTTGCGCCAAACTATACGATATTCTCGCCACCCCGTTAATTACCGGATTCGGTTTTGGTGCGTAAAGCATCGTCGCTAAGACCTGTGTCGGCATCTCTTCTTCGACACCTACCTGTCCCTGCACAACGATATCATCAAGATAAATTGTCCAGGCATACAGACCTCTGCTTACAAAGGCAATATTGACATTCTGACCGGCATAAGCAGCAAGACTAATCACTTTTTCCATATATGTCGTGGTCGTGAGTGAAAACGAATCGAGCACAACCGTAAAATTCGGAATCGCATTACCGCTGGTTGACAATCTGATTACCAGCTGGTCAGTCGGTGTCGAGGCAGTCGAAACCCGATACCAGAATTTTAACTGACCGCCACCTGACGGCAAAGCAAACTGCGGAGTTACCAGCCAGTCATTGTTCTGCAAAGTCGAAGTTTCCCAGCGACACGAAGCATGAGCAAGTCCGGTGCGCGGAGCAGTCGTGCTTCTTTGCCACTGTTGTGTGCCGCCGTCATTATTATAAACAACCCAGCCATCTGGCGGAAAAGTGGCGCTTTCAAAACTTTCGGCTAATAAATCAAACGAGATAGTCGTTATCCTCGATGTCCGGTCATTGCCCGGATTGGCATCACCTGCTAAATTAGTCCGCATCGCGACTGTGATATCTTCAGTAAGGGTCGGTGTCCAGGAGTCAAAATTAATCCGAATCGTATCACCACCAGCAAGCGACGCAACGGTTTTGGTATTGGTGTATCTGACCGCGCCGCCCGGTCCGACAATCGAACAGACAACCGGGAAATTAACCTGGGCTGTACTGCCGTAATTCTTAACCAGTGCGATTGGCGTCATCGGCAAGTTGACCGCATGATTTGCGCCCGGTGCCCGCACTGCCTGCACGCCGACATCATTATTGGCAGGCGGAATCGTCGCAAAACCAATCCCGGTCACATCGTCAATATACCAGCCTGCATAATGCACTGAACCATCGCTGCCAAAGTGCCAGCGCACATGAAAAGCCTGACCCGAATTTACCGGTAATGTAAATTCAACTTGATGCCAGAAATTACCGGTCGTTCTGCCGGTAAAACACGGTTGACCAGCAATACCGGCATTTGCAGTATTGGCCGTTCCATTATAACCGCCGATTGGTGTAACGATATTCCAGGTTACGCCGCCATCAGTCGAGATTTTGACATTACCGCCGTCCCAGTTCGCTTCGATATCATACCACTGATAGAATTTCAAAGTCGGATTATTACCAGTTGCAGTAAATACCGGTGATGTCAAAGTCCAGTTCGCGCTCGCAGCATAATTACCGCCCAGCACGGTTGCCCAAACTTTGGTTCCAGAATAAGCATTATTTGGTCCAGAAGTCGGCACTCCCCATGCCCAACCGCCGGTTGCCGGCAATGGTTCAAAATTGCCGTTATTGGCTTCAAAGTCTTCAAAAAATATTTCGACCGGTAACGAAAAATCAAAGGTGTCTGTATAAAAACTGTGATTCACCGCCACTCTGAATTGCACCATCGTACCTGGCATAATTATAGTATCTGAACAAACTGAAAACGGGTTACAAGCATTACTTACGACTTGAGTAGGTGCAATCGTTCCAAAACTGCTGTTGCCTTCAAGTATCGCTATATGCGGATTACTAACCAGTAGATTTGCCGTAACATTCTCGGCATCCGCACCACCGACATTTTTCAATGTCACTACGACATCAACCGTTTCACCGCGGTTGAATATTCCGTTATTATTACCACCGACCACAGCCACGCTCTGATAGTTCAGAATCGGTGCAAAAACCCGCACTGACTTATAAGAACGGAATGTGCTGTCCTGATTATCTTTGAATGTAAAAGTGAAGTTAATCTGATAATTATTCGGAGTATTTCTCGAAACCCGGAACCGGTACGCTGGATTTGAATAGACCGAATCGTCGGCGGCAATTGTGCCATACCAGCTTGAATCTGCAATCATGGTTGCGAATGAATCGGTGGTTGCCATCTTGCCAAAAATACTTTGCGCTGTACCAACTCCGATATTCTTTGCCCACACGCCATAATCAACCCATTCTCCAGGATTTGCCTGACCATTAGCACCCGAATCATTCATGACCGGTGAAGTCGCAATTACATACGGATAACTGGAGGAAACCACTGGCGCCGTAACCTGATAACGCTGATAATTCTGTTTGGTCACGGTCACAATTACATTAGTACCCGGAATCTGCGGCGCAATCGTAATTGCCTGCGGACTGCCGGTTGCTTGAGCAACACCAATAATTTCGCCGTCAACAGTCAAAGCAATAATCGCGCTGTCATTAGCAGTCACGGTAAACGATGACGCACCCGCCATCAGATTCGGCATATGCACGACTGTTAAAGCCTGCGGCACCTGCGTATATAGCGGATTAAAAACATCGCCGTGATGATGGAACAGGTGATAAGTTACCAGTTTATTCGAAGTATTATAAGGCCAGCTTGATGCCTGCAGAAAATATTTTCCTGTATTCATTGCTGCGCACGGATAAAGATTGCTTGGCGGCGTAATATCCTGAGCCGGATAATCAGGCATAAAATGCGGCCATAAACAATCATACATACCCCAGACATAACAGTCATTGACAAATGAATAGGATATTTCGCTTGCCGCATTTACACCTAATGCGCCTTTACCCACTCCGCCGACATGATGCCGGTGAAACTTCTCAGTAAAACATTCGTTTGACCAGTTGTATTTACCGGTCAGACAGTTAATCGAATAAACAAATGTCAAATTATCATTGGTCAGACCATTGATGTGAGAATTATTATAAACTGGCTCTCCCCAGCCGGTTTCTCCGCCGTGGTCACGATGCTGCACTAAAAATGCGCCTGAATTAATCGCAGTGGTAATACCGGCAGATGAACCGTTATTCCACCAGGCTGAACCATTCGGCTGAGTTGTTGAAGGCAGCCAGCCCAGATTATAGAAATAGTTAACTACGGTTGCAGTATTTGTTGCAGTTGACCAGGTACCGCCAGCAGTTGGCGTACCCGAATAAATATTATACTGCCGGGTCGGATTCTTACCAAGACTGGTTACGAAAAACCCGCGTATCACTTCGGTGCATAACTGAAACCACCGTTCGGTCTGCCAGCCGCACGCCATTAACGGCTCATTATAAAAATTCGCTGCGGTCGGCGGCGTCCGCTCATAATTCAAAAACTTGTTTATCATTACGCTCAACTGCGCGTCGGTCTGTGCCGTGATTCGGCCATGAAACATATCCGGCATATTGTCATTATTCACATCCGCATACATTAAATCCGATACGCAGTAACTGTTATGAATCGGCGAAGGTATGCCGTAAACATCACCCGACGGATTGACATCAGATAAAATAAGAAATCCGACCGGTCGCGGCGTCCAGGTATTATAGGCATTGGTGAGGAAATTTTTAATTGCCGTGGTTGTGTTGCCGCCGCATTGTGTCGTCGTATAAACTTGAGTCGAAATGCCCTGTAATTTGCGCCATCTTTTAATCGTATCGCCCCAGGCAATAAAAATCGGGTCATCCGGCACGATAATAATATATTCATAACCGTCCCGTGAATTTATCCGCTCCGGTGCAAAGAAATCGACTCTCGGCAAAGAAGTGTAGTTCAACAACTGTCCATGTAAAAGCGGTTCCCAGTAGATATTTCTTAAGGCATCGTCGCCAAAATATCCGTTACCGCCGTAAAAATCAACCCGCACCCGGATATCCCGGTACACGATTAATTCTTTGGTTACCGGATTATACTGGAAAGGAGTAATGCCCAGAATCACGCAGTCAACTCCGCGCATCAGCATCGGTTCTGATACTTTGACCGGACTATCCGGATAATACGCATCTTTTTCGTAAATATCCATGTTTTTTACAAATTGGACCGGCGAGTCATCATTATCCCAGGGAATATTCGGTGATGGTGCGACTAGGACATTTTTATAGACTTCGGTTCGGGC
>JAGXRL010000024.1 GCA_018335915.1 Candidatus Latescibacterota bacterium
TACTCAAACTCATCCAGTTGCCAACCAGATTACCGGTATTATCCGAAATATCCAGATCATAGGACGGTTCCACAGTCAGATAAACACCGACCACATCTGAAGGCCAGCCGTCATCATCCTGCACCTGAACCTGTCCCTGATAATCACCAGCGCGCGTGCCATAAGGCAGGCCAACCCAGACTTCGACATAAGCCGTATCACCCAGAGCTAACTGACCGATTGATGCGTCAGCATAAGGAGTCGGACCAAACACACCCGTGATTGCCAGATAGATATGAGAACTGGGAATATAAAATGCGGGATAAACCGTATCGATTAAATTCTGCGCTGTAAATCTTAAATTATACAAATCAATATTACCGGGACCGTCCGGGTCCGGATTCCAGGTCGTATCCGGATTTAACACCGTAAATGTGCCGACTAAAACCAGCGTGTCATAAGCAGTTGCAGTTCCGCTGATAAAATCTTCGACAATATCGACATCTTCCTGCGGACCGACAACTACCCGTAATTGGAACGAATCGCCGACACCGGCAGTATTATCCATCACCCGTATCCAGGTCGTATAAGTGCCTTCAATCTGGTCAGCCGGTACTTCGACTTCAACGATAACATGCTCGCTCGCACCTGATAATAAAGTATGGAGCGGTGTAAATGAAAGCGTAACCTGGGTTGTATCAAACCATGCCAGCGGATTTGTAATATGCACCAGCACATCAGAAAATGAATAACTGATATCATTTAAATCCGCATTACCAAACATATCCGGGTCAACATTCAACTCGGGGCGGTCTGGATTAATCAGGACAAAATAAGCTGAACCATAAGTTGGCTGGGTTGCTTCGGGCGTAATATTTAAAGTCATCCAGTTGCCGATTAAATTACCGGTATTATCCGCAATATCCAGATCATAATACGGCCAAACCGTAATGTTGATGCGAATCGTGTCTGAAGTCGTGCCCGTGTTGTTGACTGCGGTAGCAAGTCCGGAATAAGTCGCCGCATAAGTGCCAAGCGGAACATAAACCTGAGCATAAACCGAGACCGGTGTACCGGGTGCAATCGAATCAACCACTGACGGCACAAAAGTAATGTTTGCCGCCGGTATCACGACCGCGCCGTATGGTCCGTATAAATCAGTTGCGCTGAAAACAACGCCATACAGAGTCGTATTGCCCGGACCGTCCGGGTCAGGATTATTCGCCGCATCAGTTGACCAGACCGTAAATAACGGGGTATTGACCGTTGACATCATCGGACCGTTTGCCGAAACCGACGCTTCGACAATATCTAAGTCATCAAACCCGCCAACACCGAGTTCTAAAGTAAACCAGTCGGTCGGCGTGCCGGGCGTGCCCGGATAACCGGTCACGCTCACTACCGCGCGGTAAGTACCGGCTCGGACATCACTCGGAATGTTTGCCGAAAGCAGAACATCTTGTGATGCGCCGCTCGGCAGGGTCGCGGGCAGACTAAGCGAAACATTGCCCGGTGCGATGTAATAAGAAATATCTTCCAAACCAGCCGGCACATACCATAATGTGTCAACCGTATATGAGAGCGATGTGAAGTCAGCATTACCATACACATCCGGGTCAACATTCAAGGAAGCGTTGTTCGGATTGATTAAACGGAAATAACCTTGCTGGGTCGAACCCATCAAGCCGTACAGATTCATGGTATTGCCGACTAAATTCTGTTCATTGTCTGAAATATCCAGGTCATAAGAAACGGTCTGTGCATGTGTGGTAAGCGGAAGCATTAGACAAATTGCTAAGATTACAACTAAGGACTTTACGTATTTCATAAAGTTCCTCCTTTTCGGTCTTTTTGACCGGTTAAGTTATTATTAATATTTTTTACTGTGCTACTTTTTTCGTTTAACATCCTAACATCTCGCATATAACTCCTTTCTGAGTTATCACCATTTTACTTTGTAATTTCCTCTTGATTTTAACCAAACCACAAGTATAAAATCAAGTAATTATAAAGTTTTTAATTCACTTATCAAAGAACATTTAAAATATACTAAAATTAACTTCTCTCTCCGATTATCGCATTTTAATGAAAAATGCCAGATTTGTCAAGAGAAAGTTTAAATTATATAATTTCAACACTCTAAACATTTGAATCAAAGAGCAATATTTATAAATCCCGCATTTATATCATATGCGGGATTTACCGCATTATAGCAAACCCTATGCTTTTGTCAAGAGTCAGTTTTGAGACTTCTGAAGAAGTCCTGATTACACCGATTAAAAACAAGATTACACAGATTAAAACCAATAAAAATATGAATAAAGAACCCAGGAATTCAGGAAAATATCTCCTGTTACAATTCGACTTTGGTCGTAGAAAAGTCTTGATTTTGGGACTTATTTGTGTTAATCTCTATCTTATGATTGCTCATCCGCTTTTAGCACAAGTAAAACAAGTCGTATTAAGAAGGGAATATGATATCTTGCAGGATATGTTTATCCAGGCACTTACCGATAATGCACCGTTATCAATCCTGCCCCAAATTTGGGAATCTATCGAATATTTAGCCCGGCCGACAATCAATCTGACCCAAAACGCCCAGTCTTCATCCAAAACCGTATTTGAATATCTGTTGAACCGGGCTGAACAGGATAACCAATACCTACTTATGGTTTTAGACCACCTTAGAAAAACTGCTCAGTTTTTAAGTCCTGACCGTGCGTTTAAGCAGAAAATTATTCAGGTATATAAAAAGTTATATCCTGACATAGTTAATTGGGATACACTGGCTCATTTATCCGGTTTTGACCGGCTCGCACCGTTATCTGGAACAAACCTTTCCCAGGCAATCGATAATTTAGACAAATTGGTCAGTTTAAATCTTAAAAACCCGGTCTATTCGAGCCGTTTTGGTTATGGCGAAGTATTACAGGTAGATTTTCTATTGGATTCAGTTTTAATCAATTTCTTTGCCAGCCAGACCCAAACCATCAGCATTGAACAGGCATTAAAATCATTGCAAATAATACCCCGCGATAATTTGTATTACTTAAAAGAAAAAACCCCCTTCAAAATAATGCAGATGATGCAGGATAATCCGCAAGCACTGTTTGAGATTCTGAAACGGGATGTCAGCGACCAGATAACATCTGCCGATATTAAAAAACTGCTCAGTCCGACTGTCCCTGATACAGATATAAAATCGTTTATCGCATTGGTCAAAAAGTCTAAAACCCAACGCGTGCAAAGAACGAGTAAAGATAAACTTGAAATTGATTATGACGCAATCCTAACTCTACCCAAAGACCAAATCGTAGATTTAGTTACCCGCACACCCAGTACTGCCAGACAAAAAATACTGACAACAATCAAATCACAACGGAATGATTGGCAGGAATTATATATCCGTATTTTTCAAGTCGCTACTGATAAAAAATCTTTGCAAACTCTGTTTTCTAATCTAAACCAAACAGACCGGCAAAAAATTATTAATAAAATATTTACTGAATATAAAACTTTCCCAGTCCAATTCCTATACTTGTCAGATGCTGCGTTTAGTATCGCACCGGATAGTTATTCAATCTTAATTCGTTACCTGGATTTAGTGTCTCTAAAACACGAAAAAATTTCTTTTACCGCAGAAATCCGCAAACGGATAATTGCCGATAATTACCGTCTGCTAAAATCCGTCCTTTTGCAAATCACAAGCGAGACGGCTCTAAATATTTACCAACGAATCAAAGAGATAAGGAATGTTTATCCGGAAGAACTTGACCAGATTAAAAAAATCTTGCAGGAAAAATTTCCCGAACTACTGAGCGAACCAGCTAATTATATTTATCATACTGAAACTGCGATTAAAAACAAAGCAACTGAACTGCAAAGATTGATAAGCGAAGAAATTCCTAAGGTTGCCGCAGAAATCGGTCATGCCCGCGGTTATGGTGATTTGCGCGAGAATTTTGAGTTCAAAGCAGCAAAGGAAAAACAGAAACGGTTGTTTGCCACGATTGCGCAACTCAGGCAAGATTTAGCCAATGCCCGGCCGATTAATTTTAATAAAGTTGATACGAGTATTGTGGCGATAGGTACCTCAGTTAAAATCGTCTCAGTTCAAGAGCCAGCCAAAGAATTGATTTATACAATACTTGGTCCCTGGGATTCGGATGTATCCAAAGGTATTATCTCATACCTTACTCCATTCGCCAAAAAGCTCCTCAATAAAAAAATCGGTGAAGAAATCCTTGATTCTGAAGGCAAGAAATATAAAATAGTTGAGATCAGCCCCACACCTATTGACAAAGAGGAAAAAACATGCCACAGAGACACGGAGTGCACGGAGAAATGAAAAAGAAGAATACAAAAAATCTCGGTGCTCTCTGTGCCTCAGTGGCAAACCTTATTGTATGAATAAAAAATTCAAAATTCAAAATTCAAAATTGTTTGACAAGTACGGAGTGACAACTGAAATAATCAAGATAAATCCGGTTCGACCCAGTATTACTGCGATTAAGCACGCGGCAAAGGTTATTCGAGCGGGCGGATTGGTAGTTTTGCCAACCGACACAGTTTATGGACTCGCTTGTGATGCAACTAATCCAGAAGCGGTTACCAAAGTGTTTACAGTAAAACAAAGACCATTATCGCAACCATTATCAATTGCGGTTTCGAATTATCAAGATATATATATATATGTAAAAAACTTTACTGAAACGGCGAAAATTTTGGCTGAAAAGTTCTTGCCCGGCGCTTTAACCTTGATACTTACAAAAAAGAAAACGATTCCGGATATTGTTACGGCTGGTCGTGCTGATATTGGCATTAGAATCCCGGATTGTAAAATCGTGCTTAAAATAATAGATTATGCCCAGGTCCCGATTGTCATTCCCAGCGCCAACCTTCACAACAAACCATCGCCAGTAACTGCTGAGCAGGCACTCGAAGATTTAAACGGTAAAGCTGATTTGGTCCTTGACGGTGGTAAAACAAAATACGGCCGTGAATCAACAATTGTTTCCTGTATCGGGGAAAAAATAAAAATCGTAAGACCTGGTGTAATTTCTGACGACAAAATAAAACACACCATAAAAAAATCTGGTTTATTAAACTAAAATCTATTTATAACAGTCTAATTAGTTAATGTTAAATATAAAGCTATTAACCAGTATCAGGTATTTAATATTAAGGAGGTGATTTAAATGTTTAACCGTTCAATAACAATTTTTATCATTGCACTAATACTGATGTTCATTGGCTGCGAACAGAAAGACAATGATGTCGATCTTATTATACAATTAATCGATAATTCGCAATATACCTCAGAAGGAACGATTACATTTGATGATTCATTGTCAACGTCGAGCGAAACAAAATCTGCAGACAGCATTCCGGATTGGGTTAGGTTTGTCCGTCGTATTGAACGTCCCGTGACACGGCTCATTCAAGTTGAAGTTACGGGCGATTCCGCGGTTGCAACAATCACAGCTTACCTGCAGGGCAATCCGCCTAATTATGGATTCTTTGTCCGTAACCTTACTGACACTTCGTTAGTTTACCGTCGGTCGATTTCTGATAGCACGCGCCGTCGAGTCAAGCTTTATAAAGACCTTTATGGCTGGCATATTGCAAGCATCACAGCATGGGACACCCGTACGGTAAATGCAGATCCGCCGATTTCGATTAACGAACTTAATATTGAAGTCGCCAGTAGAAATTATGTATTCAGTCTAACTGATCCGGATAAATTTATCACTCGTGAATCGCTGCCAAATTTCCGACCAGGCGACACTGTGAAACTGACTGTAACCGTCAACATCCCCAACGATTCATCTTGGACTTTTTTACATCGCGGCCGGCGGCATAATTATTATTGGCATATACGACAACCATTATTCAAACAGAGCACAAATATCTTTTATCGCACATATGTCATTTCCGATGAAAACCCAATACCACCCTGCGTGCGTCACTTCACAATTGATGTAATTGGTTGGCAAACTCTTTATGGCGATTCATTAGCAACCTATACCGCCCGCGCTTGGGGATTACCTTATATCGTAAGAAACCCGACTGATGAAATACCAGAATAATGCAATCAATCCGGAGTGCGAGAACAATAGCCATTAATGGCTTAGTTATTCAACAAATTATACTGAGCTATATCGCTCTCAAGTTCGCGCACTCCGCTTATAGTTCTAAAAGTTAAACTTCTCCTGCTATTTAATTACAGTAAGTCTTTCGATTCTTGTTTTGCCCTCATCTGTAATAAAATAAATTCCCGGATTTATTCCAGACAATGAAATCCTTAATGTTGGATTACCCAGTCTATTTATCACCTTAACCAATTTCCCAGTCGCATCATATATCTTTATGCAGTTAACAGTATGCGGTAAGTGGACTGTTATGTATGATTTTGCCGGATTCGGATAGATTGTAAAATAATTTAAATCAGCAATTGCTTCTGATTGTCCTGATTGCTCTTTTCGTGTTACAACTACGCATTTGTTTTCATAAGGTCTGTAATTCTGAGCAGTCACCGTAATCAGGATGCGGTCATATCCGCTCGGGTTGATTGCAAATCGTATCTGACCAGCACTGTCCGTATATCCGGTATGATAAAAATCAGAACCGTCCAGAGTGCTTAGACATACCAATGCATGAGCAATCTCTTTGCCGTCTTGATTCGTAACATTGACATTGAAAATTTGCGGGCTTGAACTAATCATCGTATCATGATGTATCGTCATCGGTTTCGGAACCGTTGTCCATAAATTCAGGGACGGGTCGCCCAAGAGGTTGAATTCTGAATAAAGTACTCTGCCAAACGAATCTGGGGTAAAAGTCCAGAGACTATCCAGTCCTTGTTTTAAAGCACTGCCAATTGTCAACGCCTTATCTTGAAAGATTGCTCGGAAAAAGTTGCGCGCCACATAATTCCGGTACCGGGCATATAATCCTGAACTGGTTGCGCCGATAAACGCAACCGCTCCTTTCGGTCTTCTTATCCCGCCTGATTTAAGCCATTTCTGACCTAAATAATTTTGCTCGAGCACGGTCCGGCATGACCAGGAAAATATGACTGGTGTTTTATTCCTGTTGTTGACATATGGATTTACTTTAAACGGGTCAGCCCACTGAGTGCCCAATCCGTGACCGGTGTATAAAAGATAACTGCGGCCCGCTTTTAAAGAATCGTGCACATCATATCGGTTATGCGCCGGTTTGACAAAGGTATCGACTGAAATAAAATCGCTGTTATCAAGTATCATGTTGCGGGTAAAATTGACACCGGCATTATGAAACGGACCCGGGTCCTGACGGATTGTCGCCGCTTTCTTGTAGAACATAGTATCGCCTAAATAAGGCGTGCGTTCATAATTAAATATCTTGGCAATCATTGCCCGCAATTGGCGTCGGTTACGACACGGCAACCGTCCGATTTGCAATTCAAGAACCGTATCGTTGTTCACATCTGCATACGGATTATCGGTCGAACCGACCACCGGATGCGGATACGGCTTGATTTGCTTGACATCGCCGACTATTAAAACATACTCGGGAATGATTTCCCATAAACAATAAGCACTGGCAATAAAATCTTTAATGACCTCAGGTTCATTCCCGCCAATTTCTGAGATTTTGACAACTTTTGTTGAGATGCCTTTTTTATGTTTCCATTGGGCAAAAGATTGAATTGTTGAATAATATCTGTCCAGAGTAATTATCAAATACCTCGCGCCCAATTCTCGGTTGTTATCCCTAAAAATTATTGGCTCTGCATATAAGATTGATACCCCTAATAATATTAACAAAACCCTGGATATGCAATTCATAATTTTATAATAAAGTATAAGAAAAAAGTTGCGTATCTGTCAACCCCGCAACCTATTCTTGAGATTGTGTTTATATAATTCCATACTATTGATTGTCTACAATGCATTTGAGAATAGGTGCGGGGTGAATTTGTGGTTAATCTATTTCATTACATTTCCGTTTTAAAATGAAAAATGCAAATTTAAAATTTCCAATCTTCAATTTACAATTCGACGAAGTCGTGGGTCAAGCGTGAGACTTGATTTTAATTTTTATCATTCTATAATAAAGCAATGACTCAAGAACTCATAAATGTTCCTATTGCCGAGCGGTTGCGACCGCAGGATTTATCAGAAATTGTCGGTCAGGAACATCTTTTAGCCAAGGATAAGCCATTACGCAAGATGATTGAAAAAGGTGAATTACACTCGATGATTTTCTGGGGACCGCCTGGTTCGGGCAAAACCACTTTAGCCCGCATCATTGCTCATTACACCAAAGCAATATTCGTCTCGTTCAGTGCCGTAACTTCCGGCGTTGCCGATATCAGAAGAGTCATCAAAGAAGCTGAAGCCAATCGAGAGCAAGATAACAAATCAACGATTTTATTTGTTGACGAAATCCACCGGTTTAATAAAACCCAGCAGGATGCATTTCTGCCTCATGTTGAATCTGGTAAAATTATTCTGATTGGCGCAACCACAGAAAATCCTTCGTTTGAGGTAATCGGTCCATTGCTTTCACGGTGCCGGGTTTATATCCTGCACCAGCTCTCACCTGATAACATCAAAACCATTCTCAAGCGGGCAATGAATCATGCGCAGGGTTTAAAAGAATTTAATCCCAATGTATCGGAAAAAATATTAGATTATATTGTCAATATTGCCCAGGGTGATGCCCGCTCTGCCTTAACCACTCTTGATTTGGCTGTGCAGGCAACTGAGCCGGATAAGAACAATTTGAGAAAAATCACAGAAACCACGATTGAACATATCGCTTCGCGCAAGATTTTATTATATGACAAGGGTGGTGAAGAGCATTATAATCTGATTTCTGCCCTGCATAAATGTTTAAGAGATTCTGACCCGGACGCATCATTATACTGGCTGGCACGCATGCTTGAAGCCGGTGAAGACCCGCTGTATATTGCACGAAGACTGGTCCGCTTTGCTGTTGAAGATATTGGCGATGCCAATAACCTGGCTTTGGTTGTTGCTAATGCCGCAAAAGAAGCAGTCGATTTTATCGGACGACCTGAAGGCGATTTGGCTTTGGCGCAGGCTGTTGTTTTTTTAGCAATGGCGCCAAAAAGCAATTCAATTTACCGCGCCTATGGCATGGCAAAAAAAGATGCATTGGAAAGCCAGACCGAACCAGTACCTTTGCATCTAAGAAATCCGGTTACAAGTTTGATGAAAAATATCGGTTATGGCAAAGATTATAAATATGCCCATGATTTTCCAGATGCGAAAATAGACCAGGAGCATTTTCCGCCGTCTTTAAAAGGTCGCAAATATTACAAACCATATCCCAGAAAGAAATCATAATTTCAATTAGTTTTAATCAATTTCCATTAATTTCTTGATTACTAAACCCCTTATTCCCTTCCGTCATTACCCCTCTATTCAACCTTTATCTCAGCCCCGTCTTCCTGCCATAAATCCAAAGACATTTTCTGTAATATATTCTGCCCGTAACTTTGCCAGATAAATTATGATTCTTCTCACCACACATCTCTCGAAACTCCTTAACCAACCCACAACTCGCAACTCTTTAACTCTCCAACCCCATATTTGAGCCCGACCCCCTCCGCCCTACCCCCTTGTTAGCAGTTTTTAGATGTTAGTTATTGGTTATTAGCGAATTAGACAAAAAAATGCGTGATTTTTAAGTATCTATACAGTTGACATTTTGTTCTCATTTTACCGAATACAATACTTGTTGACGACTGTTTGAATTGTTTTATTAGTTAATTTTTGCTCTGCGGCTGCCAGATGATTTTACCTTGAGTGTTTATATAAGTATAACTGGTATCACCATTTTTGAGCACCCAGGCCAAACCTTTGTAAAAATCTTTACTGTCTTTGAAAATCGGGTCGGCAACATAACTGCCCATTTTGTCAATATAACCCCATTTACCGCCGCCGAATAATTTACTGCCGCCTAAGTTAACACGTGCCCGGTTCTCTTTGAAATTACCCGCCAGTTCAAATCTCGGATAAATCTCGGTTTTACCGGTTTTATTAACATATCCCCATTTCAGTTTTACTCGAACCGGTGCTAATCCTTCTGTGAATTTATCGCCGCCGTCAAACTGAAAATCAATCACTACCTTACCAATCTTATCAATAAATCCATATTTGGTGTTTCTGGATACTGCGGCTAATCCTTCGGAAAAATCCGAGGCAAAATCATATTGCGGATTAATCACAATCTTTCCGGTCCGGTCAATATATCCGCTCTTTTTTCCGTTAATCTCGGGTATTACCGACGCTAAACTTTCCGAAAAATTATTCGCCTGATAAAATTGGGGTTCTATTACAAACTCGCCGGTTTCGTCAATATAACCATATTTACCATTAATTTTAACGCTTGCCAGCCCTTCTGAAAAATTATTGGCAAAATCGAATTGCGGCTCAATCGTAAACGCTCCATCCCGGTTAAGATAGCCCCATTTTTTATTAACCTTTGCCCGCGCCTGACCCTCATAAAAATTATCACACTCATCGCACTGGGTCAATATCTTGATTTCATTACCGGAGTTAATATATGCCCATCTCTCATTAATATCCTTAACCCGTGCCAATTCTTCTGAAAAATCATCGGCAAAAATGTACTGCGGTTGGATAACGACTTGTCCGTGCTGGTCAATATAACCAAAATGACTGTTGATTTTTATCGGAAACAACTTTGTTTCGGCATAAATCAAGTTTAATAATACCAATAGCAACGTTACCGTAAAAAATCTGCTTATATTTTTCATTTATACAAAATACCCGATTATATCAAGTAGCGGGAAGCAAGTAGCGAGTATCGAGCAAACCTAAATCCCTCGCTACTCGTTGCTCGTTGCTCACTACTTGTTCTAATTCAGCCATTCGATGTTTTCAAGTCCTAATTCTTCTTTACTTAAATTCGTGACGATTACCAATAAATAATTATCCGGATACAGATACTTTTGGGCAACCTGGTTGATTTGAGCAAGCGTCAGTTGTTCGATATAACTCGTGAATTTTTCCGGATAATCCAAGCCGCGGTTATAAAGTTCAATTGACTGCAATAGGTCAATTTTATCCCGGGTCGCATCGTAGCTAAAAGGAAAACTTCCGATAAAAAAAGTTTTTGCTCGAGCGAGTTCGTCCTGAGTCGCGCCTCGTTCATATATCTTTTTAATCTCGGCAAGAATGTATCTGATTGCGGTCTGAGGGTCTGAGGTCTGGGTAGTCGACGCAAAAGCACCTCCATATAGTCTTCGATAAAATCCGGAACGGGCATCATATGCCAAGCCGCCGGTCTCCCGCACCGCATTACCAATTCTTGACGTTAATGCCGAACCGCCTAAAATAAAATTCATCACCCGAATTGAAATATTATCTGCCGACTTTTCAGCAATTCCCGGAAAACCGATATAAATATAGGATTGATTCAAATCCGGTCGTTGGATAATATATCCTTTCGGCTTATTACTGTATGGTCCTGGTGCGAATTCAGGAATACCCGTTTCTGGTTTACCCTTTCGCATCTGGCAAAATTTGCTTTCGATTTTCGTTAACAGTTCTTGTTTGTCAAAATCGCCGGCAACCGTTAAAAATCCGTTACCCAGCGAATAATATTGATTGTAAAAATCAATCATATCTTTGCGGGTAATTCGCTTGACGGTTACAGTATCGCCGGTAACTTCACGGGCATAGGCATGGTTTTGATACAACAACTCGTGGAATTTCTGCCAGCCGATTTGACTCGGATAATCAAGACTTTGTTTTATCTCACCGACGGTCTGGATTTTCACTTTATTAATCTCGATATTGTCAAAAATTGAATGCTGGAGAACATCGGATAAGATATCCAGAGCTAAATCTAGGTCCTTGCTCAAAAACCGCATATGTAAAGTACTGATATCATAACCGGTCGCGTCTGAAATCGAAGCACCAACAAATTCGAGCTCTTGACTGATTTGTGACGCAGTCCGTGTTCTCGTTCCACGGGCAAGCATTTTTGTGGTCAGATTAGCCAATCCGGTTTTGCCTGTCGGGTCATAAATACTGCCCGCATAACTGACCCAGCGCATTTCAATCATTGGTAACCGGTCGGTCTGGTATGTCAGCACCCTCAATCCGCAATCAAGCGAATCGCGACTAATCGGCAGGGCATAAGCGAAATTAAAAATTAAATACCAAAAACCAAAAACACATATTAAATATTTTAAAACAGTTTTTAATGTATTGTTTTTCATTTTTAATTTTCCTCTGGTAACAGAACAACTATTGTTTTGGTCTTATCGACAAAATATTTATCAATCACCCTTCGTACATCGTCTTTGGTAACCCCGTTAATCCGCTCTGGATATTCAATCATATCAGCCAGATTACCGGTCGCAATAAGTTGCCGTCCGATTCGCATGCCCATACCCCGAGCCCGGTCTTGCGCATAAATCTCGTCGGCAATCACATTATTCTTGACTCGCTCCATCTC
>JAGXRL010000025.1 GCA_018335915.1 Candidatus Latescibacterota bacterium
TCAAAATTATTGCCCAGCCCAAAGGCAAACAACCCCGCCGCTTAGACCAATTATCTGACGGTGAAAAAGCCCTGCTCGCCTTATCGCTCTTATTCGCATTCTATGACATCAAACCGGCACCGTTCGTATTTATGGATGAAGTCGATGCCCCGCTCGACGATGCCAACATCAAACGGTTTACCCGCTTCTTAAAACAGATCGTTGAGACGACTCAGGTAATAATCATCACTCATAACAAACTTACTATCGAAGCTGCTGCCGTGATTATCGGCGTTACCACTGAAGAACCCGGTATCTCTAAAATCGTCTCGGTCCGGTTAATAGACCTGCCTGCCTTTGCCAAAACCTAAGAAAAACCGCCACTGATGGACACGGATAAAATTTCAATTATCAATGACCAATTATCAATGAATTATCAAGTTAACAATTATCAAGTTTGAGAATTGAATCATTGAAGACAGAATAGCCAATTATGGACACGGATAATAAAAATAAAGAAGGTTTAAATTTTAAATCTTCATCCGTAGATATCCGTGGTTTATTTGTTTTGTTTGAAAAAAAAAGATTTAGCCAATGATGGACACGGATAATAAAAGTAAAGAAGGTTTAAATTTTATATCTTCATCCGTGTAAATCCGTGGCTTATTAAATATGTCACTCTTTCAGAAATTAGCCCAGGCACTTAAAAAAACCCGCTCGATTTTTGCCGGTGCGATTAGCGCTGAAAATATCGAAGAGCTCGAACAGGCATTATTACAGGCTGATGTCGGCTTTCAGAGTACTGAACATATCATCGAACAACTTAAAAAATCCAAAGCCGATAAACACGAATACAAACAACAATTAAATCAGATACTCCACCAAATCTTAACAAACCAGTCCTTAAAAACTCAAGCCAGTCAAAAACCCTGTATCATTATGATTGTCGGCACGCCGGGTTCAGGCAAGACGACCACGATTGCGAAATTATCATTTCTATTTAGTGAACAGGGTAAAAAAGTCATTATCTCGGCGTCTGATACCTATCGCGCGGCTGCCGCAACTCAGCTCGGCATCTGGGCTGAACGGGTCGGCGTCCAGATTGTCTATTCGGAAAAAGGTCAGGATGCTGGTGCGGTTGCTTACGACGCAATACAAAAAGCCATATCGAACAATTCGGATATTGTTCTGATTGACACGGCCGGGCGACTGCATACCCGCAAAGACCTGATGCAAGAAGCCCAAAAAATCAAACGGGTCTGCCAAAAATTCCGAACCGATGCCCCGGACCAAATCTGGTTGATTCTGGATGCGACGGTTGGTCAAAATGGCATCCAGCAGGCAAAAACATTTAATCAGGAATTAAATCTAACTGGTGTTATAATTACTAAATTAGACGGCACTGCCAAAGGCGGTGTCATCATTCCGATTGTACGCGAGCTCAACTTACCCATCCATTATCTTGGGCTTGGTGAAAGTGCTCAGGACTTAGAACCGTTCGATGCAGAAAAATATATCCAGGCATTACTTGAATAAATAATGGTTTTAATCTCTGCTTGTTTACTTGGTATCCGCTGTCGATATGACAATAAAATATTAAAACTTGAACCAAGCCAGAAAAAAATCATTAACAATCTTATCAAACACGAAGTCCTGATTCCGGTCTGCCCAGAACAACTCGGCGGACTTCCCACACCTCGCTCACCTGCCAAAATTATAAAGAACAAAGTTATGAATGAACAAGGCATTGATGTCACCCAAAATTTCAAAAATGGTGCTGTCCAGATTGTAAAACTCGCCAAAATCTTTAAGATTAAAACTGTTTACTTAAAAAACTCGAGCCCGTCTTGCGGCAAAAGTGGCATAACAACCAAAAATTTAAGAAAACTACCTGTCAAAATCTACCATATCTAACAACTAATAAAGGGGTATTGTATATGGGCATACCCTTTATACGCCAAATCCTGACCTTTGGTTTACCTGTTATCGGCTGATAAAGTCGCATATAGGTTAGCCTTGATGAACTGATAAAATAAATGCCGACCATCATGATTTCCAGACAATATTTGTATTTATTGAATCTCTTCAATCTGTAAGTGCAATTTGCTCGGTTAAATGCACTGGGAAAAAGTTTCTCAAAATACCTATTATAAATACTCTTAAGAATACTGTTAGAAATTCTAATAAGAATATTAAGCATTATGTTAAATTAACACACCTAAAAATTAATTGTCTTTTTACTTCTGCGTCGTCAATCGGAAATTTAACATTTCTATATTGTAGCAACAATTTGATATTCACTCTTGACAAATATCTTTGTTTTGTTTATCTTTATTATAGATATATTACGTGCCAGATTATTTTGCGTACAGAATATTTGGTATTTCTTCTTGACGCATCTATTATTAGAGATTACAATCTTAATATAAAGATAGTATTGAATTGTCAGATGTCAGTGATACTTTTATGAATCGTTTACTCTTAATAAGCGGATTGTTTTTGTTGGTATCGGTTTGCTTTGCTGATACCACCTTTTTCAGCGAAGATTTTAATGCGGAGTGGAGCACCGCAGATCCTCCGAACGGTTGGACAATTACCTACCAGGATTCGGCCGGACCAGAAGATTGGCACCGGGATTCCAGTAATATTTGGTCAGCTAATCATTCTGGTTATGCAAAAATTTCTTACACGGGCAAACTCAATAATACCGACCCAATCACTGATTCACTCATCTCGCCAATCATCGACTGCTGGCGCTATCGAAATGTTGTGCTTCGTTGTTCTTCTTATTTCCGGCATGCGAGCGGGTCTTATACGGCAAAAATTATCGGTTCCAAAGACGGCGGAGTCACCTATCCGTACATAATCGCTGATTTTCAGGGTTATTATGACGACTCTGTAATGCCGGCAAAAACCATAAACTTAAATTGGGCAGCCGAGCAAGAGAGTGTTCGGATTGCTTATGTTTTTATCGGACCGATTATCAATATCCAATTTTGGTGCCTGGACGACATTTCCATAACGGGTCAGTATATTTTTGATAATGATGTTGCGACCATTGAGATTATCAAACCTTCGAATATTCAACCTCTCGAGCTCTGTACCCTTAAAACCAAAATCATAAATTTAGGCAAGCAAGATTTAGATAGTATTTTCGTGGGTTGTTCTATTTATCAAGCCGGGTCTCCAATCGCATATGCCTGGACCACTGTCGCATCACTCTCTTCCCAAGAATCATTAATAGTATCATTACTTCCGCCGTATGAATTCGAGACCCCGGGTTTTAATTATCATATAAAAGCATGGTCTTATACGGACAGCGATGATAATCCAGCCAATGATACTATAGAAAAATATTTTATTGTTAGTCAGAGCGAATTATTGAGCTACCATGATAATTTTGAAGATGATGGGGCATGTTTTCCAATTCGGGAACAAGGATGGGGTGTTCGCTACACGCCCTCAAACTACCCGGCTCTAATTAATCAGGTTCAGTGTTATTTGGGTTTTTCAGGTATTACCAAACCTTACCGGTATAAAATTCGAATTGTTGACGACGACGGCTTTGATGGCACTCCCGGGACCACGATTTATGAGTCTGGGAATATGACCGATTCAGTGCTGGGAATGAAATCAATCTATTTGTTTAACGAAGAATTATATATTGACACCGGTTCGGTTTACCTGTTTTACATCCAGGTTGAAGATGCACCTAATGCGCCAATGCTGTTCCATGACGAGCAAGTAAATCCGCTTGTTCAATATTATAAATATCATAATGGCACCTACCAAGCTGATAACCCTTCTGGCGATTGGATGATGCAAATGCTGGTTGTATTTCACGAACGATATGTGTATCAATATGACCTGCGCGTTGTGTATATTTCCGAGCCGATTGATGAGTTTGTGCGCCGTCCAGTTAATTTCCAGACCCCGATTAAAGCACGGATTGAAAATTTCGGAGACAGTTTACAATCTAATTTTAGTGTTTCTTGTACCATAAGGTCATTCCTTCACGGCATACCTGGCGCAGTGGTCACGGATTTTGCCCATTTAAATCTCGCCTTAACCGCGGGCAGAGATACTTTTGTGGAATTTTTCCCGTGGAATTTAATTTACAATGAACCGGTCGAGATTACGGTTCGCACCCACTTAGCGATTGACCAACAACCTGACAATAACTTTAAAAAGAAAATTGTTACCAATAAAATAGCTAAATTTACCGGCAGTGAAGGACCCGGCATTGGTTATGCCTGGTATGATTCAGACACCACCGACGGACCGGTTTTTAACTGGTTTTCTACTGAGCGCGCGCGACTGTTATTGTCGAGTGGCAATGATACCATCGTACCCTGGCCAATGCTTTTTAACTTCCCGTATTATGACTCAATTTATAACACCGTGTATGTGTCAACTAATGGTTTTATAACATTTTCTCCGAATCAGCCGTCCAGCCCAGAAAATTGGGCGATTCCGTCTCCTGGCAATCCGAACAATGCTTTATATGTGTTCTGGGATGATTTACAAGTGTTGTCTGATAATAACAGCGCAATTTACTACCAGGACTACGGTGCCTTGCCAAATCGTTTTTGTGTGATAACCTGGCAAAACCTGTTGCGTAAAGACACCGACCCATTACACCGTCTGAATTTCCAGATTGTGCTTCATGAAAATGGTGATATTCTTTACCAGTATAAAGATGTCTATTGTAACCGACAATCGGCTGACTATGGCAAAAGCGCTACTATAGGGATTGAAAATCTTGACGGCAGCAGCGGATTACAATATCTGCTGGGCACTGATTCAGTGATTGAAAACTGGCCTGAGAATAAACTCAGTGCTAACCGCGCGATTAAATTGTACCGCCAGATTCGGGATGCGGGTGTTATTTCGATTGTGCAACCATCTGATTCGATTGTCCCATTACCGACCAGGCCATTTGTATCAGTTAAAAACTTTGGCACTGAACGGTTAGATACCCTGCCAGTCTATCTTTCTATTAGCACCGATACTTTGCCCGCTCATGTTGTCTATGATACATTTTTACTATTATTTGACTTATTGCCCAATGAACAACGAACCATCCCATTTCCAGACTGGAATGCCAGCGTCGGTAAATATGTAATGACCTGTTCAACCAATCTTAGTGGAGACCAAAATCAATCAAACAATCTCATACGCAAGTCAATCTTAGTAACGGTTTGGATTTTAAAACCAGAAGTGCCGAAAGAAGTTGGCAACCGGCGGGTAAAAAATGGCGCATTGGTATATGCCAGCGCTTATCACAAAATATTCGCGCTCAAAGGAAGTACGAACGAGTTCTGGTCTTATGATATAGCAAGCAACCAATGGGAATCTCTGCCCCGAATGCCTTTACCGCTTTCGAACCGACCACCCAAAGCAGGCTGTGCTCTTACCTATGGACAAGGTAGAAAAATATATGCAATCAAGGGTGGTAATCGGGATGATTTTTATGTCTATGATATACCCGATGCGACCTGGACTCAACTGGCACCGGTACGAGATACAATACTTAACATAAAAAAACCAAAAGACGGTGCCTCTATTGTTTACTCTGAGTATGACGGTCTGATTTATGCGATAGTCGGTAATAAAAGCACACAAATATTGCGTTATGTGCCGGGTAGTCCTCCTCAGGGAGATTATTGGCAATATGTCGACAAACTATCTGATGATAAAAACTTTCGGCATGGCGCTTCAATCAAAAATGTTGATAGTATATTATATATTTTCCAGGGAAATAAAACCAAGAATTTACACCGCTATAATTTGGCACGATTATCCTGGTTGTCAGTATGTACATTACCCAGTGGTAAAAAAAGGAATGTTGTAAAAGCGGGCGGCACTTCCACTTATCATAATCCCACCAATTCACTTTATTTCTTTTTAGGCGGCAATCGACAAGACCTGTGGCAGTATAATGTCTTAAATAACACCTTTGACAGCGTATCCGTAATTCCCAGAGGTCCTAATCGCAAGAAAATCAAAAGCGGTGCGGCAATAACTGCCGCTGGTCCCAACGACCCGATTTTTGTCTTAAAAGGCGGCAATACCAATGAGTTTTGGGCATATGCATTCTGGTCTCCGGGCGCAAAACTTGACCGTCAACCAAACCATATTTCAGATAACACACCGCAGCAAATACAGACTGATGAGCAGGTTTTATTACCGAATACAATCAACATAAGCTCATCGAATATGATTATCAAAATAAGTTATAATCTGATACAGCCCAGCCATGTTCATCTGAATTTATATTCAATAACCGGTCAGTTAATCAAAACCTTTGTCAATTGTGAACAAACGGCCGGTTCTTATACGATTAACTGGCCAAGTCGTAATGTTACGGCAAAAGGTATCTTTTTTATCAAAGGCAATATCGGCTCGATACCGGTTGCCAAAAAAATCATAATCTTGTAAACACAGATTGACATAAATTCAAAATTCAAAAAAATACCACAGAGACACAGAGAAAAGATTAACCACGGATTATACGGATTAATGTCATTCCGGACTTGACCCCGCACCTTTTCTTGAGGTTGTAGAAGATATAATTCCACTATTACAATTAAACTTAACTGTATTTGAGAAAAGGTGCGGGGTTGATCCGGAATCTATTTTTAACCACGAATTACACGAATAAACGAATAACACGAATATATCCGAGAATTTTGAAGTTTGAATTTTGAATTAATTTTAAATGATTTAATTTTTAGCATTCAGACATTCGAATTTTATTCGAAATTAAAAATTCAAAATTATTTGATTGGTGCGGGGTTGACAACACACAAAATCTCAATATATTATCTAATAATTTATTAAAATGGATTTTATTGTGAGAATTGATGACCGGCTCATTCATGGACAGGTCACTGCTGGATGGGTAAGACCATTAGGCATTGAACGAATCGTGTTGGTCAATGACCAGGTAGCTCAGGATGAATGGCAGCAAGAAATTTACACTTTAGCCGTGCCGCCAGAAATTGAAGTCAAAATCTTGACCGTCAATGATGCGGTGCAATTACTCAACAGCTGGCAGGTCGAAAAAAAAACTATGATTTTGATTAATTCATTAAAAGACGCGCTGCATCTCGTCGAACACGGAGTTAAAATTAACAAAGTGAATGTTGGCGGGCTGCATTATGAGCAAGGCAAAAGAGAATTTACATCTTACATCTTCTTATCTCCGGATGACATTAAAGATGCCCAGCAACTACTTGCGTATGGTATAATATTAGAAGGAAGAGAAATCCCCGGCAGTCCGAGCATTATTCTTGACACCATGATAAGAGAAGCAAAATGACCATAATGATTCTTATCTGCTCGGTAATTGGCGCTTTCATCCTGCTCGACAAAATGGCAATTGGTGAGTTTGGGTTATCCCAACCAATCATTGCCTGCCCGTTAATCGGCTTAATCTTTGGTTCTTTCCACACCGGCTTGTTTCTTGGGGCAATCATTCAATTGGTCTGGATTGGTGCTTTGCCTTTAGGAAGCAAAGAGCCGCCAGATAATCAGACTGCCGGCATCGTTGCTATTACCAGTTTTTTACTTGCTCAACGGCATTTTAGCAATTCTCTGCCTGCTTCGCTCTATTCCGATGAAAAAATCTTATTTGCCAGTCTTATCTTTGCCGGAGTTGCCGCGGTGATTGGGCAATTCACGGTTAAAACTCTTAAAAAATTCAATCGCCGGCTTTTTCTCAGTGCAGTTAAAGACTTATCAAACAAGTCAATCAGGCGAGCCAATTTTCTGGGTTTAATAACATCGTTTTTAAGGGGATTTTTAACAATCGGTATGTTTCTAATCTTATTTTACATCATATCTCCGCTTATCAGATTGCTGCCTCAATTCACTTACCGAGAACTTTTGATAGTGCCTCTGCTCATTAGCACCGCTGCTCTGGTCCGTTTTGTCGTGATTCAAAAAAAATATGTTTATAGCGTTTTTGGGATCCTGACCGGTTTTGGCTTATGGTTAATATTGATATCATAAAAAGCTTTTTAGCTCTATTATTTTTACAAACTGCCTGGTCATACGAAGGCAAACAGACAATCGGTTTTCTTAACGCGCTCATCACGCTCAAAAAACATACGCCTCAGAAAAAAGAGATTGTCAGCAAGAGCGCTTTTAATACCAATCCGTATTGCACCGGCTTGCTGCTTGGCTTGATGGGACATTATGAACAGATACCCCGGGAGTGGTTTGTTGCCTTACAAAATACCTTTGGCGCATTGGGTGATGAGTTTTTCTGGCGGCTGCTGCGACCGATTTTATTGACCACGACGGTTATTATACTGCTTAGTGGTTATCTTTTCACACCCGATATCCGTCTTGTTTCCCTCTACATGTATGCACCACTGCTTTTTATCATTCTTTTCAATCTCGTCAGTCAGAGCGTCAGATACCGCTACTTATTCAAAGGATTGAAATTTGGCCGCTCGGCTGCGATTTCGTTAGCCAATTCTTTACGCAAACCGCTTGCTAAACTATACAATATATTTGCGTTTCTTGCCGGTATCGTATTAATCGTAGTCATCTTATTATTTCTATCCGGATTTTCTCATCAAATTGAAAGCACGCAAAAAACAATCGCCGCAATCTTTCTGGTCTTGCTGCTTGTCGTAATCTTTAGTCTGCTGCTGCGTACCGAACGGCACAGTTCTTATCTTTTAATTGGCGGACTCTTGATTTTTCTTATATTTAAGTTATTATGATACAAAAGAAATTGATAATAAAAAATGAAGTCGGCTTACATGCCCGTCCAGCAGCACAATTTGTGAAAATTGCTGAACGATATAAATCAAGTGTTCGTCTCTGTAAAGACGGCATTTGGGTAAATGGCAAAAGCGTGCTCGGGATCTTGACTCTTGCTGCTGAACAGGGCAGTGAGATAATTTTAGAAGTATCCGGGCCTGACGAAGTGCAGGCATTTAAAGAACTGAAAGGAATTTTTGAAGTTGAAAACAGTTAAAAAAGGACAGATTCTGCGCGGTATTCCCGTTTCATCCGGTTTTGCGATTGGTAAGATTTTCATCTATCAGCGTTTCCTGCCGACCTATTCGGAACGACAGATCGCTGCCGATGAAATCAAATCGGAAAAACAAAGGTTTGAACGCGCAATCAAAGAAACCGAACAGGAATTGAATCTGCTCAAAGAAGAAATTCGCCGGGAAATGGGTACTGACTTGGCAGAATTGATTTCTCTGCAAATTGCCCTTTTATTTGACCAGGATTTGTATAATGGAACTATCAACATCATCGAAACCGAAAAGCGCAATGCTGAGTACGCTTATTCTGAAATGCTCAAAAAATATATCGTACCCTTAAACGAAGCCAAGACACCGTATTTCCGCGAGCGGCTGTCAGATATTATGGATGTCTCGACCCGTGTTCTCTCAAATATTCTAGGCGTTGAACTGCCGTCAATTTATGAAGTTGACCCGGGTTCGATAATAGTAGCTTATGAACTGCTTCCTTCTGAAGCTGCCTTGCTCGACCGGAGTCGGGTTGCTGGTATTGCCATCGAAGGCGGCGGTAAAACTTCTCATACTGCAATCATGACCAAAGCCAAAGAAATTCCCGCTGTCGTTGGCATCGAGAATCTGTTAAAGAAAGTATCCGCCTTACTACAGACAACGGAAAGTAAACAGAATCAGGTTATTCTGGATGGTTCCCGGGGAATTTTAATTACTGACCCGACCGATAAGCAGTTGCAGTTTTACGAGAAAGAACAAGAACGAATCAAAAAACAAAGAAACTATCTCTATTCCTTAAAAGAATCAGAATCAACAACCAAAGATGGCAAACATATTGATATTTCGGCAAACATCGAATTTGTTGCCGAGGCGATGAGTGCGGTTAACAACGGTGCCCGCGGCGTCGGCTTGTTCCGAACCGAATATCTGTATTTATCGAGACGGCGGCCGGTTACGGAAGATGAACAGACCGAAATCTATGCAACCGTTGCCCAGGCATTGCAACCATATCCGGTGATTATTCGCACCTATGACTTTGGCGGCGATAAAATCATCCCGGGTTATACTGAACCAAATCCTTATTTGGGCTGGCGGGCAATTCGCTTGTGTTTTGATAATCCGGAATTATTCTTGAACCAGATTCGAGCGATTCTCCGCGCCTCAGTAAAAGGCAATATTAAAATAATGCTGCCGATGATTACCGAACTGAACGAACTCATCCAGGCAAAAGTTCTTATCGAACAAGCCAAAAAAGACCTGCGAGGAAAAAACCTCCCGTTTGACGAACATATTGAATTAGGTATTATGGTCGAAACGCCGTCTTGTGTTTTATTAGCCGACCAGTTTGCCAGCGAATGCAGTTT
>JAGXRL010000026.1 GCA_018335915.1 Candidatus Latescibacterota bacterium
CGAGTGGCGAATACTTCTAAAAAGCGCTCTTCCGATTGGGGTCGGTGCTTTGCTCATTCAGTTTTCGCTCAATTTTAATGTCGTCTTTCTCGGACTTGTGAAAAACAGTCTTTCAGTAGGACTGTTCAGCGCGGCCAGCAAGATTCTGTTTTTCATACTCATCTTTGACCGGGTTATGAACAACACGACCTTTCCGATTATCTCTCGTTATTTTCTCGATGGTAAAGAAAAACTCTCTTTGGTTTTAAGCCGGCTCAATAAATTGATTCTTGCGATTGCAATCCCGATATGCGCGGGCGGTTTTATCCTGGCAAAACCGCTCACCGTTTTTATTTACGGTGCTGATTATGAACCGAGTTCAGTAATTTTCCGAATCTTAATCTGGTTTTTCTTCATCACCATGCTCAACAGTCTTTTCACTTCAAGCTTGATTGCCGGCAAAAAGAATAAGGATTATGTTTCAAGTATTGGTTTTGGCGTGCTTGCTAATGTTGTCTTAAATATTGTTTTGGTGCCAATTCTGGGTGGGCGCGGCACTGCCATATCATTAATCAGCGCTGAACTGATTACCTTAATGCTTTTAATTCAGAAAACCAAACCGATTGCTCATATAAAAATAAAACTATCATATATAATCAAACCAATTATTACTACATTCATCATGGTATCCGGTATCTTAATATTACAATCACGACTCACGGTTATTCCTTTAATCATTATCTCGATAATCATTTACAGTCTGTTCATGCTCTTAATCAATGGTATCAGTAAAAAAGATTTCACTTTAAGTCAGATTTGATATGATTGGATTAATAAAAAAGGAATTTGCCTGGATTCAAATGTTGGAGCAGGAAGGAGTCTTGTATCAATTACTCGATACAATTCCTGACCAATATGATTATCCGATAATAATCAATCGTTCCTTAAACCAATATGAACTGCAACAGATACAGAAATTACTTAATCACGGCACCTGTATATTAACTGACACTTTTAATCTTGAAAAAATCAAACCTGATTTAAAATTTGCGTCTCGCAAGAACAGATACCTGTTAAATGACGGCACTGATATTTTTAACAATATTACTGCGATTGATTATCAATATGCTGGTCATAACAAAATATTTCAATCAGAATATGGCAATGGCAATATTATCGCTATCCCGTTTCATATCAATCAAGCACTTCTTGATACTGGCAATGAACGAAAGCCATTCTATTATCCGTCCCGCAAATTTCCCAGTGAAATCACCGCCAAAGTTAACAAAGGAGTAATCCGGAAATTAGTTATTAATTGCATCCGAAAATTATACCGGAAAATGAATCTCAATTACGCTCATCTCTGGTATTATCTGAATCAGATGCAGAGTGCGTTTGCATTTCGGGTTGATACAGATTTTGGACCCGAATCTTCGCTGCAGGCAACTTTTGACTTAGAAGATAAAACCGGTATCAAATTTACCTATTTTGTGAATACTAAAGCCCACCCCGCACTGGCTAATAATAAGCGAGATTTTCAGATTCACTGCTATGAGCACTTGGTATATAAAGACTACCAGCGCAATTATGATAATATACACAAAGCCAAATCAATCCTGGAAAAATCTGGTATCAATCCGATTGGTTTTGTCAGTCCTTATGGATTATGGAATCAACACATACAAAAAGCAATCGAAGATAACAAACTAAAATATTCTTCTGAATTCAGTTTTGCCTATGATGACCTACCTTTGTTTCCAGTTATCGAAAACAGATGGTCAGGTGTCATGCAAATTCCAGTGCATCCGATTTGTATTGGCAGATTAGTGCATGCCAGCTTATCTCAAGACCAGTGTCTTGATTACTATCAGAAATACTTTGACAAACAACTGCAAGCCAATGAGCCGATTTTTATCTATGACCATCCGCATCGGATTATTCAATTTCCAGATATATTTTATAAAATCCTGATGCGGGCAAAACAATTACCCGATATCTGGCTCACCAATATGACTGAGTTTTATCACTGGTGGCAGGCTCGTTTATCAACCTTAAAACAATCCCAATGGCAAATCAAACAAGACCAATTACACATTAACACTCAAAACCAGACTGACAAAATATTCCTGCATATCATAACACCAGACCAGACCGAAACATTTATCCCCTTACAACAAGGTATTTACAATTTGCAGAATTTATCGTATAAGAATATAATTAAACCGATTATGGATAAAACTGAAATTGCTAACTACCCGAAACTAAAATCCCGACGAACAAGAATGCAAATAAATTTCTATCAGTGTATTGATAAAATTTTAGATAAGATAAAAGGATAAATCTGTGTTAATCCGTGGTTAAAAGGAGTTTGAATTGAAAATAATCTTTGGCAGTTTTCAGGCAATCACGATTCTTGAAGGCGGTGTTAAAACCCAAGTCCTGGCATTAAAAACAGAACTCGAAAAACTCGGTCACGAGATTTTGCTCTTTGATGCATGGGAACAAACTTCATTAAAAGATATTGATTTAGTGCATCTATTCTGCGCTCATGTCGGCACTTATCATCTTGCTCAATCCTTATCTGCCCTGAGCGTTAAAATAGTTTTAACCCCGGTTATTTACAGCCGACACAGCACTCGGTTTATCCGTTCGTTCCTGCCTTTTACAAAAATATTAAGAAAACTGGGCAGTTTTCATCCTTATCAAATCGCTCAGGAGCTTTGTTCTACTGCTAAGATTGTTGCCCCCAATACCAAAAAAGAATGTGACCTGATTCAGTACGGATTTAAAATTCCTGGCTCAAAAATAAAACTTTTACCTAACGGAGTTGACGAGCGATTTTATCATGCCGACCCATCCTTGTTCGCCAATAAATATGGTATAAAAAACTTTATCCTGTATGTCGGGCATATCGGCTGGCAAAGAAAAAATGTCTTACGCTTGTTACAAACCTGTATGAAAATTGACAGACCTTTAGTCTTGATTGGTAAGGTTATTGATAATGATTATGCTCGGCAGTGTCTGGAATTAATCAAATCCCGTGCCCACACATTGCTTATTACAGATATTGAGCAAACGGACCCGATACTCGCTTCTGCTTATGCGGCTTGTGATACCTTAATTTTGCCGTCATATTATGAAACGCCTGGACTTGCCGCACTTGAAGCCGGACTTGCTGGTGCAAAAATTGTAATTACTCAATATGGCGGTACTGACGAATATTTTGGTGATTTTGCTCAATATTGCAATCCGTTTTCCAATAAATCTATTAAACAGGCACTCTTAAAATCACTTGAGCAGAAAAAGCATAATCAATTACAAGAACATATCAAAAACAATTTTCTTTGGCAGCATGCTGCCCAAAAATTAGTAAAAATATATCAAGAGATTGGAGTAAAATGAGCGATATTAAACAGGTTGTAAAAATTGCAGAAGAACTGGAACAACAAAGCAAAAAGTATTCGAGTCTGTCCTGGACTCAATACACGACTGGTTTTGATTTCGGCGTCAATCAGGCATATGAAAAACTGACCCAAGTATTAAAAAATAAAAAATATTACGAAACAATCTTAGAACATCAGCAAAAACCGCTTGACCCAATGGATAAACGCAGACTCGATATTATTGCTCTGGCATTCAAACCGTATCACCTGTCGAATGAATTAAACGAGCTTGACCTAACCATTCAAAAGAAAACTACTGAACTCTCGCAGATTCTCAACACATTCCGTTTTCAGCTTGATGGCAAAGAAATCCGCTCAACCCAAATCACGCAGATATTAAGAAGTGAACCAGACCGCGAAAAACGAAAACAGGTATTCTTATGCCGTGCCCAGATAAATCAACCATTAGTAAAAGGCGGTTTTATTGAACTCTTAAACCTGCGCAAGGATTATGCCCGTATGTATGGTGCGAAAAACTTCGTCGAATTCCGGCTTGAATTTGACGAACTCAAACCCGATATCTTCACAGATTGGGATAAACAAACCCAGCAGTTTTTACCCTGCTTACAGAAAACTTACCAGAATTTCGGCAGACAATATTTAAAAGATGAACAGGTCCTGCCCTGGGATATTGCTTATATCTCGTCACAAATCGCACCGCAACTCAATCAGCAGGTTGATATGTCTGATTATTACGAAATTCTCAAAAGTTTATTTCTCCAATTCGATATTGATATATCTAAATACAATATCACCTATGACCTGTTTCCACGCAAGAATAAATCTGAATGGGGTTATAGTTTTACAATCCAGACCGGCATAGACAACCGGATTCTGGCAAATGTTGAGAACCGTTATCACGAATACGGCGTCTTGTTGCATGAAACCGGTCATGCGATTCATTCTTTCACTTTAAATCCAGACGATATCTTATTAAATATGGGTGTGAGCGGAATTGCCAGCGAGGGTTTTGCCAATCTCTGGCGCGAGTTTATGTATGAAAAAGTATTCTTCAAGCAGTTCTTTAAGGACAATCTCGACCAGATTGAAACCGCTTTTACCAATCTCAAACAATGGCAGAAAACCAATCAGATTCGGGCAATTCCTGATATTCTTTTTGACCAGTCATTATATACGAACAATATCCAGAAACTCGACGACATCAACGAACTCTATTCAAAATATTACAAACTCATTCTGGCTGAAGAAAAATATACGGATAATCCGGCTTGGGCATTTCGAATTCATCATACTACGCATCCGATTTATCTGCATAATTACTTTTTAGGTGACTTGACCTGTAATATGCTGACGGCTCAGTTCAAAAAGCAATACGGCGTCAGTTCAGTGCTTGAAAAATCCAAAGACTTTGGCGAGTTCGTGCTTGAAAAACTTATCAAACCGTCAGGTACTTATTCCCTGCTAGAATTGTTTGAAAAAATCAGCAGTGAAAAATTGTCGTTGAAATATTTGGAGTAAAAGAAAAAACATCATACCTTTTGGATTGAAATCAAGAAAATGTAAATCTTAGATATCGACTTTTGAATAAAGAGTGTTTGCATCAGGTGATTGTTTTGCACAGAATTATAGAGTCAGCACGATTAAGACGAAAACCGTATTTTTGATTTGTTCAAGTATATCGCGGTCCGGATTTTTTGATAATCGTACCCAGGATACTGTATCGGAAACGGCACTTACTAAGCCCTTTGCCTGATAATACCTGATAGTCGGTAATGATTATGTTATCTGATAGGCGGACTATGAAATCGCCTATAGGTCTGCCCTTTTGTTTTTGTATTCTAACTGATTTTAATACATTTTTTATGTTTTTATTTGTGTTTGTTAAAGATATTGTCCTATTGAATAGTAAAGATAGTGATAACATCATTGTTTGTAATCTTGTCTTAAAGCCAGAAAATGATTTGGTTGTTAGTTGTAACAAGAACAGAGAATTGCATATTACACATAACACAGAGATACAAAAGCACAGAGTAAAGACCTTGATTCCGCATCAACCCCTCACCTTTTCTTAAACATAGTTAAGTTTAGTTGTATTGGTGGAATTAAATCTTCGACAATCTCAAGAAAATGTGTGGGGTCAAGTCCGGAATGACAAAAAGTCGAGATTCTTCAGCCGCTTACTCTGCTCAGAATGACATTAGTGTATATTCGTGTCTATTCGTGTTCATTGGTGGTTAAAAATAGATTATTCCTGTTCGCTATGCTCAGAGTCAGAATGACATTCTTGTTCGTGTTTATTCGTGGTTACATAAGAGATTGCGTAGTCCCAAACCTAATTTATGCGCAAAATTAACCACTTCATTATATTCTTGCTGAGTAATTCGTCTCGATAACTCAGTAAATCTATCGCCAAGATAACACGGTCGATACTGGTCCATAATATTAACATAAGTGTTTTTAGAAATTTCTTCAGCGATAAATTTTAAAACTTCAAAAGAACCGGCAATCTGATTTGGCAAGACCAGATGCCTGACCAATAAACCCTGCTCGGCAAGTCCTTGTTTGTTTATCACCAAATCACCAACCTGCCGATACATCTCTTTCAATACCAGCTGATTCACAGTCCAGTAATCTTTTACTCCTGAATACTTTTCACCCAAGTCATTAGAACTATATTTAGTATCTGGCATATAAATATCAATCACTCCATCAAGTAATTGCAAAGTCTCGACTGAATCATAACCGCCGCTGTTATATACAATCGGTAAATTCAATCCTTTTTCTTTAGCAATCAAGAATGCCTGTAAAAACTGCGGCACGATATGCGTTGGGCTGACCAGATTGATATTATGACATCCCTGATTCTGTAAATCGAGCATCATCTTTGCCAATTGTTCGGCACTGACTTTATAACCCTCTCCCCTCTGGCTGATATCATAATTCTGGCAAAATACGCAGTGCAGATTGCAATAACTGAAAAATATTGTGCCTGAACCATGTAGTCCGACTAATTCTCTTTCTTCACCAAAATGCGTGCCGTATGAACAAACCATCGCATCTTTACCAGTCTGGCATTGACCCAATTCTTCTTTGATTCG
Source organism: Candidatus Latescibacterota bacterium (assembly GCA_018335915.1). GTDB lineage: Bacteria > Hydrothermota > Tepidihabitantia > Tepidihabitantales > CAIPLT01 > JAGXRL01. The sequence goes on from JAGXRL010000026.1 coordinate 6,482, forward strand.
ATTGACTCCGCACTTGCGCGGACAAACCATACAGTGCACTAATAATTTTTGTGCTTCGATACTTAGATTTTTTATATTAGTATGTTTATATACAGGTATCACAGATTTTTATATCAAAAACACATATTAAATATATTTATATTTTTTATTTTTGTTACTAAACTTTGGTTTTTCATTGTTATTTAAAATGTTTATCTGTGTTAATCCGTGGCAAAGAATTCCTTGATTGCTTCAACCGAAAATGCCAGGGGCAGATTTTTGGGCAGAGAATAGATAAACTGCTTGCCATAATCTTTAGTCACGATTCTTTTATCAAGTACGCAAACCACCCCGCGGTCAAGTTTATTCCGAATCAGTCTGCCAAATCCCTGTCTGAACCGTAATACTGCATTGGGCAATTGATAAGTTGTAAATGGCTCCATCTGTTTTTCTCTTAACTTCTCGCAGATACCTTCTAATCGCGGGTCATCCGGCACATCAAACGGCAGGCGCACAATTATCAAGCAGCTTAATGATTCACCCGGCACATCAATGCCCTGCCAGAACGACTGGGTCGCAAATAGCACGGATGAGATATCTTTTTTGAAATTATCAAGTAAATCAAATATTGGTGCCTGCCCCTGAATTAAAAACGGAAACTTGGTCTTATCAACCAGCTCATATGTTTTGTTCAAAGAATCAAAACTTGTAAATAAAACCAAAGCCCTGCCATTAGTGTATGTTAAAATCTTATCAATCGTCTCGGCACAGCTTGGATAAAATGTTGCTTCTTCATTTGGTAATGGTAAGTTGGTCGGAATCACAAAAATTGCCTGCTCTTTATAATTAAACGGCGAACTCAAATACAAGGTTTCTGCTTTTCTTAATCCCAAACGGTTCTGTAAAAATGTAAAATCTTTACCCGCGGTCAATGTTGCGGATGTCAAAATTACGGATGGAATCTTTTCGACAACTTTTTTCTGGAATAATTCTGAAATGTCAATCAAGGCGCTGTTCAGATAAGTTATCGGATTTTTTCTTGTTTGCGGCAATGTCTTCTCAATCCAGTACACCGAATTCTTATCCCCAACTTCTAAAAACTGGCTGATACTATTTCGATATGCCTCTAATCTTTTGAGACGGTTTTTTAACTCAAGTTCCAAATCTTCGTCCAGATGCTCGGGTTGAATCGCTAACAACTCGTGCGTCAATCTGATAAAAATATCATTTAAACGGTTTTCTACCGTAAGCGGTTTTTTAATTCTTATCTTGGTGTTTTGTCTGGGTATGTATTCGTTAAATTGGGAAAAAATCATTTCCGTCATGTCGTGCGCCTCAAGACAGATATCACTAATTGCCCGTTTCTGGCTGTCCGGAATTTCCAGGTGGGCAACAATCCCGGTTTTGGCATTGGGATTATAAATCGCATTTAGCATTCGGTGTAATCCGTAATTAGAAACTTCTAATCCAAAATATTTTGATGCTACTTCTTCAATCCGGTGCGCTTCGTCAAACACGACCGCATCGAATTTAGGCAGAATCAGATATTCGGTCTCAACATTGGCAAAGAATAGAAAGTGATTGGTTACGAGTAAATCTGCCTTGAGCCATTGGTTTCTCGCTTTAAAATAATAACAGTCAATATAGAACGGACATTTCTGATATTTACACATATCGCCGTCACGGCAGATTTTTTCCTGTGCCCTGCCCAACATAAAAGGAAATTCGGGAATAATTCCCGAACCACCTTCATTGAGCCATGTTTGGAGCACTCCGATTTGAGAAAACTCATACGGAGTATCAAACAGACCATAATTGACCGTGCTCTCCAATCGTCTGCGGCAGACATAATTATCCTGACCAAAAATCACCGCACAACTAATCTCTTCATTTTTCTCATTCTGAGTAAAGCGAAGTATCTCTCTGAGAATCGGTATATCTTTATGTATAATTTGATTCTGCAGAATTTTTGTGTAAGTTGAGATGAGCACTTTTTTACCTGTCTCTTTAATCCAAAGTGCGGCGGGCAGTAAATATGCCAATGTCTTGCCAACTCCGGTTCCTGCTTCGACTAAAAGATGCTCTTTATTTTTAAGCGCTTTATAAACCACCTGCGCCATCTGATTCTGCTCATTGCGCTCTTCATAATTATCCACAATTGATAGTAATGGACTGGCTTTGGAAAAAATGTTTTCGATAACCTTATCAGTCATTATTGCCACCCGCTCCGTCCCTTGTCATTCTGAGCAAAGCGAAGAATCTCTCGTACAAATTAATGCTTATTATACTCGTTATCATTCTGCACCCGAGAGAATAAAGGAAAAACTTATACACAAAAAAGTTTTACTTCTATGCTTATGGTTATTCTGAGCGCAGCGAAGAATCTCATTCTTCATACCATTTCTTGCTTAAGTCCTGCCATTTTGGATTAACGCTTTTTATTAACTCGATCTTCTTTTTTCGTAACCACCCTTTGATTTGCTTTTCCCGGCTTATCGCACTCATTACATTATTGGTTTCTTCATAATAAACAAGACGGGTTATATTATATTTTTTTGTGAAACTATCTACTAATTTATGTTTATGCTCATAAACTCTTTTTATCAAATTCGAAGTAACACCAGTATATAAAGTTTTAGATTTATTAATCATAATATACACATAGTATGTTTTCATGTATTCAAAAAATTTACGCTATCCTTCATACGAGAGATTCTTCGTTCACTCTGTTCTCTCAGAATGACATATTGCATAGTTCGTCTTGTATATTTTTTGTTTTCATTTTTTGCCTTTGTCTGTATCTTCGTGCCTCGGTGGCAAACTGTCTTTAGTAAATGAATACTCTTTCACAAACACTTCTTCGAAATCATACACATCGTGAAACTCTTCTTTTGTATCTTGGTCGGTTTTGCTGAGCATTTTAACATCAATCAGGTTAAATACAATCTCGCCGATATCGTCAGTTGTCTTTACGCCCCATGATTCTAAAACCGTCTTTGCCATTATGCCGTATTCTCGCTGTGCCAAGATTTTAACCCCTTCCAATAAATCAACACCGCTCACATGTTTCTCTTTCTGAGTAATCTTTCGGGCAGTTTCAATCGCGGCCAAGACAAAAGCATATGCCTGGATTTTATATCGCGGGTCTTTTTTTACAATCTCGTTTATTTCACTTAACATTCTTAACAAAATATCGAAAAATAACCGTAAAGTCAATAAAATAATCTGTCTGTCAAACTTCTTGATTTTCTCTCTTTTTTTGTTATAATATATTATAGTTGTATCCCGCGTTTTATACCTGTTATAAAACCGTGATTTACATTTAGAAAACACAAAAAAAATTAGAAAGGTATCTGGTATGTCTTTACTTAATAAAACAATCGGTACTCTACTCGAAGAAAACGCACTGCAGTATCCAAATCACCAAGCAGTCGTTTATGTTGACGAAAACCTGCAATATACCTGGAGCGAATTAAAACATCTGGTTGACCAGGCGGCAAAAGCTTTTATCGGACTTGGTGTAAAACGCGGTGAGCATATCGCCATCTGGGGCACGAACAAACCAGAATGGCTTATCACCCAACTTGCTTCTGCCCGCATCGGTGCTGCGTTGGTAACGGTCAATCCGGAATGGAAAGCATCTGAAGTCGATTATGCAATCCAACAATCAGACTCCAAAGTATTGGTCATGATCGAAGGATTTGAAAAAAAGAGCGGTGACAAACTGCATCGCTATGATTATCTCAAAATTCTAACTGAAGCCTGTCCAGAAATTGCCAATGCCGATTCGACTAATCTGAATCTGACAAAATTTCCAGCTCTCAAAAATGTCGTCTTAATCACGCATAATAAAAATCCGTATCCATGGACATTGAAATGGAAAGATTTTGTCAAACTCGGTGATTTGATCGACGCGACCACTTTTTCAAATATCAAGAATTCGGTTGGCCCGCAGGATGTTTGTTTAATTCAGTATACATCAGGAACGACCGGTTTTCCAAAAGGTGCCATGCTTACCCATTACAATGTTGTCAATAACGGCCGTGACGGCGCGAAAAATATGGAGCTTACGCACACAGACCGGGTTTGCATCCCGGTCCCTTATTACCATTGTTTTGGAACTGTACTGGGCAACATGGTATGTCTTACGGCCGGTGCAACCATGGTTGTTCCGACCGAACACTTTAATGCGCACAAAACTCTGATTGCGGTTGATAAAGAAAAGTGTACTGCCCTGCACGGCGTACCTTCAATGTTTATCAATGAACTGCATGACCCTGAATTTTCTCGCTTTAATTTGAAAACCTTACGCACCGGCATTATGGCAGGTGCGCCCTGTCCAATCGAATTAATGGAAGATGTCGTGCATAAAATGGGTGCCAAAAAAATTACGATTGTATATGGACTAACTGAAGCCAGTCCGATTACCCATCAGACCCGACCTGATGATTCAATTGAACGGAGAGTTTCTACGGTCGGCAAACCGCTCGATGATGTCCAGGCAAAAATAATCGACCCGATAACTGAACGAGAACTCGTCATCGGTGAAGTCGGTGAAATCTGGGTTAAAGGATATAATGTTATGAAAGGATATTATAAAAAACCAGAAGAAACTCAAAAAGCGATTGTCAAAGACGGCTGGCTCAGAACCGGTGACCTTGGCACCAAAGACAAAGACGATTATTATAAAATTGTCGGTCGCTATAAAGATATGGTCATCATCGGTGGACATAATGTTTATCCGGCTGAAGTTGAACAGACTTTATTGTCATTATTCGAAGACGAGATTATGGAAATCCATGTTGTCGGTGTCCCGCATAAAGTTTTGCAGGAAGTTCTTGCCGCAGTTATCAAACTTAAACCCGGCAAAACCTTAACCCATGACGATATCAGAAAAAGATGCGATGGCAAAGTCGAGTGGTCAAAAATACCGCGCTATGTCAAGTTTGTTGATAACTTTGCCATGGCAATGACCGTCACCGGCAAAATCCAGAAATTTAAACTCAAGGATTTACTGATTAAAGAATTAGGTCTCGATGACCTTGCCAGAATCAAAACGGCATAACCCTATCTTATAACAAAAAGGGGGTGAAACTTTTATCGGTTTCACCCCTTTGATTTTAATAGAATCAAATCAGCATTTGTCCAATGCCTGCGCCAAATCACTAATCACATCCTGACCATGCTCAATCCCGACTGATAATCTGACCAGTCCTTCTGAGATACCTGATTCTTTTAATGCTTTGGCAGAATAGCTCGAATGGGTCATCGAAGCCGGATGCTCAATCAGTGTTGCGGCTTCACCCAGACTGACCGCACACACGCAGAGTTTGACATTATTCATCAGTTTTCGTCCTGCCGGTCTGCCGCCTTTCAATTCAAATGCAATCATTGAACTAAAATCGGACATCTGTTTTTTAGCAATCTTGTAGTGCGGATGCGATTCAAGACCCGGATACCTGACCCAGGCAACTTTGGGATGATTTGCAAGAAACTTTGCCACTTCCATACCATTCCGATTATGCGCCTGCATTCTGACGCCCATTGTTCTTAAACCCCGTAAAAGAAGCCAGGCATTAAACGGACTCATAATTCCGCCCAAATCACGAATAATATAATCTTTCATATAACCAATAAACTTCTGATTAGAAATTACAACTCCACCGACCGTATCGCCGTGCCCGCTGATGTATTTAGTTGCGCTGTACATCACGATATCGGCACCGTGATTTAATGGCTTCTGATTGTAAAACGAGGCAAAAGTATTATCAACTGCCAGCAATGCTTTGTACTGATGCGCGATTTTAGCGGTTTCTTTGATATCGATAATATCAATCGTCGGGTTAACCGGTGATTCGATTAAGACCAGTTTGGTTTTCTTGCTTATCTGCTTTTTGAGATTGGTTAAAAAATTATCCGATTTTGCCCATTTGACTTTGATACCCCATCTCGGCAAGACATCAACCAGTAAAGAATAAGTACAGCCATAAACCGGATAAACCGCAACCAGTTCATCCCCCTGATTACAGACGGAAAGAATCGTGCCGGAAATCGCTCCCATACCTGATGCAAAAGCACAACCGCATTCGCCGTTTTCCAGATATGCCATCTTTTGTTCAAATGCTTCAACCGTCGGATTACCAAGCCGGGTATAAAAATAACCTTTTTTCTCTTTGGCAAAAATCTGGGCGCCGGCTTCTGCACTCTCAAAGGTAAAAACCGCACTCTGATAAATTGGCACTGATAATGCCCGTGTTTTTCGGTCACCTAATACATTCTGACCATGTACTACTTCAGTTGCGATATTTCTGCGCATTTTCGGTTTCTTCTTTTTCATTGTTTATCCTTTCTATTCTGATAATTCTATTAATACGCCATTAGTGCTTTTTGGCGAGACAAATGCAATCTTTTTACCCATCGCACCAATGCGTGGTTTTTGGTCAATTAAAATAACACCATTTGCTTTTAACATTTCCAACTTTTCCTCAATCTTATCCGTATTAAAACACAGGTGATGAATGCCCGGTCCCCGTTTTTCCAGAAACCTGGCAATCGTCGTGTCCGGGCTGGTCGGCTCGACCAGTTCAATCTTATATCCTTCCATTTTAAAAATGGCAACTTTTAAATTCATATCTTTCATCTCAACGATTTGGGGTTCACCCAGACCCAGTAAATCCCGGTAAATCCTGACTGATTCATCTAAAGATTTTACGACAATGCCGATATGGTTAAGACTTTTTAACATCATATTCTCCAAAATTATTTCTTAAAACATCGCATATTTCCTGCAATGACACATTATTTTCACAGCAATCTATAATTGCCGGCATTAAGTTGTCTTCTGTATTAACTGTTTTGGCTAAATTTTCTAAACTTTGTTTGACTGAGTTGTTTTTTCGTGTCTTTCTGAATTTACTTAAATTCTGCTTGCGCTCGGTCGCGAGTTTTGGTGAAACTTTCAATATTTTCAGCGCTTGCTTTTTATCTTTGGCGTCCGTGAAAACATTGACGCCGACAATTTTTCTCTTGCTCTCCTCGATTGATTTCTGATACTGATATGCCGATTCTTCGATTTTCCGCTGGATAAACCCGGTTTCAATACATCTCACCGCACCGCCTTTATCACTAATTTCCTTAAGCAATGCTATAACCTGCTCTTCTATATCACTGGTTAATTTTTCCAGATAATAAGCGCCGCCTAACGGGTCAGCAACCTCAGTTACACCTGATTCATAACCGATTAGCTGCTGGCTGCGTAAAGCAATCTTAACTGCCTGTTGACTTGGCAGTGCCAGAGCTTCGTCAAACGAATTGGTATGCAGACTTTGGGTACCGCCAAACACGGCCGCCAATGCCTGTAAAACTACCCGGATAATATTATTCTCCGGTTCCTGGGCAGTCAGAGTTGAACCGCAGGTCTGGGTATGGAATCGCAACATCCAGGATTTCGGGGCCTGGGCTTTGAACTGCTCGCGCATAATTCTTGCCCAGATTTTCCGACCGGCACGGAACTTGGCGACTTCTTCAAGCAAGTTATTATGGGCTCCGAAAAAGAATGATAATCGCGGTCCGAAATAGTCTATTTTCAATCCCCGCGCTAATGCCGCCTCAACATACGCAATGCCATTTGCAATTGTAAAAGCCAGTTCTTCGACTGCAGTTGCACCGGCTTCACGGATATGATAACCAGATATCGAAATAAAATACCACTTAGGAATATGCTGGGAACAGTATTCACATAAATCAATTGCCAGACGCATTGACGGTTTAACCGGAAATATATAATTACCGCGCGCAATGTATTCCTTTAAAATATCATTCTGGACAGTTCCGGATAGTAATTCTTGTTTTATACCGTTCTCTTTGGCAACAGTCAGATACATTGCCAGAATCATTGGTGCGGTCGCATTAATCGTCATTGAAGTCGAGACTTTATCCAGTGGAATCTTATCAAACAACTGTGCCATATCCGATACATTGCTTATTGCGACTCCGACTTTACCGACTTCACCCAATGCCCTTTGGTTGTCTGAATCATAACCAAGCTGAGTCGGCAAATCAAACGCAACTGAAAGACCGGTCTGCCCTTGTTGTAATAGATATCTGAATCGCTCATTGGTTTTACTGGCATCGCCAAATCCGGCATACTGGCGCATGGTCCAGAGCCGACCTTTATACATATTTGGATAAAGACCGCGCGTAAACGGATATTTACCCGGGTCAGCAAGGTTGGTATCGTAATCAAGATCAGTTAAATCTTCGGGTTTGTAAAAATCCGGCATTAAAAATTATACTACTTATTTTATATATAAAGTCAAGCAGTAAAATACTGAACAGATATTGACACGAGTCAGATTTTAATTATAATATAACGAACCTAAAAATTGTGGAGGCACTATGAATATAAAAAAACAGATATTGATTGCAATCGCGGTCATGTGTACAGTTGTCCATGCTGGTATCATTATGTCCAGCCAGTTTCTTGATTTACAGGACAAAAAAGCCAAGCCAATGACGCAGACAACAATTCTCGAAAAAGATATGATTCGAATGGATATGAAAGCAGATAAGAGTGATATGTCGATTATCTTTCGCGGTGACAAAGAATTGTTCTGGATGATTGACCACAAGAAAAAATCTTATACTGAAATAACTAAAGAAGATTTAGAGGCTATTCAAAAAGCTGCTGAAGAAGCTATTGCCGGAATTCAGGAAGCGATGAAAGAACTGCCAAGCGGTCTATCAAGTAAATTACAGGGTATGATGCAGCCTGAACCAGAAGAAAAATCTAAACTTATTTATAATAAAGTCGCCGTCGACCAGAAAGTCAACCAATAGGTAACTGATAAATACGAAGGCTTTCGAGAGAAAAACAAAGAAATTGAAGTCTGGACTACTGACTGGCAAAAACTCGGATTAAACGAAAGTGATTTGACCGGCTTTGAACAAATGGGAAATTTCTTTGCTTCGATGATGAAAAATATGTCCTGGTATTATAATGTCGGCCCGGAACAAGAATCTGAACATATGTATATCGGATTTCCGGTAAAAACCGTAAACTATGAAAAAGACAAAGCGGTCAGTCAATATGAAATAACTGAAATCAAACCGGAAGACATTAAAGAAACTGTTTTTGAAGCTCCGGCTGGTTACAAGAAAGAAAAAACCACAATCGATAAGGAATAATTATTACTTGTTACAAAAAATCCCCTGCTTATCCAGGGGATTTTTTTCGCCTTCCTCAGTATATCTCGTAACTGAGACGCTTTTGTCTTTTCCTGAATAATAAACCGAAGACAACTCCTGCGGCAAAACCGCCGATATGCGCAAAATAAGCAACCCCGGCACCGTGACCAATCGTGCCCAAGCCATAAATTAATTGTAAAAATATCCAGAATCCTAAAAAAATATAAGCCGGCAACATAATAATTCGGATAAAAAATATAATCGGTACCAATGCCAGCACTCTTGCTTTGGGAAATAAAAGTATGTAACATCCGAGTACGCCCGACACCGCACCAGAAGCGCCAATCATCGGGATTGTTGAATTCGGAGAAATTAAGATATGGGCAAAACTGCCGACCAGTCCTGACAAAAGATACATTACGATAAACCAAAACTTACCCAACCCATCTTCGACATTATCGCCAAAAATCCAGAGATACAACATGTTACCCAGAATATGCCAGAAACCGCCGTGCATGAACATCGATGTGAACAAGGTATAAATTCCGCTGCCGCTTAAAATACGGGATGGAATTGCCCCGTAAAACCTGAAAAAATCGTCAATTCCTCTGCCTAATGATAACTGGTAGAAAAATACCGCGACATTGAGCGCCACTATTATGTAAGTTATCGTCGGGCGTCGGTATGATGGAATATCATCGCGTAATGGCAACATAAAATAAAATTAAAAATTAAATATCAAATATCAAAATGTAATCCAAAATACAAAAAGCAATATTGATTGTCATACTGAACTTGATTCAGCATTTCGAGACCCTGAATTAAATTCAGGGTGACAGAATATGTTATGAATTTTGAATTTTGATTTGTCATTTTGCATTTTGACTTTTGATTTTTGAATTAATCTTAGCATGACTATCTTTTTTCCAGTAATGCTATTGTATATACTGCTATTCCCTCTCGACTGCCAGTAAATCCCATTCCTTCGGTTGTTTTGGCTTTGAGTCCGATATGTGATTGGTTTACTTTTAATGTTTTTGATAGAACTTTTTTCATTTTAGGAAAATACGGATTAAGCTTTGGCTCCTGACATACTATCACTGAATCAATATTTACTATCCGGTAACCTTGTTTTAAAATCATGCTTGATACTTTTGTTAAAATCTTTAGAGAAGGGATTCCTTGATATTTCAAATCGGTGTCCGGAAAATAACAACCAATATCATTAAGTCCTGCTGCTCCAAGCAGAGCATCACCAATCGAATGGCACAAAACATCGGCATCAGAATGACCTAAAAGTCCTTTTTCATATTTGATTTCCGCCCCGCCCAAAATAAATTTGCGGTGCTTGACTAATCTATGCGCATCAAAGCCAAAACCGATTCTAAAATTTGCCTTCACTCAGACATTGTATGATAAATATATAATCTGGTCAAGTCAAATTATCAGAATGGATTCGGTTATCGATAAAATGTCAACTGGATAGCAACTTTTTTAAGGCTGATTTTCTCATGTAATCCGCTAACAACCAACAACTAACAACGAAAAACTATTTATAAGGGGGTAGGGCGCAGGGGGTCGAGTTAGAACTTAAACAAGAAACCAAAAATGCATTTAGATAAAAACTCAAGAATACCTTGAGCAGATGACACAACAGATACCAAAACTCACAAGCTGGTTACTGATAAAAATTAACACCCGGCGCAAATCCAAGAATAGAAAACAGTGTCGGGTCAAGATAACAGGCAGCGGAAAAACCGAGCAAAAAGGGCAAAATCTAATGCAGCATGGTGAAATGAGAATTTTATCAAAAATATGCTTGACTTTATAATATAATAGGCATAAAATTGTTTAGTTTAGAAAGTGATTGGCGATATTCAGAAGTAAAACTTCTGATTAAGGAACTTAATTAATGAACAAGTCAAATCAATTAGTGTTTTGCAAAGATGGACAACTTATCACTGCCATAAAAAAAATTACTGACCATAAACCAACCCAGGCAATATTACATCAGATCGCCGGTCAATCGCGATTCTTATACGATTCGTTTCGCGACGGTTTTTTTCTGACTGATAAAAAATACCGTATTAAATTCTGGAATAAAGCGGCCGAAAAAATCGTCGGTAAGAATTGTGGAAAACTTACCGACCAATATTGCTGGCAGGTAATTTACGGTGATAAGAAATGCAAAAAAAACTGCCCTTTTATCCGTGCCAAAAAAACCAGGCGCCGCGAATCATCCGAATATTCAATAAATAAAAGAGTTTATCGGGTTACCGTCGACCCGGTCTTTGACCATAAGCAAAATTTTGTCGGCGCGTTTCATATCTTTACCGATATCACAAAACAAATAAATCTTGAAAAGAAGCTTGTCGAAAACGAAGAAAAATATGAAGGCCTTGTTCGAAACATCGATATCGGAATTTATCGGACTACTCCGCAGGGAAAATTCCTCAATGTCAATCCGGCTATGTTCCGTATGTTCGGTTTGCGCTCTAAAAAATCATTTATCAAACTAAACGCTTTTGATTTATATCAAAATCCAAAAGACCGTCGGCGGTTTCTCAGAAAGCTGAAAAAAATCGGTATCGTAACCGCAGAAGAATTAAATCTCAGGAAAAAAAATGGCGCACCGATCACTGTTTCGGTCTTTGCCCACACCCATAAAGATAAGGCAGGCAAGATAATTTGGGTTGATGGTGTTATTGAAGATATTACCGAACGAAAAAAATTAGAACGCAAACTGCTTGCTTCAGAAGCCCGCTTCCGAAGAATTGTTGAAAATTCACGCGACCTTATCATGGTAACGCGGAGCGATGGCGTCATTGAATATCTCAGTCCGATCTGCACTAAAATTCTTGGTCATACCCCCAAAGACCTGGTCGGCAAGGTTGCTCGTATATATCACAAAGATGACGCACCGATTGTCAAGAAAACCATTGCTCTTGCCCTGCAAGGTAATAGCGGGTCAAATGTTGAATATCGAATAATTACCAAAAAAGGCAAAACTAAATGGATAACTCATTCCTGGGCACCAATCAAAGAAGGCAGAAAACTCGCGCGGGTTGTAAGTATTATCAATGATATCACCGAACGCAAGCAAGCCGAAATAGCCGAACAGAAAAAGTTAAGCCAGATTGTCCGCTATCAGGATGCCTTGTTGAAATTAGCCAAAATAAAAGCTTCCGAATATAGAATCGCTATTCAAAAAATCCTTGAAATTGATTCTAAAACACTTGATGTGGAACGGGCAAGTTTCTGGTTAATCAGCAATGATGAATCTGAACTGCACTGTCAAGACTTATACTTAAAAAGCAAAAATAAACACGAAAAAGGAATTATCTTCTATACGAAAAAATATCCGTACTATTTCAATGCTCTTAAAAAAGGAAGAATTATCGCAGTCAGCGATGTTTACAACAATATTGCCACTTTTGAGTTTGATAAAGATTATTACAAACCAAACAAAATCGTCTCCTTGATGGATGTGCCGATCTGGATTCATGGCAAGATAATTGGCATTCTCTGTCACGAACATACCGGACCGATGCGCAAATGGACGACCGACGAACAGGTTTTTGCGACTTCGGTTGCCGATACAATTTCCGTTACCCTTGAAGGTTTTAGGCGGCAAATCGCTCAGAAAATGCTTAAAGAAAGCGAAGAAAAATACCGCGGTCTGGTGCAGAATCTTAACATCGGAGTTTTCCAGATTTATCCGGACGGTAGATTGCGTGAAGCGAATCCGGCTTGTATTCGTTTATTTGGATGTACTTCTCTTGAACAGCTGCAAAAACTGCAAATTGAAGATGTCTACGCAGACCGGCTCGGCCGACAAAATATTGTTCAACAAATACAAAAACAAGGTTATGTTAAAGACAAAACTATAAAAATAAAAAAACTCGACGGCACTATAATTATCGCTTCAATAACTGCACATGCACACCTCGACAAAACCGGTAATGTTGATTGGTTAGACGGCGTCATCGAAGATGTTACTGAACGAAAACAAATGGAAAACATACTGCGACGCCGCGAAGCAATCTTTGAAGCGATTGTTTATGCGTCTGCACGCTTTTTGAAAAGCCCGGCTTGGGACGACGATATCCATAATATATTAACCCGCCTTGGCAAAGCTGCTCAAGTAAGTCGCGCGTATATTTTCCGAAAACATCTGTCTCATGGCAAAAGATTTTTCTTCAGCCAGCTTTATGAATGGACTGCTCAAGGCGTAACGCCTCAAATCGCTAATCCTGATTTACAGAATGTTGATATAGTTAAAACCGGACTTGAACGCTGGCTTACGACACTATCTCAAAATCGTCCGCTCTTTGGCAATATATGTGATTTTCCTGCCCGGGAACGCGAATTGCTTTCTCTCCAGGATATCATATCGATTGCGATTGTACCGATTTTCAAAGAAAAAACCTTCTGGGGATTTATCGGCTTTGATGACGGTATCGAAGAACGGAATTGGACACAAACTGAAATCGACGCACTCAAAATCGCAGGCAATATTATCGGTTCAGCCGTGCAACGCCAACATGCTGAGCAGACATTGCAGGAAAGTGAAGAAAAATACCGAACCTTAATTGAGCTGTCATTATACGGTATTGCTGCTGTTGATAGCAACGGAAAAATCCTTTTTATAAACCCAAGTGCGATTCATTTGTTAGGCGCTACATCAGCAAACCAAATTGTCGGTCAATCCGCCTTTAAATTTGTTCATCCTGATTATCGCAAGCTGATTAAACTGCGTATGATGAAAATGTTCCGATCACGAAAAGTAGTGGAATTTACCGAAGAAAAATACATCCGTCTTGATGGCTCGGTTGTCGTTGTCGAAACATCTAGTAAACCATTTATCTATAATAATAAACCGGCAATTATGGTGATTGCTAATGATATCACCGAACGAAAACGCATACAATCAATGATCACTGAGAGCGAAGAAAAATATCGCGGGTTAGTTCAAAATCTCAATATTGGTATCTTTCGCACTACTCCAGACGGTAAATTTATTGAAGCTAATCCGTCTATGGCGCGTATGTTCGGTTATAAAACAACTAAAAACCTGATTAAGATACCTGTAACCAGTTTATATAAATATCCCCGTGACCGCAATAATTTCATCAATATGATGCGTAAACAAGGACAGGTCATTGACTACCAGATTCCACAAAAGAAAAAGGATGGCTCGATAATAATGACATCTATAATCGCTCGTGCGCATCGTAATCAAAATGGGAAGATAGACTGGTTTGATGGTGTCGTCGAAAACATTACCGAACGCACACTTGCCGAACAGGCATTACGGGAAAGTGAAGAACGATATCGGACTCTATTCAACAGTGCTAATGATGCGATAGTTATCATGTCACCAGATGGTCGAACCATAGCGGCAAATCAGCGGCTCTATGAGATGAGTGGTTTCTCCCCCGAACAACTCGGCGCTCATATCAGCGAGTACGGTGTTTTTTCACAGGAGACATTAAATCTTATTCAGGAAAAAATGCAAGCAAGATTTGCCGGTAAAGATGTTAAACCATATGAAATTACCTTTCAGACTAAATACGGTACAAAAATAACAATTGAAGTAACCGGTGCTTTGCTTCGTAATGCTGACCAAAAAGTAATCGGTACTGTTATTTTTATGCACAATGTTACCGAACGAAAACAGGCAGAGTTGTCAATCATCAAAGCCAAAGAATCAGCTGAAAATGCCAATCAAGCCAAGACCGCATTTGTACAAAATATAAGTCATGAATTACGCTCGCCCTTAACATCGATTATCGGTTATACTAATCTCTTATTAGATACTGCCCAGAGTGATGAAAACAGAGAAATGCTCAAGACCATTGAATCTTCCGGCAACTACCTGTTGAAAACAGTAAACAACTTATTGGATTTGTCAAAAATTGAAAGCGGTAAAATCACTTTTGAGCAAAAGGGAACAAAAATCATTGATCTATTTGATAAAATTTACCAACGATTCCTGCCGATCGCGGAAAATAAAAACATCAAGTTTAAATTAACTGTTCATAAAAATGTTCTTGAATATATTATTACCGACTCAGCAAAAATCGAGCAGATTATCAGTAACCTTTTAGATAATGCGTTTAAATTCACTGCCCAAGGTCAAATTGAACTTCATGCACAAATTAAAAGACCTTTCTTGGAATTTTTTGTCCGGGATACCGGTATCGGGCTAAGTCAAAATCGCATTGATGAAATACATAGATGGTTTTTTCAAGGTAAACATCATGTCGATATACACGACCGCGGTCTTGGCTTAGGTCTGTCCATAGTTAAAAGATTAACCGACTTGCTTCATGGTAAAATTAGACTTGAAAGCAAACTTAATCATGGCACAAAATTCACGATTTGGCTTCCGGTCGAAAATAAAAAATCATCCAAAAAACCGGGCAATCATTCAAAATGAAGTTTAAAAAACCGAAGTCTCAATATTACAATGTCATTATTGCGGAAGATAACCCGGAACACCAGAAATTAATTAAAAAATTAATTGAACAGTATAATGTAAATATCGATATTGTTAATAATGGCCAGGAATTATTGGATAAATTGAATTATGGTCGAACCTATGATATTGTCATAATGGATATTCAGATGCCGGTCATGGATGGATATACTGCTACTGAAGCAATCCGAAAAAATCCTGAGTTTTCAAACTTAATTATCATCGGATTGACTGCGTTTGCCATGCAGGGTGATGAACAGATTGCATTAAGCAAAGGTATGAATGATTACATCACAAAACCCATCACCAAACAAACTCTGCATCGAGCATTAAGCCGTCATCTTGTCCTGAAAAAAAGTTAATTATTATAACAACTCTAAAAAATATATTGTAATATGGATACACAAAACAAGCTCGGCATTTTATTTCTGTTTATTATTGTCATCTTCGCATTCTTTTCTTTGACTTTTATATTCGATACTTCTAAAAATCAGGTTTTGTCCGATGAATTTCACTCATCAACCATAACAATAATTTCAGTTGGTGATATTTTTATCCATCAGAGTGTCCTGGATGCGGTCTATGACAAACAAAGCAAATCTCATGATTTTTCACCATATTTTCAGGAAGTCGCCGCCGATTTGCAAAATGCTGACCTTGCTACTTGTTGGTTTGGCGGTGTTCTGGATTCAGTCGGAACTTATACTGGCTATCCGTCTTTTAAGTCTCCCCAAGCGCTTGCCCAAACAATGAAAAATGCCGGTTTTGATATTGCCTTTCGAACCAATCATACGATGGATTATGGAGAAAAAGGATTAAGGACCACTACGGCGATATTTAACAAGTACAATATCGAACAAATCGGTGCATATATTTCAGAAGAGCAGAGCCGGAAGATATATGTCTATGAGAAAGACTCGCTAAAAGTATCCTTTTTAAGTTATACCTATGGCATGAATGGAATCCCAATTCCCAAAGCGTGGATGGTAAATCTGATTGATACCGTAAAAATCAAACAGGATATCGAACAGGCAAAGCTCATCTCAGATTTTGTTATTGTTGCGCTCCATTTTGGTGAAGAATATCAAAGATATCCCAATCAAAATCAGAAACGGCTGGTTGGAAAAATCGAACAGTATGGCGCAAATCTAATTATCGGTTCTCACCCGCATGTAATCCAGCCGGTCGAACGCATTAATAATATTTATATTGCTTATTGTTTAGGTAACTTCTTTTGCGGTCAGCGCATGCGTTATTGCGATGCCGGTGTCATGTTAAAATATACGATTGTTAAAGAAAAAGACAGCGTCTATTTGAAAGAAATTTCCTATATCCCAACCTGGAATGCCAAATATCTTGAACAGAACCAATATCGATTTAAAATATTACCAATCACCAAAAATACGGTCATCGACAAAGAAAACTATCCGTTTTTATCTGACGATAATCTTAAGAGAATGAGACAAGCATACGATGAAACCGTAGAACATCTTGATAAACCCGGTCTGAATTTCATCTGTCAGTAACGAAGATTCCAGTTTGTACCTGATAATTCTTGACATCTTCAGAATATAGAGTATATTAATATATTGAAGTTTCGGGGAGTAGCGCAGCCCGGTTAGCGCACCACGCTTGGGACGTGGGGGCCGCTGGTTCAAATCCAGTCTCCCCGATTTAAGTTCTGCGCCTGTAGCTCAGTCGGATAGAGCATCGGATTTCTAATCCGAGGGTCGGGGGTTCGAATCCCTCTAGGCGCGTAATAAAAATTCACCACAGAGACACAGAGTTTCTCAAGTCTTATCTGAGGATTTTCTCTGTGATTCTCTGCATGCTCAGTGCCTCTGTGGTTAATCTTTTCGTGGTGAGTGTAGCTCAACTTGGTTAGAGCACCTGACTGTGGCTCAGGATGTTGGGGGTTCAATTCCCCTCACTCACCCTTGCGCCCGTAGCTCAATTGGACAGAGTGCCGGGCTTCGAACCCGTAGGTTGCGTGTTCGAGTCACGCCG
>JAGXRL010000027.1 GCA_018335915.1 Candidatus Latescibacterota bacterium
CGAATAAAAAAACCAAGAAAATATTCGTGTTATTCGTTTATTAGTGTAATTCGTGTTCGGATTTGATAAAGAAAAGAAATCAGTCAAATCCGTGGTTACAATTGGATTCAAAGATTAAATAACCTTCAAAGTAGAAATACATAGAAACTCATTGCGACAAAGAACAATTAATTTCAATAAGTTTCCATAAATTTCATTTGTAAATTCCAGCCTGTCTCCCGCTTGCTCTTCTTAACTCATCTTCTTCCCCAATCCCGGATTTATCTCCGTCCTTAAATTCATATGCCTTTGCGTGCGATAAGCAAGATTTTCACCTGCAATTTTACGAGTATTTTATCCACGCTTTTTAAGAGGTTCTTTTCTTAACTCTTAACTCCCAACTCATTAACACTTTAACCTTTATTTCTGACCCGCCCCCCTGGGCACTCCCCTCCAAAAGTCAGTTTTTGGTTGTTAGTTGTTGGTTATTATAAGGTTATGCAGAAAAAGCGCTTATAAAAAACATAACATTTAAGCATATATTTATGGTAGTGATAAACTTATGCTCGGATGATAAATTTCTTCGAAATTACAACGAATATCAATAAATTTCAATTAGTTTCTTTGAATTTCGATTGTCTTTATTATACTGCCAATATAACTTTTCTGAAGCAGGGAAACTTTTAAGTATACATTTAAAGTCTAAGATTATAATTATTCGTTTATAGAAAATTATTTTTATCTAATACGAAATTACTATATGTAATTAAATAAGTTAGATGATGTACTTATCTTTAATATAATCACATTGTAAATCAATTACTTGTCTAAAAATCATGATTTTTTTATCTGATTTTCAAATTTTATAAATACCACTATATATAGTGTGCGAGAATAAACTTAGGTACTAAAAAATGCATTTTTCTAAAAATAAATTGAGATTTAATCTGACAAAAAGCAAAAAAATGATATAATACATATAAAGAGCTAGAAAGAAAGGGGAAAAAATGAAAAACAATGATATAAAGAGTAATTATCTCGAGCATGGTTACAATCTTATCCGCCTGCTTGACGCGCGAAAAAAAATTAATGACGAAATTTTTGAGGCGCAGTTCAATATCAGCGTCGAAAATAAGAAAATTCTACGCACGAAAATTAATGATAAGAAAAAAAAGATTAAGGAAGTAAATAAAAAAATTGAAAAACTCGAAAATAATTTAGATAAATTATGCAAAAAAGCAAAAGTATTCAATGAATATATTCCGCTGGAAGCATTATCAGAAAAATATTGTTTAAGTAAAGATGAAAAATATATAATGTTAGCGGTATTTTTTGGTGACTGGTATCGCCATCACAAACCGACCGGAAAAGATTTGATGTCTTTATTGGGTTACGCGCCAAACCAGTATGTTAATAATTACCGTATAATTAAAAATTTGATAAATGAAAAACTGATTGAAACAAATGACAGATATCCTTATCCTTCATATACCATTTTTGATTTCGAATACCGGCTTGCACCTGATACGATGCAGGAAATTATGGGGAATGACCTGTACTTGTTGTCTGAAACATCGGATGACCGGGAAAGCAGATTTTCCGAGGGAAATCAAAATACAATTCTATCAATCCGCGAGCCGATCGTCAGTTTTGACCAGATTGTTCTGGAAGATATGCAAAAGCAGGAAATTGAGCAGATGATATTTCAGATTGTAACTGGCAATAAACTTTTTACCCAATGGGGATTTGACCAGACGATTAAATACGGTAAAGGTATGACGATTTTATTCTACGGCGCACCAGGAACTGGTAAAACCGCGACCTGCGAAGCGATTGCACAGAGATTAAGTAAGAAAATCGGGATTGCTAATTATGCCCAGTTATTAAGTAAATGGATTGGTGATTCTGAAAAGAATTTGGTCAAGGTGTTTAAAGAAGCAAAAGAAAATGATTGTGTATTGGTTTTTGACGAAGCCGATTCTTTATTCGGACAGAGATTACCCGAAACATATAGCGTTGACCGTATGCATAATTATATGACAAATGTTTTAATGCAGGAAATTGAAAGATTTGACGGGTTAGTCATATTAACGACTAACAGAGAATTAACGATTGACGAAGCATTCTCACGCAGAATTTTATTTAAGATGAGATTCGATATACCAAAAACAGAAGAACGAGCAAAGATATGGCGCGCTTTGATTCCTGCGAATGCACCGATTAGCGATGATGTTGATTTTGCTGAACTTGGGAAAAGATATGAATTGACTGGTGGCGAGATAAAGAATGTGATTATTAATGTAGTCAGAGAATGTGGATTTAGCAATGAAGAAAAAATCTCTATGCTAAACTTAATAAAATATGCTCAAAAAGAAAAAAATAGTAGTTTAAGAGATAAATCTAAAAATAAATTAGGATTTATATCCTAAAGAAAAGGATTATAATATGAATATGACATTTTTATATATGATCTGGATTGGGCTGATACGGTTTTTCGGCTGGCTGGGTTGGAAATTAATTAAAAGCGGAAATGCTATTGCAATATTTTTTGGAATAATAATGATGTTGATAGCAGTTGGATTATGCGGGTTTCTAATTGTAATAGCGTTTTTGAATAGTTAATATAAAATGATAAATAATCAAGGGGACAGAATATTCTGTCTCCTTGATAAAAAGGAGAGAAAATGAATAGCAAACATTGGACAAAACAAGAAGTGCTGGATTTATTAAATAAGAAAGAGTCAGAATTGTCTAAGGAAATAGAAATTGATGAAGACAACGGACTAATAGGCTTTACTATCAAGTTACCATTCAAAATTAATTTTAACCAAGGACATTGGAAAATGTTCTTTAAAAATGAAGAAGATGTATGGAAAAAGTTCCAAGAAGACGAATCATTCTTCGGAATAACCGGTTTATTTGAGAAAGAATTAAGTTCTTTCTTAGAAAATTTATACTCACAAACCGGTAAAACCAAAGAAGATATCTTTATTGAAAAAGAAGAAAGGATGTACGAATATGATAGACAAAAAGACTGTCGAATTATACAAAATGGTGTGCAAGTCGATGTTAGTATTAGATGTAAAACTGTCAATGAAGTGTCAAAAGTAATAAATATTCTTGAGAATACAATTTTGATTTAATGACATAATGTGTTCTAATAAAGTATTTATTGTGATTGACGTTTTAATTAAAGATAGTATAATATAAAAACTTAATAGAAAAAGGAGTGAAAATGAATAAATTGTTTGAACCCAATATGTTCGGTAGAACAACACGCGAAGGAGAAACATGGTGGAGAGAATTATTTAGTCGGGCTGAAGATAAAGAAGGTGCAGTTTTTGCACAACTACACGGCGTATATACGAACGGGGATTTGACATCAAACTATCAAGGAGGACAAAGGACTGAATCATTTAGCGGAGGGTACCTGTATTATAAGGATGATTTAAATTTAATACAAAAAACGACGCAATTTAAAGAAGAAAATGAAGCAAGAGCATGTATTCCTAAAATAAGAATTGAACTGAAAGAAAAAGGATTGTTTATAGCGTTTAGAATAGAAGCTTATTCAATGAAAGAATCAATGAGAGCATGGGAATTAATGAAAACAGAGTTAAAAAACAATCTCGATGTGATAGAAAATATACCTGAAAATAAAATACTAGGTAAATACATTGATAAAGATATCTTGCTTGCTGTAAGTAAAAACGTAATTTCATCTAATATTTTATCAATTCTAAAAGAATTTGAACCACTGTTTGAAGAGTGGCGAAAAATATGGAAAAATGAATTATCTAAGTAGAAAGTATATTTATTACAATAGTAGCATGAATTGTAATTATAAAATTAATAAAATGGAGGAAATATGGCAAAAGATATTAAACTTTGGAAAATATTACCAAAAGGCAACAATGAAATATTGAAACTAATACCATCTGATAGATTAAGTAAATTAAGCGAAAAAGAACGAGATGAAGACGATCTACGCAAATGGATTATTCATAATCCTAATATTTTGTATGACGGACTAAAGATTCTTGCGCCAATTATAAAAAAAGATGGAAATCTTAGCGGGGAAAAAGAAAGCATTGACATTTTAGGGTTAGATAGAGACGGAACAGTTGTAGTTATTGAGACAAAAAGAGATGATGATAAACGAGGTTCGATAGCTCAAGTTGTAGAGGACGCTGCTTTTGTTTCAGACCAACAAGAAGAAAAAGAGAAGTGGTTAAGAGAGATTGCAAAAGAAAACAATGTCGACATTTCAAGTTTTAAAAAAATTAATATGGAATTCCCTAAGATGCTAATCGTTGCCACCTATCCTAACGAAAACCAAGAAAGGATGGTGCGTTTTCTTACAAAATATGAACTTGATATCAACCTTGTGATTATTCAATATCACAAAGACGATGTCGGCAATGAATATTTGACACGTAGCGATTTTTTAACTGAAGAAACAAAAAAAGATTATATCGATGTTAGTAAGCGTATAACAACGAATTACTCAGAAGCAGAATATATAGATTTAGTAAATGAAATTTCTGGACCAGAAGTTAAAGAAAAACTAGTAGAATTATTGAATCTTTTACATAATTACCCACAAATCCAATACCGCATCGGAAAAACTGAGAAGCCAAGTATGATGATAGAAATTGAATATGGAACGACTCTTTTGTATTTTGTTATGGGTGGTCAGATTAAAGTATATGTAAATGATTTTATAAAAGCATATGGTTCATTATTAGGTAAGGAATATTTTAAATCACTTGAAACTTTGGGATTTAAAAAAGACAAGCCAGGGATTAAGTATTTTATAAATATCCTTGATATGGATATTGCCTCGCTTGATAACTTGATTAAAATTACAATAAAATTAGATAAAGATAAATAGAATTTGTCATTACCCTATTAGCAAAATATAACTGATTAAACCAGAAATATATTTCTTATTTCTTCTACCGTATCAACACAATAATCTGGCTGTTCTTTATTTATTTCTTCGCGACTGCCATAACCATATAAAATACCAATCGAAGCAATTTTATTATGTTTGGCACCAATTATATCATCAGCCCTATCGCCAATCATGATAAAATCAGAGTTGCTATTTTGAGGGAAATGGGAAAGAGCGAGTTTGATTAGCTCAATTTTGTGGGTGCAGGTCAAATCCATATTACTGCCGACTAATCGGGTAAAATACGGATTCAAGTTAAAATGCTCTAATATCTGCTCGGCATAAAATGCGGCTTTGGATGTGACGCAAGCCAAAGTTTTATTATTGTTTTTTAGTTTATGTAATAACTCAGGAATGCCGGGATAAACTTCATTTTCAAAGATTCCTTTGACTGCATAGTATTCACGATATACTGCAACTGCCTGACGGGCAGTCTCATTATTCAAACCATAATATTTTTCAAATGACTCAGATAACGGCGGTCCAATCATCAGTTCGAGATTAATATTATTTTCAGGCAATTTCATTTTATTTAAGGTATAGCGAATCGAATTGATAATGCCTTGTTTGGAATCGGTTAATGTTCCATCTAAATCAAAAAGAAGAATTTTAGATTTTATCATATTTATTTTAAACACTGATTACATGGATTTTCACGGATTTCCCCCTCACCCTAACCCATGGATGTCTCTTCGTTCCATCTACGCTCCGCGTCGCCCTCGAGGGGAGAGGAAAAAGGAGAGGGTGTTCCGAATAATCCGTTTAATCTGTGGTTTCATCCTAATGCTTGTTTAATCTTCTCGGCAATTTTTAGATTAAATCCTTTGAGTCGGGCGATTTCA
Organism: Candidatus Latescibacterota bacterium; assembly: GCA_018335915.1. Classification (GTDB taxonomy): domain Bacteria; phylum Hydrothermota; class Tepidihabitantia; order Tepidihabitantales; family CAIPLT01; genus JAGXRL01. Next base: position 5,779 of record JAGXRL010000027.1, read on the forward strand.
TCAATGCTTGCCTGTCTAATTTTATCCATCCCGCCAAAATGTTTTACCAGTATCTGCTTGCGTTTGGGGCCAATACCCTGAATATAATCCAATTCTGATGCAATCAGTTTTTTGCCGCGTAATTTCTTGTGATATTTAATCGCAAACCGGTGCGATTCATCCCGAATTCTTTTGAGTAATTTGAGTGCCGGTGAATACGCCGGAATTGAAATTTCCCGACCATCATTATAATAAAGCATATCAGTCCGCTTAGCAAATGCGAGCAGGGGAATTTGCTTAGGTGCGGTTGTATATGCTTTTTCAGCGGAAGAGAGCTGGCCTTTACCGCCGTCAATCAATACTAAATCTGCCAGCGGTTTGTTTTTTACTTTCAAGCTTTCTATGCGGCGGGTTAATACTTCTTCCATCATTGCATAATCATTCGGTCCATGAACAGTTTGGATTCGAAACATCCGGTATTCTTTTTTATCAGGCAAGCCGTCAACAAAAACAACAATCGAACCAGTTGCAGATGTGCCTGAGATATTGGAAATATCTACGCCTTCAATAACTTTTGGAATTGATTTTAGATTTAAGATTCGCTGTAATTCAAGAAGTGGCGCAGAGATTTTTGGTACTGGCATAATTTCAGACAAGCCAACATCAGCATCAGTTGTAGCAAGTTTCATAAGCCGTTTTTTCAAGCCCTGGCGCGGATAATAAATTTTAACCCGTCTTTTTCTTTCCTGCTTAAACCATTGGATAAAAACTTTTTTATCATCTAACTCAACCGGTAGAATAATCTCATCTGGAATATCATAAGTATGCAGATACACGGTTCTTAATAAGGTTTCGATAATTTCATTAGGGCTGGTCTTTTTACTTAAGACAAACGGGTAATTTTCTTTGCCGATAATTTTACCATCACGGATTTTCATAAGCGTGACATTGGCATATGATTTAGGTGCAGACCGGGCTGATTTAATAAAAGTATCAGCAATTACAAGACCGATAACATCGCGCGCCACAATATCGGTAAACCCGGCCTCTTGTTTTCTGATAATATCCCTAATTGCAAAGAGCTGGTCACGCAGAGTTGCGGCAGTTTCAAAATCTTCTTTTTCAGCCGATTTGTGCATGCGCGATTCGAGTTCTTGAGCTAATTTTATAGATTTGCCTGATAAAAAGGCAGTAACATTATTAATCCGGTCGCGGTATTCGGTTTCTGGGATATTGTTCTGGCACGGGGCAAGACAGCGATTCATCGCATAGTTCAGGCACGGTCGTTCCGGTTTGGATAAGGGCAGTTTCTTTTTACAGGTTCTGATTTTAAATATCGTTCTAACCGCTTTTATTGCCCGGCGTAGGTTCTTAGCATTAGTATAAGGACCAAATAAAACTGAGCCATCTTTTCTAAGGTTACGAGTTGCAAAAATTCTGGGAAATTTTTCCTGAGCCGTGATTTTTAAATAAGGAAATTTTTTATCGTCTTTTAACCGGACATTAAAGCGGGGTTTATTGAGCTTAATTAAATTATCTTCAAGAACCAATGCTTCGACTTCTGATTTTGTTTCGACAAATTCCAGGTCAAAAACATTTCTGACTAATGATTCGCGGGGAGACAAAACTTGTTCCTGGGTATAAGAACGGAGACGGTCTTTTAAGTTTCTGGATTTGCCGACATAAACAATCTTACCGTGCTTATCTTTTAAAAGATAAACGCCAGGAGATTCAGGAACTAATTTAATTTTATCGGCAGTGAGCATAATTCTGTTAAATATTTGTAGGCACGATTTTAATCGTGCAAATCATCTTTATATTCAAATCGGAATAAATTTTCTTAAAAAGGTAACGCATCGATTTTAAATACAGATGCAAGGTTGTTATAATAGCAGTTATAACTTGACCAAATGTAATCAGCCGGTTCAGTTACTAATTTATGTTTAAGCGGATTATTGTGTATATAGTTAATATGATTTTTATAATCTTCGTCTTTTCTTATTATGTGGTCAAGAAACTGATGTTGCCATATTTTACAATGATGTAAATTTCGTTTGTTAATCAACCGAGAAGAGTATCCTTTAATTGCTTTTATTATTTTTGAAATATTTGCCGTGCTCGATGGTATTATAAGACAATGAAAATGGTCAGGAAGAATACAAAATGCAATAATTTTAAATTTATATAGTTGCCGATATTTACTAAAAACGGTCAATAAGATATTAATATTTTTTCGGTCTTTAAAAACAGGCAGACGATTTTCGGTTACAGCAGTTATGAAGTATAAGCAATCAGGCAGATAAAATCTTTTTAGTACAACTTTCCTTGTTTTATATTGTTGCAAGTTTAATAATATTTGGGCACGATTAAAATCGTGCCTACAAAGTTACTAAGCAATAATCGGAAATGGATGGGCATGATTGTTTTAACCTTTGACTACTCCCAATGGTCGCATCTTGGCAACTTTTTTAGAAATTCCGGCTTTGTGGCAGATATCAACTACCACATCCACATCTTTATATGCATCGGGCACTTCTTCCCGTAAAACTTCTCTGGACGCTGCCATTACTAAAATACCTTTTGATTTTAATTCTCGCGCAATATCGCGGTTGCGCGTTTGGTCCAAAGCTCTGGTTCTGGACCAGACCCGACCCGCACCATGACAAGTTGAGCCAAATGTCTCTTCAAATGCCTTTTGCGTGCCCAATAACAGATACGAGTTTGTCCCCATATCACCGGGAATAATTACGGGCTGACCAATCGGTTTATATTTTTCTGGTAAGACCGGATGACCAGGTGGAAAAGCACGGGTTGCGCCTTTGCGATGCACACAGACAGTTTGTTTATTACCATTGACTGTATGCTCTTCAAACTTGGCAATGTTATGAGCAACATCATAAATTAACTCCATACCCAGTTCATCAACAGTTTTATTATAAACCTGGGCAAACGCTTCGCGCACCCAATGGGTAATACACTGTCGGTTTGCCCAGGCATAATTAGCCGCGCAGACCATTGCGGAAAAGTATGCTTTGCCTTCGGCTGACTCAATCGGTGCGCAGGCAAGCTGGCGGTCGGGCAGCGCGATATTATATTTCTGTACGGCCCGACCTAAATCTTTAACATTGTCATCGCAAATCTGATAACCGAGCCCGCGTGAACCAGTGTGAATCATTACTGCAATCTGCCCTTTTTCCAGCCGGAAAATATTTGCGGCTTGGGAGTCATAAATTTCTTCGACTTCCTGAATTTCCAGAAAATGATTGCCCGCACCTAAGGTGCCAAGCTGCTGAACACCGCGTTCGACTGCGCGTCGCGTGACTTTTATTGGGTCAGCACCACTCATCTGACCATGTTCTTCAATGTATTCTAAGTCTTCTTCTGTGCCGTAGCCGTTTTCATATGCCCAGCGTGCGCCTTTGATTAAAACATTTTTTACTTCGCTTTCAGAGATACGAATCTTGCCAGTTGAACCGACTCCAGACGGAACATTGTGAAATAAGGAACGGACTAGTTTTTCTAAGATTTCATTAGTAATATCTTTCCGATATAAGTTAGTTCTTAATAGTCTGACGCCGCAATTTATATCATAACCAACACCGCCTGGCGAAATCACGCCGGTCTTCAAGTCAAACCCGGCAACCCCGCCAATCGGAAATCCATAACCCCAATGAATATCCGGCATTGCCATGGATGCTTTTAATATGCCGGGCAAAGTCGCAACATTGGCAACTTGTTCGGGTGCCTGGTCTTCTTTTATTTTGTCTAAAAGCCGTGCGTCAACATAAATAATGCCGTCAACCCGCATTGACGATTTATAACTTTTGGGAATTTTTAACCGATAATCATCGATTTTTTCTAAAGGACCTTTCCAATTTTGTGCCATAATTTATTATATTGGTTTGATGGTTTTATGTCAATCAGAGAAACTTCTTAATTAAATTTTTAATCCATCTTTTCTGATATTTTTTCTCGACCACCAGAAACAACGCACCATAATCAGCAGCATAATCGCCGAGTGGTGCGGGGTGGACTTTTATTTTCTGACCCAGAATACAATCAGCATTATATTGGTTAATCTTATTTTGAACCAGATTTATATATTGCGGGTTGTTGGTAATCACCGAGCCGCCCAGACCAAATCGTTCAATATTATGGATGCGCGAGATATTAACGAGTATTTTAGCAAATCGGCCAGCTGTGGTATCAACTAAATAATAGGCAAATTTATCAGGATTTTTCTGGTACGCCAGTTCAAATACCGTCTTTGTATTTATTGCTTGTTGGTGCTGACGCAATTTTACCAGTTCGGATTTGCCAATTATCTTTTGTACATCATACTTATTAGCAGTGCGAATTTTTTCATATATATTAAACTGCTTAAAAACTGCTGGTTTATGTAAATACATATCCAGGATTGTTAAGGTCTGTTTTCTAATGCCCTCGCCAGACGCAAATGCTTCAATACAGCCATACGCGCCGCAGCCGCACCTTGGTTTTAATCCAGGGAAATAACCATCAACCAGCATATGCCCGATTTCATCCAATTCTTTTTGCGGTCCGCCACCGCCAAGACCAGTGCTGACTGTAACATAAAAAGTGGTATTCGGGTCAATACCTTGGTGAGCATAATAAATACTTTGCGCAATACCCGCACAATTAGCATCGTTTTCAATCTCAATGCGGGTTTTAAATATTTTGTTTAAAGCTGAAATTAAATCAATCGCATATTTATTGCCAATCTTTCGAGTAAATTTTCTCGGCATATTTGCGCCGATAAAACTTTTATCTGAAAAGACCTTGCCAGCGACAGAAATACCAATGCCTGAGATTTGTTCTTTTCGGGTATTGAGATTTTCCAGGTAAGCGAGCAGTTTATTAATGATATAAGCATTTATCTTTACCGAGTCGGGCAAAACACGAAAACATTTATCTTTGTACAGCTCAGCACTGCAAAACGGACTGGGAAAGGATTTTTTCATGTTTATTTTGTTAATAAAGATATTTCCATTTTTCTCATCGGCTAAAATAAATCTGAGCTGAGTGCCGCCCAAATCAATGCCGAGCAGATAATTTCTGGTCATATTTATGCTATATAATAATCTCGAACAAATCGATTTGTCAACCAGCAGTGTTTTATGCATATGATTTAATACGGCAACTTGACACTACACAAAATATCTGTTTATATAATAACAGATATTGATAAAGGAGCGACTTATGAACAATAATCCGATTGTGTATTGGGAGCTGGCATCGAATAATGCCGAGAAATCAGTCGAATTCTTTAAAAAGGCATTTGGCTGGAATTTTGAATATGACCAGGCATCGACAATTCATGAATTAGAAAAAGAAGCGAATCAAATCCACGGCGGCGGAATATTTACTTTGAAACAGGCAAAACTGCCGTTTCTGACCATTTATATTGCAGTCGACGACGTTTATCAGAAAGAAAAAGAGATAAAAGAACTTGGTGCTTTTATCGTTATACCAGCGCATGAAATAAATCCCGGTATTCATATCTGCCTTTTTAACGACCCGTCCGGCGTGACTTTTGCAATGATTCAGAAAAGAAAAAAATAAGCAGATGCAACAAATCGAACCTAAAATAATGAGCCTGGATAAGATATATCTGGCTGGGGTCGTGGTTTATGGCAATTCAGATAAAGGTTTGTTTGCTCATGCCTGGGATATATTTATGAAAGTGAATACGGGCATCAACTGGAAAAACGATAAGATTGCATATGGTGTCGAATTTTTTACCGAAGAATTGTATCGGGAAAACAAATGGTTTTATATGGTCGCGATGGAAGTTGCTGATTTATCAAATATCCCGACTAATATGGTCGGTAAAGTGATTCCGGTAAATACTTATGCGGTCTTTACATCCAAAGGAAAAATAGAAAATACCAGAAAAACTTCACAATATGCCCATGATAAGTGGCTGCCTGCATCTAAATACGAACAAGCCGATTGGTTTGAATTTGAACGGTATGATAATCGGTTTAAAGGACCAGCAGAAGAAGATTCAGAAGTGGATATCTATATTCCGATAAGGGAAAAAGCCTAAGAATATTTTGGGACGCGGATTTACGCAGATAAAAACGGATTAAGTAAATTAATAAATTGATATATAAACCTTGTGTTTCGATTGCGGAAAGCCCTGCGACAGGAATTTATCTGGTCGAGCCGAAATTCGACGGTATCTTCACATCAATCCGCAAACATAAAGGTAAAATCGAAGTCTGGTCACGTCGGGGCGAAAGAAAACCAACGCTGGAAGAATTATTAGAAGGTTCGCGTGACAAATTTCCTTCAGATATTTGGTTATTAGGTGAAGCTGAATACGGCAGTCAAGCCGGGCGAATTGCGGTGGAAAAGCGTGGCTATCCGGTTATTCATATATTTGATATGGTTGAATCAGTTGATGAAGATAAAGATATTGTGAAGCGGAAAAACCGATTAAATAAACTTATCATTAAATTACAGGATAAACATTTGGAGTCGGTTGAACATAAGATTATCCGCGCCACGAAAATTCCCGAGACATTTAAGCAGTATATTAAGCAAGGATATGAAGGGATAGTTATTAAAGATATTGATAAGGATTTTCAATCTGAGGAGTGGTGGAAACAGAAAAAGGTGCTGACCGATGAGTTTATTATTATGGGATATGAATTCGGGCAAGCTGACTGGCACTGGATTAAGAATTATCAGATACCAAAAAGAGGCGTGGTCAGTAATATTGTCTGCGGATTGTGGAAAGACAATAAACTGGTCAGAGTCATGCGAGTTGGCCAAATGCCATTTTCGGTAAGGATTGAACTTACCTTGCATCCGAAAAAATACCTTGGCAAAGTGGTCGAGATAAAAGGTTTTGAGCGGTTTGAGTCGGGGGCGCTAAGACATGCCAGTTTTGTCAGGTTTCGCAATGATTTATCAGGCAATCAATTGAAGAAAAAGAACATATAATTCTTAAGAACAGTTATTGACATATCTGTGCTCAGACATATAATACGGATAGGTGGAAAAGGAGAACAAATATTATAATAATTAAGATTGTCGAGAAAGGAAGTGTATTATGAAAAAAAATATTATAGTCATTATCCTGAGCGTGATATTGTTGTATAGCAATACAGCAGCCGAGGGAGGAAATCTCGGGCTCGGAATTATTATTGGAGAACCGACCGGTTTTAGTGCTAAATTATGGGCTACCGACAATACTGCGTTTGACGGCGCAGTTGCGTGGTCACTGATAGGCAATCCTGGTGAGCGTAATTTTAACACCGTCTTGCATGTTCATGCCGATTATCTGTTGCATAATTTTAGTTTATTGGAAGTTGAAGCTGGCCAGTTGCCATTTTATTACGGTGTCGGCGGCAGAATCAAGTTTCAAAATAAAAGTCGGGTTGGAGTTCGTGTTCCAGTTGGGTTGGCATATATATTTGAAGGAAAGCATGTCGACCTGTTCTTAGAAATCGTTCCGCTGTTTGATATAATTCCTGCGACAGAATTTGGTATTAACAGCGCGATTGGTGTCAGATATTTTTTCTAATAAATAGACGGATAAAATCATCTGATATCGTGCCAACAGTCAAAAATCGAATAATTTTTTTGTCGAACAGAGCAGTCCGTTGATAGCTTATGCGGACGATAAAATATAACGGGCATACGATTGAAATTAAAGCTTTGGGAACCGAGAAAGTCCTTTATGATGGGCGGGAAGTTTCAAGGAAGAATTCCTTTTTCGGTGCGACACATACTTTTCGGGCAAGAGAAGATAGCAAGCAAGTGCAATATGAGGTTAAGATAGGGTTGAAATGGATTTGGTGGCTGCGCTGGTTCCGTACTTGGTGTGAAGTGAAAAGAAACGGCGAAATAATTTTTACTGATAGATAAAATAGTACAGTTAACATTCGTTTTAATCTCTATTTTTTTCATTCTTCAATACTGTAATGGAAAAGACAAAAGTATACATATATAACAACCAAAAATTGATATATTTTTTCTCTAACCCCATGCTATGTATACTGTTATACTATTTGCTTGCTTCTAAGGGGAGCTACCCACTCCATCAAGCCCGAAGATAAAGTTTCAGTGTTAAAGAGTTGGGGGTTATGAGTTGACTGCGAAACTGCGCAAGGTTTTTGGTAAGGATGGCCGATAATTATCGGGCAGGTTGTAAAATAAGGGAGATGATATTGTTTGAAAGTTATAAACGGGTCAGCATACGGAAAGAGCGTCAGGAATAAGACGAGAAAGAGATGCGGGATAGAAACCGGGTTTGTTCGTGAAAAATTATTTAGTTATTTTTGCGCTCTTGCCCGTAGTTTTTCCGCAGCAAAATCTAATGCTTGTTGAGGTGTTTTCTTGCCCAGGACTGGTGGCTCGATGCCTTCTTCAATCAGGATTTTTCTACCCTCAAACCACGCGATACTTCTTGGTTCAAACACCGCATTTTGCACCTGCCCATACGCTTCTTTTAACCATGGCGTCTTGTCAAAGTGGTCCTGCATGCGCGGGTCATTGATAGCGCTTTTCTGAATCGGCACATAATAAGTTCCCAAAGACCAGCGGATTTGATTGCCTTTGCTCGTAAACCATTTGATGAATTCCCATGCCGCATCTTTCTGTTCTTGTTTAGCAGACTTAAACATTCCGATATTAGTGCCATAAATTATAGAAGCCGGTTTATCCCAGATGGGCAAAGGCGCCATTCCGATTTCAAAACTTTCCACGCCCATCATAACCGCCCGGCGCGCACAACTGAACGGCGTCATTGCCAGACGCCCGGCTAAAAATTCATCAATCAGTTCAGGGCTTAAACTGGTTCCCTGCACTTTATCTTTGTATATCAAATCGATTTGAAACAGTAATCCTTTAACCGCCTGAGGACTGTTAAAAAGCGGCAGATTGTTTTCTTCGTCGTAAAGCTTACCGCCTTGCTGGTATAACATCGAAGCAAAAACCCAGATATCAGGACCGCCGGCAGTCGGCATAATTTTATCACCAAGAGTATCTTTGAGCATCAAACAAACTTTTCGGAATTCGTTCCAGGTTTTGGGAAAATCTTTAACACCGATTTGTTCAAACATCTCCAGGTTAAAATAATAAACCGGCACGCTTTTATTAAAAGGCAGGCTGATAATTTTGTTATGCCAGGTATTGTTTGCAATCAGCACTGGCCAGATATCGTCAAATTCGGCTTGGCTTAAGCCATGCTCGCCTTTGACATAGTTTTCAAGCGGCTCTAAATAATCGTTAGCTAACAATTGGGTTGTCCAGTTTTCATACATCTGAGCAATTGTCGGCGGCTGGTTAATCGCCGCGGCACTCATTATTTTTTGAGCCAGAGTATTATAATCAGCCATCCCGACCAGTTTGACAGTGATGTTTTTATGAGTCGATTCAAAATCAGCGACCATTGCCTGCAGGACTTTCTCGACATTACCGCCCATAGCATGCCAGAAAACCACCTCAATTTTGGTCGATTTCTTTGGACAACTGAGCATAAAAAATACTGAGATTAAAAGATAAAATAGTAATTTGCGATGCATATAAGTATTTTAGTTTGGTTATAACAAAAGTCAACCCCGCACCTATTCTTGAGGCTGTATGGATTTATTCTTATAGACACAGTTTTGCTATATTGTGTTTGAGAATAGGTGCGAGGGTCAACCACTTTAAATTTTGATGTCTTTGATTGACAATCTGTCAAATCGGGTTACAATCAACAATGGCAATAGATGTGAAACGCGAACAATATCATAAGTGTCTACTTGAAGTGGATAAAGTAATTACTCAATCAGTTAAAAATATTCCATCGCTGCGACGTTTTGCCAAACATAAATATTCTTTTTCAAACCAGCCATTTAGAGAACAGATATTTATCTGGGATTATATCTGGAAAAACGCAGACAACTGGTGGACGAAAATTCAGGCATATTATTATTGCGAACAATACACTCATAAAGAAACAGAACTTTTATCAAGCTGGAAGATAATAAAGACCTGGCAGGATTATGTAACCGGCTGGGGTGAATGTGACGCGCTGGCAAAATTATATACCAAGATTCTTGAAGTGTTACCCAAAAGCGTATTACTGACATTACAAAGATGGAATAAGTCTTCTAATCAATGGAAACGCAGGCAGTCAGTCGTGAGTCTCTTATATTTTCAGCGCACGAAAAAGAAGTTTCTGCCATTCAATAAAATAATTCCCCTGATTGGTAATCTGCTTGATGACAAAGATTACTATGTGCAAAAGGGAGTTGGCTGGACTCTAAAAGAACTATATCAAGTATATCCGAAACCTACTTATGAATATATAAAAAAGAACATCAAGAAAATTAAACCCGAAGCGTATTCCCACACAGTTGAAAAACTTACTTTAAAAGAAAAACAGGAATTGAAACACTTAAGAAAAATCTGAATGTTAAAGGACAGGCAATTTGATACAATTATAATCGGCGCCGGTGCAGCAGGTATGATTGCAGGAATCAGTGCGGCTCAGGCAAAACCAAAACAAAATATTGCGATAATTGAAAAAAACTGGATACTGGGTAAAAAAGTACTTGTTACCGGCAATGGCAGGTGTAATCTAACTAATGTGAACCTCTCGCCTGATAAATATTACGGTGAGAATACCAAGTGCCTGCATAATATCTTTAACCGATTTTCCGCAGATGATACGATAAAATTCTTTAATAAACTTGATGTTAAACTCAAAACCGAAAATGATGGTCGGGTTTTTCCGATTACGGATATGTCGTCAACAATTGTTGATGCGCTGAGTAAAGAACTGTCGCAACAAAAAGTGAAAATATATGTAAACGAGCGACTAGTTAAACTTATCCCAGACCAAGATGGCTGGCAAGTTAAAACCGATAAAAATATTTACGAGACAAAATCGGTTATCATCGCGACCGGCGGAAAAAGTTATCCGGAGTCTGGCTCAACCGGTGATGGATATGATATTGCGAGACAATTCGGGCATCGAATTATTGAACCGAGACCCGCTTTAGTGTCATTAGAATTAAAAAGTGATTTGTTTAAGGAATTACCGGGTGTTAAAGCCAATGTTACGATTACTCTAACCGCGCAAAGAAAAGTGGTTAAACGCAGTACCGGCGAAATACTTTTTACTCATTTTGGTATATCTGGTCCGATTGTACTCGATTTGAGCCGTCTGATAAACAATAACAGTGAGGTATCAGTAAATTTTATGCCGGAACTCAGAAAACATGAAGAGTTAAATGATTTATTCAGACAATATCCAAGAAAAACTTTTGTAAATACGCTGGATACAATTTTACCTAAAAAACTTTGTCAGGTATTGTTAAACGAATTAAAAATTGATACAGAAAAACAAGCAAGTCATCTTACCAAAAACGAGAATCAGCTTATTTTTGATAAACTAACAAATTGGCAATTGCCAATTAGAGGGTCTCGCTCATTTGAAGAATCAATGGTCACAGCTGGTGGCGTGTCAATGGACGAAATCAATCACAGAACAATGGAATCATTAAAAGCAAAAGGATTGTACTTTGCGGGTGAGATATTGGATATTGATGGCGTCTCGGGTGGTTATAATCTGCAATTCGCCTGGAGTACGGGTTTTATTGCCGGAAGTTCGGTATAAAAAATTATGACAATATTTCATGCAACAAACAGGAGCATAACAAAGAAATAATTAAATTATTATCACAAAATAAAAAACTCGGAATGAAGTAAAGGAGTAAGTAATGGCTGAAATTACAAAATTGGTAAATGCAGTCGAATATCAGAAAGAGGCGGTGGTGAGCAAGACAATCATAAAACAGGATAAAGGTAATGTGACAATATTCGCGTTTGACCAGGGGCAGGGATTAAGCGAGCACACCGCTCCGTTCGATGCGTTAGTTTATATTATTGATGGCGAGGCAAACATTCTAATTGCTGGTGAAGACCACTTATTAAAGCAGGGCGAGATGATAATTATGCCAGCAAATAAACCGCATGCTTTAATGGCAATTAAGAAGTTTAAGATGATGCTGGTAATGATAAAATCGTAAGCTTATCACGAAAACACGAATGGAATTACGGAAACACCAATAAAAATTTGTTCTTTATTTTACTTTAATGATTTTTTTGGTGGTTGAGATATTCCCAATATTAAACCGCAAAAAATAAGCGCCGCTTGGTGCAATCTGCCCCTGATTGTCTTTGCCATCCCAGATTATTTGCTGATTAGGTGTGTGAGATTGTTCATCAGTAAAGGATTTAACCAATTTTCCCATTACCGAATATATTTTTAGACTAATATTGTTTGTGTTATTTATTCTCATTCGGACAAAACTGGAAAACGGATTAGGTTCAATCTGCAACATGGCGCTCGAAGATAATTTTGTAAATTGCTCTGCGATGTCTTGCGGTGTGAATGTGATAGCACAGATTATTGTATCACCGACTTGTCGAATATTCCGCACCCCAGCATTAGTTGGTGTACCGTTAAAAGCTCTACTATTAGGAATTGTGTAATTATCAAAGACCGTGCGATTCCAGATGCCAGGCAACACATCGCTGGTATCGCCCAGTAACTGATGATAAAAATGCGGATTTGGACGGACACCATTACCGTGGTCAAGGTGATAAGTGCTGTCTTCTTCTAAATCGACAATATTATGATATGAACCACGACCCGGGTCAATATGCCAGATTAGTAAACCAGCACCAGGCAGCGGTGTATCAAAACCTTTTTGCTGGCGGTTTTCTAAATAAAAACAGGTATCGCGATTCAAGCCATTACGCCAGACTTTATAAACAATGGGATGAGTTTCAATATCTAGAATTTTTAAGTTGTAGGTATCGTTGGTTATAACAACCGGTGTAATAAATCCTGCCCGCACTTTACTCCATGCTTCCATATGCGACGGACTCCACAGCGTGTTACCACCCGCACCCCACGCACCCATAACCCATCAAACCCCAGTAGCCAACACCCCAGGTATTACGAGTGCCATCATATAAATCTGGTAAACCGACCAAGTGTCCGAGTTCGTGGCATATTACGGCAATACAGCACATCGTAGTTTCATACACCGGAGTTACCATGGCAAATTCCGGGACATTAGTTACGCCGTCAATTATCACGCCGTCATTGGTTGTATAGTTAAAATAAGAAATGGCATGCGACCAGCAACTATTGACATTACCATTATCTGCACCGTCCGCACCAGCATGTACCATAAACATTGCATCAATATGCCCGTCATTATTCAAATCAAAATCATGAAAGTTAACAAACTAGTCAACCTGCTGGACATTATCACGGGCAAGGTCATCGCCGGTCGAAAGCATATAATTGCCGTCATAATATTCCGAATAATTATGGGATGACATAAACCAGCGATTACCCGCAATCACACCCTGCACGTGATAATTGCCATAAGAATTTTCCAGATAATAATCATTAAGACTGCCCTGGCGATACGATTGGTTATTATAGCTACCACTTGAATATAACATGGAGTCAAATCTTGCTGGAGAACGCTGTATTGTATCAGCGCGATTGTCTGGAAACTGCATTAATATCGTTACGGTTTCTAAGTTTGTGCGATTGGTTAATTTGTCTGGTCCTGGAATTTCAATTCCAACCGGGAAAACCGGGTTATTAATTAATCCAGGTCTGGATGGCATTGCTAATGCAATGTCTGCGAATATTAATAATATTATTAATCTCTTCATAAAATATTTTGTATGATGAATGAAAAATAGAGATGGGGCAAGCACAACCTTTTTAGTTTATTTTAATTGTTGCGCCTTTTCTTCCAAGGTCGAATTATAAACCCGTTCCCCGCATTTAGAACATTTTTTGGAATACCATGAAAATCTCGTCCCGCATTTCTTGCATCGCCAGCGCCGGTCTTGTATTCGTAGCCAAGCTTTCTTGCCTTTTTCTTTGATTGTGTTTAAGTTCCTAAGAATAACTGAATGATGCGGTTGCGGATCATCCTTTAAAGCCGCTATTCTTTTACAAGGGAACTTTTTGCATTCACAGCAAAACTCAACTTTCATTCCTTGAGCGCACTTTATAATATCACAGTCTCTGCAATAAATCGAGACGACACTGCTTTTGCATCCGTGACAGGTTATGTCAGCAGGATTCATTTTCCATTTTTTCGCGGTGATTTTCAGATTGCCGGTTTTATTTGCCTGCAATACCGCACAAGCACCGCAGTATAAACCGCAATACGTATCATAACGATAAGCCATTTTTGCTCCTTTTAATTAATATTTCATTTCTTTAATTTAACAATTCTTTTCGTAACCGAAATAGAATCGGCGCGAAGCCGACAAAAATAGGTCCCGTTGGGCAGGGCAAAACCCTTTGAATCGGTACCATCCCAAATTATATTGTTGTTATGAGCTGGGGATTGGGGATTCGTAAAAGACTTAACCAATCTGCCAAACACATCGTAAATGTTGAGTTCAATATTATTTTGTCCTGGCAGATTAAATTTTATATTTACTTTATTGGTAAAGGGAACCGGTGATATGTCAATCGGCACAGAATTGATTATCGTCGCCGAATTATTTTCCTCTAATCCAACATTTCCAGCACTATCAACAAACGTCGCATAGATGTCGTAATTGCCAGTTCGCCCATCAGTCCAGGTTACCAAAAATCGGTGGCCATCGCTTGCTACTGACGGGTCAATTTGTTGTCCTAAGTCGGCACAGATTATAAAACCTCCCGAATCAAGAACAGTCCCGTTTGGTAAAATACGGCAACCATAAATATTATCGTCACAACTCCAAACTATTAAATAACATCCTCCGCCAAAACTGACCACCGGGTCATAGATGCCAAATGTGTGTTGAGCAATTATAATCGGTGATGTGTCAAGTATTACCGCATCAGAACTGAAGCGACGGAAATACAGATTCATACCAGATGCACCCATTTTTTGACCGGTCCACACAACCAGATAATCATCTTGATTTGAGCCGGCCGCGATCTGATTTATATAAAACGAGTCACTTGATAATTCGAACGGAATTGAATCTATAATATCGCCGTTCGTATTTACGCGTGATGAGGAAACAATGTCTCCACTCAAACGCGTGCTAATCCAGGCAACTAAATAATTGTGGCTGTTTGAAGCAACTGCGGGTAAACGGTTATAATCAGACGGGTCTTGAGCGCTGATATTAATCCCGCTTGTGCTTGTAACTTGACCACTGGGAGTTACGGTTGTGTAAAAAATGTGATAAGGATAGTCACGCCGGTCCTCCCAGCAAACCAAATAATTCTCGCCATTAAAAGTAATATCCGGAAACATCTGGTCGCCGATTACAGCATTGATATTAAAGCCAGCCGAGACCGTGCCGTTTGGTGCCACACGGGCACCGCGGATATTCCGCGTGCCTCAGGATCCTTCGTGCCAGGTAACCAGCCAGCCTGAAGACCCGGCACAAACTTTGGGCATTAAACGGTCCGGATTACCGGCATTGATAACTGCTCCGTTTGGATTTATGACTGTGCCAGATGAAGAAACCCGGCTGCCGTAAATCACAGTTGCTTGATAAGTTTGATAAGAACGCGCATCTGCCCATGCCACCAGATACTGATTGTCTAAAAATGCGACCGTCGATTGACGCTGGTCAGCAGGATTATCGCTTATAATAATCACGCCATATACAACCGAAGTCAAGATGATCAATAATATATAACGCATTATATAAATATGATAGTATTCTATAAATGTAATGTCAATCTGTTATTTGATAAATGAAAAATCAATTTGGACAATATTATATTTGTTGATATGACAACATTAAGATTAAAAGTATACATATATATCAACCATTTAAGCAGTAAGTTTTTCTTCTAACTATTTATATAATATAGCAGTTAAAATAAAATCTCTTAACATAGGGGAACTGACCCCTGGGTCGGGCAAGGAAACAGGATTGGACAGTTAAAGAGTTGAGAGTTATGAGTTGTTTAAGAAGTTTGGTAAGGTGTGTAGTGAAAATAATCGAAACTTATCTAATAATATTACCGGGAGATTTAATGGCAGAATTTATCTTATGATTTTGGAATGGAATATGGGATGTAAATGAGGCAAGACTAAAGTGCTGAATGCGGGAAAGCAGCGGGGTTTATTAAAAAGAAAAATTAATAATAAGTTTAAACTTATAATTTTTAGCATGTTTTTGAGTGCTGTTTGTTGCACCTGGGGCATCTTAATAAACACCACGACTTTTTCGCACCGCACTCGCATGTCCATTGTTTTTCTTGTTCGTTCAACCATGCTTGTTCATCAATTTCTGTTAATCGTTTCAGATTTGAAATTACTTCGGCATGATGCGGTGCACCGTCATTATTAAAATCTTTAATGCGCTGACAAGGAAATTCGTCACATAAGCCGCAATGAGCGACCTTATGGTTTTCAGCGCATTCTTTAAAGCCATGCCCGCACTGATTGAGCTGCTGGCAACCCGGACAGAATTGTAAAGGACGATTGGCATAGCGTTTATACTCAACCGGAATGCCATTAAGATGGGCGCGGTTATTCTCGTCAAATCCGACTTTAAAACTGCAAGCCCCGCAATACAACCCGCAAAAAGCAATAAAATCATTTATTTTAGCCATAAGTGCAGTATAAATGATTGATTGGTTTCAGTCAATCTGCGGCTGTTTTCTTTCAATGCTGCTTGCCGCCAAATAAATACCGATACAAATTATTACGCCGCCGATTATTTCAATTATAGTTGGGGGCTGCTTTAAAATTAACCAGGATAAAATCGATGTGCCGATTGGTTCGCCAAGAATCGCCATTGCCACTACTGGCGCAGTTACATATTTTAAAGCCCAGTTAAAACTGGTATGACCCACGAGTTGCGGTCCAATTCCAAGTAAAGCAATAAATAAATAAGATTGAAAACT
This sequence comes from Candidatus Latescibacterota bacterium, assembly GCA_018335915.1. Lineage (GTDB taxonomy): Bacteria > Hydrothermota > Tepidihabitantia > Tepidihabitantales > CAIPLT01 > JAGXRL01. Next base: position 22,691 of record JAGXRL010000027.1, read on the forward strand.
ATAACCAGTAAATTTATTACCCGTGATAAATACGGCAGATGCTAATATTATTGCAGCGGTTGTGTACATTATATATATGTAGGTAAGAAGTGATGTTTTAGGACGGACTTTCCGACCGACTAATAAATAGCCGCCGGCACAAGCAGCTCCACCCAATGCGAGCAGATTTCCTTTGGTCATGGCAAAAGAACCAAAACCCTGACTGGCAACAATGGCAGTACCAATCATACCAAGGATAATCGCAATAATAATCTTTAACGAGATTTTTTCACGCAAGAGTAAAGGTGAGAGAATCGCCACAAATATCGGGTCAGTTGCAACCAACACTACTGAACTTGGCACTGAAGTATGGCTTAAAGATTCAATCCACATTGCAAAGTGTGCGGCTAAAAATACGCCCGAAAGAATAATCAACCCCCTTTTTGAATTTTTGATTTCAAGTTTAAGTGTCCTGAATCGTGACCAGAAAATTGGTTGCAAGATTAAGGCGGCGATAAACAGTCGTCCAGCCGCAATAACAATACTTGGTGCCGTGGTCAGTTTTATCAGAATCGAAGCGAATGAAAGCGTAATTAACCCAACACCAATATATAGACCAATCTTGAGCCGAGACATCTTTGTGATTATATTACTATATTGTATAAAATCAAGGTTTAGCCTTGACATAAGAGAGATTACAATATATTTTATTTAATGATAAATTTTCCCAGACCCAATATAGTAGTCAGTAAATGTCTTGGTTTTGCCAAATGCCGTTATAATGGCGATACCGTGCTTGATTATGTGGTTGACCAGTTAAAACCTTATGTCAACTATACAATGGTTTGCCCTGAAGTTGAAATCGGATTGGGTATTCCACGGGACCCGATTCGCATTGTTTCCGAGAAAAATAAATTGTATTTGTATCAACCCGCTACAAAAAAGGATATTACCGAGAAAATGGTTTCTTTTGTGGACAAGCATCTCAGTTCTTTGCAAGATATTGACGGATTTATTTTAAAATACCGCTCGCCTTCATGCGGAATAAACAGCGTTAAGATATACAACAGTTATAATCCGGATGCCCGCTCATCGGCTGGAGCCGGATTTTTCGGCGGCGAAGTCGCAAAACGATTCAGTGGACTCGCAATTGAGGACGAAGGCAGGTTGAAAAACTTCAGTATTCGGGAATACTTCTTTACCAAGTTATTTGTCCTTACTCAATTCCGTCTAACTAAAAAACAGCGCCAGATGAGAGAATTGGTGAAGTTTCACACTGTAAACAAGCTTTTGTTTATGGCGCATAACCAGACTAAAATGCGCGAACTCGGTAAAATCGTTGCCAATCAGGAAAAACTGAATATTGATATGGTGTTAAATAAATATGAAAGCACTTTATACGAATTATTGGCAAAAGCGCCGTTATTTGCTTCCTGGATTAATGTCCTGACCCATGCGTTTGGTGGAATGACTGAAAATTTAAGTAAAGAAGAAAGAAAATTCTTTTTAAATATGATTGAAGAGTATCGGGACGAGCGGATTCCATTAAGTGTTTTGACCAAGCTTGTCTTATCCTGGGCAGTCCGGTTTAATAATGAATATTTATTAGAACAATCTTTTTTAAATCCATATCCAAAGGATTTAATTGAAATTACTGATTCAGGCAAAGGCAGGAACCGTTGAGAATCGGTTATCCCTGTATTAACCGCTCGATTGGTTGTACGGCAAATACGACATTTCGACTTGCTTCTTATTCAGAGCAAAATCTGATTGAAAAGGTTACAAACAATCTAAATTGTCTGGAAAAGATATTAGAATATAATGTCAAAAAGGATTTACTCTTTTTCCGTATCAGTTCAGATTTAGTGCCATTTGCTTCACATCCAATCTGTAAATTTAAATGGCAGAAACATTTTAGAGATAGATTTAAAGAAATCGGTGCTTTTATTAAAAAATACAAGATGCGTATATCAATGCATCCAGACCAGTTTGTACTGCTGAATGCCATAAATAAAGATATTGTTAAGAAAAGTATTAAAGATTTAATATATCACTGCCAGATTTTAGATTTATTAGGGCTTGATTCAACTGCGAAAGTACAGATTCATATCGGCGGAGTTTATGGTGATAAAATATCGGCAATTGAGCGTTTTGTGAACGAGTATCAAAAATTACCCGAAGAAATTAAGCGACGACTAGTGATTGAAAATGACCACATTTCGTATAGTTTAAAAGATTGTCTTACGATAAACAAGCAAATTGGTATTCCGGTTTTATTTGATTCGTTTCATCATGAGTGTCTGAATAATGGAGAGACAATAAAAGGGGCAACAAAAATAGCAGGTAAGACTTGGCACAAAAAAGATGGTTATTTAATGATTGATTACAGCAGTCAGAAACCAAAAGCAAGAAAAGGTACTCATACTGAATATATAAAAATTTCGCACTTTTATGAATTTATCAGAGGCACGAAACATATAAAATTTGACCTGATGCTTGAAATAAAAGATAAAGAAAAATCTGCTTTGTTAGCCCGAAATATAATTAGAAAAATATACATAAAAAAATAAAAAAATTACACCCCCTCCATAAAATTTTCGAATAATTAAACAAACGTTTGAACTGATATTGTAAGTTATTGAGTATGAAGTAATAAAAATTCAATAAAAATAAAGATTTCTCTTGACAAAACGGGCGGGGGTGGTTATAATCAAACGTATGATTAAAACGAACGTTTGGACTGAGAATATGAAAGGAAATAATTATGGCAGAAATTAAGGATAACAATAAGTTAGATGCTAAGGAGCGTATTTACAAAGTAGCAATTGCGCTATTTGCTCGTAAAGGTTATCATGCAGTTGGAGTACGTGAAATTGCCCAGGCAGCAGATGTGAATATTTCAATGGTTAATTATTACTATGGCGAAAAAATTAATATCTTAAAACAGATTATTGACGAGGCGTTTGAAAAATATCGTCAGGCAGTTGCAGGTGCAGCTAATTACAATGTGTCGATAAAAGAGCATGTTTCGAGTGTGATTCGTAACTTTATTAAGTTATTTCGAGAAAACATCGAAATATCAATGGTGGCATTTAACACGCTTCCGTTTGATATTCCGGAAATCATGGAGCAGAAAATAAAATGGTCGCATGGCAACTTTGACATGTTCAAGGGATTTTTCGAGAAACTGGGAGTCGATGTAGAAGATCCGGTTCAAATGAGTATTATCGGAGGATTTTTGGGAAATATGACGTATAACCACTTTGAAGGTAAATATATCTGGAGTAATGTCAGTGATGAAGTCAAAAAGACAAAAGAGATGCTTGAAACAGTGGCAGCAAAATCAGAACCAAAATGTTGCAATATTACCGAAGATGAGTTTTATGAAAGATATGTAGAAAAACTTACCAATATGTATATGTGCGGCGTGAGTGCCGTAACGGGTAAGAATTTAAAAGAAGACAAAGGCAAATAGGAGGAATCAATGTTTAACATAATAACATTAATAACTATAATTGCAGTTAGTTTAAGTCTGGGAAATTTAAAGCCAGCGCATTTACAGGAATATGATTTTGTTGATGATATTCCAGTGATTGAAGTCGCAGCTCCTCGATATGAAAATAGCATGAATCAAAGCGAATACGGAATGATGCAAACTGTAGAAGTTACTGCTCCGAGACTCGAAACTGTTTCTTTAACACAATATGACATTTCTGAAACAATCATTACAGCGCAACGGTACACTAATCAAGATGTCAAACCTTTTTATGGAATGATGGCTGAAATAGTGGTTACTGCGCAAAGATATCAAAGACCGCAAACTCTATCCGCTCTCAGTCAAATATCTGAAAGTGGTCATCGACATATGCATCCGAATTCGAATAGGCATTCCGGACACGAAATCTACAAGTTAAATTGACAATGCGGTCCGTGATATTTATTAACAGTGATGAAATGTTAAACGGAAAACATTTTTCGTAACCAATGCGAATGCAGGAAAATAGAACAGAACAAGTACACACAACCTCCACAACCCAAAACCGCTCCCGGCTAATATCAATAACAGATATTACCGGAGCGGTTTTAATATATAAAAAATGTATTATTTAACTGCAGATATATAATTATGATAATAAAATTATTATTATCTTTAGCAGGATTAATTATCCTGGTATCAAGCATCACAACAACATTATTAATAACGGGTTTTATAATTTTTTTGATAAGAAGGTTTTGCTAATCAAGGAGGGGCAGTGAATATACTGTTATTGATTGCTCTTGTTGTGACTCCGCCAAAATCAGTTGAGGTGCGTTATACTAATCAAGCACCGAGAATTGACGGATTTATCGAAGATGTCTGGCAGCAGGCTGATTCGGCATATGATTTTGTCCAGTTCGCGCCGTATGAAAAAGAAAAACCGTCGGAAAAGACATCAGTCTATCTTTTACAGGATAATGATAATCTATATGTCGCATTCCGTTGCTATGCTGAATCCTTAAAGCCGATTGCCTGTCTGACCAAAGACGAGGATTATGTCGTGTTCGGGATTGACCCGGTTATGAACAAGACCATGGCTTACTTTTTCTGGGTATATGGTTCAGAGATTATGTGGGACGGCTGGATTTTGGACGATGGCAGAAGTTTTGACCAGAGCTGGGAAGGCGTCTGGTACAAAGGAATAAGATTATATGAGGACCGGATGGAAGTGGAGTTTAAAATACCATTCAAGTCAATCCGCTATAAAAAGGGATTGAATGAGTGGGGCATTCAATTCCAGCGCTATATTGCGTCAAAACGCGAAACCAGTTACTGGACTGAAGTGCTGCAGATTAATCGGGACATGGTTTCAAACTGGGGCACGGCAGTAAACATAAATCCGCAGTCAACCGGCTATTATTTCGAGTTATATCCGGAAGCATATTTCCGGGCTGACCGTCGCTGGAATCCGGATGCTTCAAGAGACAGCATAAATTATAAACCGAGCGCAAGTTTAAATTTGAAGTGGGATATCACATCGCAGGCATCATTGAATGCAACTTTGTATCCGGATTTTGCCCAGATTGAAGCCGACCCGTACACTTTAAACCTGGGACGGTATCCGACCTATTTAAACGAACGAAGGCCATTCTTTATTGAGGGCAGTGAAATATTCCGCATGTCAACAATTGGTACAGATGTATTTAACCCCCTGCGGATTTTTTATTCACGCAATATCGGGCGTTCAGTTAATGGCGATGCAATACCGATTATCGGCGGACTCAAATTGACCAGCAAATCAAATGACTGGAACTTCGGGCTTTTGAGCGCTTATACTGACCAATACACATACAATAATTCGTTCACCGAGCCGAGCAAGGGGTATGGTGTGTTTAAGGTTAACCGCAAGATACTCGAAACTTCAGACATCAGTGCGATCGGAGTTGGCAGTTTTACCAATGATTCAACTTATAACTATGCAGTTGGATTTGACGGTGTTTTCCGGCAGGGACCAAACCAGTTGATTGTGCAGACTGCGTTTAGTGACCGTAATCGAAAACAGGGATTTGCATTAACTGGTGGTTACCGGGTAATGTTTGATGATTTCCTGACTTTGTTTGCGGCAGAAATGATTCAGGATTCATTTGATGTGAGTGAGATTGGTTATGTGCCCTGGGCTGGTCGTAAAAGATTACTTGTCTCAAGTGGTCCGTATAAAACTTACCGCCGGGGATTTGTTAATAATTTCCGGATATCACCGGGATTGGCAGTCACTCAGGAACCAGGCAGCCAAGAGTGGTCAAAAGGAATCGGTGTGGATGGGAATATCGAGTTTCGTAATTTCTGGGGAATCTATGCGGATGCGAATATCGGCAAGTCTTATGAAGCAGATACAAATTTTATATCACGCAGTTTCAATGCCAATGCCCACGGTCGAATTATGAATAACGATTTAAATTTTGGCTGTTATTACAGATACGGCGTTAATTATGCACGAGGCTATCTGGCTTACTCAGGTTCCCACTGGATGTTTTATTCGTATTCCATTTCGTCAACGATTCGTCCGGCAATCTCGGCGAACTGGACTATTGAATGGGATACATTAAATAAAGTCATTGCGACGACACCGATTTTAAGACCGAACATCTATTTTCGATTCCGGGCACCAATCGAATTGACTTTACTAACTGAATTGGTTATGACAACACCGGGCATGAATTTTAATAAAACCGATTTGGTAAGGGTCAGAAGCGGATTATTATTTGCCTGGAATTTTGCGCCAAAATCATGGTTTTATTTTGTCCTTAATGACTCGCGCAGCGATGATGTTAATGGTAAATTATTACCACGCTATCAGGGCGGGGCCGTAAAAGTGAAATATTTATTCTATTTTTAGGAGAAAACACAAATATGACTCGGCAATTAGACCCAGCACCTATTTTTTTCAATTTAGAAGATAATCAATATAGGTCTGATTTTTTCATATCTGAATTTGGGAATAGGTGCGGGGTGAACAGGGACAGATACACAATAATGAAGGTAATAACCTTACAATTTAAACGATACCTGTTAAAAGCCATCGGTTGCTTAGCCATATTTTTTAAATATACATCGGGCTGGGGACTGGTTATAAAAACAGTTTTGAAATGACCATAACGACTGTTATTGCGATAGGGGAATACTTACTAAAAGATGCGCTCAATTGTATTTGGGAGTGCACAGTATTCGTCAGTGCCCAGTCCGATTTTACTGAAATAGGAGTTTAATATGATTATAAAACAAAATAGTTTAGCCCAAACTCTGGATAATCTGAATGAAGTGTTTTTCTATAATCAACCATTAAGAAAAGCCGATAAACAGACCGCAGCAAAATGGCTTGCGAGTCGGCGCGGCAAAGCAGGCTCGTATGCAGGTATGTTTGCACCGACCCCAAAAGATTTTGCTCAGGGTGTAAAAGTTTTTACCGGCGAACCAGTAACATCAAATGCCGCAATCGGACATATTCTGGGTGAAGAAGCCTGCCGGGCTTTAATACAATTAAAAGTTAAAACTCCCGAGATAAACCGTGCATTGAAAAAGGCAACTAATGGAATGCTTAAAAGATTGTATTATGACCCGACTACACCAAAATTAAGAGGAATGTATTGCTGTGGAATTTGTTCAGCATCATATTGGCGGCATCTGGTAGTCGGTGGACTTGACCATTCTGAAAAGCGGCTCGTTTTAGGTATGAAAGCATTAAAAGAACACCGCAAAGGTAATGGCGAGTGGAACAGGTTTCCTTTTTATTATACGCTTCTGGCATTAAATGAGATAAAATTGAAACAAGCATTAGCAGAAATGCAATATGCCGCACCAATACTTGAAAAATATCTAAAGCGGGCAACATCCAAAAGTAAATATACAGTTCGACGGCGGGATTTAGCCGAAAGAATATTGGCTAAGTGTTAAATTAGATAAATATAGCATTTTATTATACTGAATCACTCAAAATCCCTTGACATCGGGTTAATTTTTGCTATACTAAAATCGTAAGAACTTAGTAAAGATGTCTATAAGAAATCCTTAATTTAGCAATATAATATAAAAAAGTCGGGTTTCTAAGATTACTAAGTTATATTAAGGGCGATTAGCTCAGTCGGCTAGAGCGCTTCTCTTACAAGGAAGAGGTCACCTGTTCAATTCAGGTATCGCCCATTTTTTAACCACGAATGGCACAAATCAAGCGAATAACACGAATAACAAGACAATTCGTGAGATTTGAAGATAAATGTAATTCGTGTTCGAAATAAAAAATATTATGCCATTATCAAGAGGAACCGGACGGTCAGATCCAAAACCAAAATTATCTGACCCCTATTTGTTAGTAAAGGCTTATCAAGAGCCGACCGTATGCCCATCTTGCGGTCTTGTATTTCATAAGAAACGGTGGCTAAGAGATGAGCATATCTTAAGCGAAGTGAGTGATGTTGCACAAAAGCATAAATGTCCGGCTTGCCGTAAAATCGATGACCATTATGTCATGGGACAGGTTATTGTGAGCGGTAATTTCTTCTTAACTATTAAGGATGAGATGGTTAACTTGATTCATAACCAGGAAAAGAAAGAATCTTTTCGGAATCCTTTGGCACGGATTATGAGTCTAAAATTTGAGCAGAACAATCTTGTTGTAGAAACAACTACAGACAATCTGGCAGTTATGATCGGTAAAGCAATACAGCGTTCTTATAATGGCGAATTAAATATAAATTTCAGCAATAATAAAATTGCTCGGGTTGATTGGTCGCGAAACCTTGAACCGAGTAAAGTAAAAAGAAATAAATAAATGATATCAATAAATAAAAAATATCTGGAGGCAGTATGAAACTAAAACCTTTAGCCGACCGAATTGTGGTCGAGCGACTCGAAGAAGAAGTAAAAAAGGGCGGAATCATTATTCCTGATTCTGCCAAAGAAAAACCGCAGCATGGTAAAGTTATCGCAGCCGGTCCTGGTCGATTTGACGATAAAGGCAATCGGATACCAATGGAAGTGAAAAAAGGCGATACGATTCTGTTTGGTAAATATTCAGGCAACGAAATCAAAGTTGACGATATTGAATATCTGATTATGCGAGAAGACGATGTTTTAGCAATCGTTGAAAAGGAAACAAAATAAGGAGGATTAAATGCCAGCAAAAGATATTAAATTCAGTGAAGATGCGCGAAAAGCAATGCTTAAGGGCGCTCAGATTCTTGCCAATGCCGTAAAAGTTACTTTAGGTCCTAAAGGCCACAATGTGATTATCGACAAAAAATGGGGCGCGCCGACCGTAACCAAAGACGGCGTTACGGTAGCTAAAGAAATCGAGCTCGAAGATAAGTTTGAAAATATGGGTGCGCAGATGGTTAAAGAAGTCGCATCGAAAACTTCGGATGTCGCTGGTGATGGTACGACCACCGCGACCGTTTTAGCCGAATCGATTTTCCGCGAAGGTTTAAAAGTCGTGTCGGCCGGAGCTAATTCAATGGCCGTGAAACGCGGGATTGACAAAGCAGTAGAAAAAGTGGTTGAAGAGTTGAAACGGATTTCGAAAAAGACGAGCGGCAGAAATGAAATTGCCCAGGTCGCATCCAATTCTGCCAATAACGACACTTCAATCGGTAACCTGATTGCCGATGCCATGGAAAAAGTCGGCAAAGAAGGTGTGATTACAGTGGAAGAAGCCAAGAGCATGGAGACAACCATGGAAGTGGTCGAAGGTATGCAGTTTGACCGCGGTTATCTCTCACCTTATTTTATTACCAATCCGGACAAGATGGAAGTGGTATTGGAAGACTGCTATGTACTCTTATACGAAAAGAAAATCTCAGCTGCACGGGATATGTTGCCCTTGCTCGAAAAGACTGCCCAGAAAGGCAGACCAATTCTCATAATTGCCGAAGAAGTCGAAGGTGAAGCATTGGCAACTTTGGTTGTCAATAAGCTTCGTGGTACATTACAGGTTGCAGCAGTAAAAGCACCTGGTTACGGCGACCGAAGACGGGCAATGCTCGAAGATATTGCGGTATTAACCAATGGCAAATTAATTTCTGAAGATGTCGGTATTAAACTCGAAAATATTGCGATTACTGATTTAGGTATGGCAAAGCGGATTACAATTGATAAAGAAAACACCACGATTGTTGAAGGCTCCGGTGCTAAGAAAGATATTCAGGCAAGAATTGACCAGATTCGCAAACAGATTGAAGACACTAAATCAGACTACGACAAAGAAAAACTTCAGGAGCGTTTAGCCAAATTAGCCGGCGGTGTTGCTGTGATTAATGTCGGCGCTGCGACCGAGGTTGAGATGAAACAGAAAAAAGCTTTGGTCGAAGATGCCTTACATGCAACCCGAGCCGCAGTGGAAGAAGGCATTGTGCCGGGCGGCGGTGTTGCCCTGATTCGCTGTATTCCAGTATTAGAAAAGATGAAGCTCGTCGGTGACGAACAGATTGGTGTTGATATTGTGAAAAAAGCAATGGAATCACCTTTAAGACAGTTGACTGAAAATGCCGGTATTGAAGGTTCGATTGTTTTTGAGAAAGTCAAGAACGAAGCCGCGAATATCGGTTTCAATGTTGATACTTTAAAATATGGTGATATGTTTGAATGCGGCGTGATTGACCCGACCAAGGTTACTCGTGCGGCATTGCAAAACGCAGCATCAGTTGCGTCACTTATGGTGACAACCGAATGCGGTATTGTTGAATTACCCGAAAAAGAAAAAGCCGGTCCACCAATGCCTCCGGGCGGCGGTTATGGCGGCGAATATTAATTAATAAGCAAAAAGAGAGGAGAGAGCAGTGAGCAGATACAATAATAATTTTCTTACTCCTCTTTCCTCCCTTCTCCCTGCTCTCTAACATTATGCCGACCTACGAATACGAATGCGAGACCTGTCATCATCATTTTGAAGAGTTTCAGTCGATGACCGAAAAGCCATTACAGAAATGTCCTAAGTGCGGTAAGAAAGTCAAACGCTTAATTTCTTCCGGCGCCGGATTTATTTTCAAAGGCAGTGGCTTTTATATTACTGACTACAAAAAAAATTCAACCGCTGTTTCTCCTGCAACCACTACAAAACCGAAAACCGAGACTCAAAAAGAAAAAAAAGAAATTAAAAAATAACTATTGACAAATTTAAATATTTTTATATAATATAATACTCAGCAGTAAAAGATCTTTGAAATTTTGGAAATTGTTAGCGTGTTCGATAGCCAATAACTATTTTTACAACTTTCAATTTATTGAGAGTTTGATCCTGGCTCAGGACTAACGCTGGCGGCGTGTCTTAGACATGCAAGTCGAACGGGACTTAATTTGTAGCAATACAGGTTAAGTTTAGTGGCGAACGGGTGAGCAATACAAGGATAACCTGCCTTAAAGAGGGAGACAACTCCGAGAAATCGGAGCTAATACCCCATGTGTTCAGATTGGCGATAGTCGGTTTGAAGAAAGACGGCGCAAGCTGTCGCTTTAAGATGGGTTCTTGTCCTATCAGCTAGTTGGCAGGGTAATGGCCTACCAAGGCTTTGACGGGTAGTCGGCGTGAGAGCGTGACCGGCCACATGGGAACTGAGAAACGGTCCCAACTCCTACGGGAGGCAGCAGTCTAGAAAATTGGGCAATGGGCGAAAGCCTGACCCAGCGACGCCGTGTGTAGGATGAAGTCTTTCGGGATGTAAACTACTGTCAGAGGGAACGATGCCATTATGTAGTAACTGACATAATGGTGACGGTACTCTCAGAGGAAGCCCCGGCTAACTACGTGCCAGCAGCCGCGGTAAAACGTAGGGGGCGAGCGTTGTTCGGAATTACTGGGTGTAAAGGGTGTGTAGGCGGACTGGAAAGTCGGGGGTGAAAGCCTTGTTCTCAAAGCAAGAACTGCTTCCGATACTTCTGGTCTTGAGGGCAAGAGAGGAAGATGGAACTTCTGGTGTAGCGGTAGAATGCGTAGATATCAGAAGGAACACCGATAGCGAAGGCAGTCTTCTGGAATGTACCTGACGCTGAAACACGAAAGCTGGGGGAGCAAACAGGATTAGATACCCTGGTAGTCCCAGCCCTAAACGATGTTCACTAGGCGTCTCCACTTTGGTGGAGGTGCCGGAGCTAACGCATTAAGTGAACCACCTGGGGACTACGGCCGCAAGGTTGAAACTCAAAGGAATTGACGGGGACCCGCACAAGCGGTGGAGTATGTGGTTTAATTCGATGCTACGCGAAGAACCTTACCTAGGTTTGACATGCCAGTAGTAGGAGCTTGAAAAGGCAACGACGGTGGAGTAATCCGCTGAGCTGGCACAGGTGTTGCATGGCTGTCGTCAGCTCGTGTCGTGAGATGTATGGTTAAGTCCCGCAACGAGCGCAACCCCTGCGATTAGTTGCAAACTGCAAGTTTACTTGCAGTGCACTCTAATCGGACTGCCCGGGTTAACCGGGAGGAAGGTGGGGATGACGTCAAGTCATCATGGCCTTTATGCCTAGGGCTACACACGTACTACAGTGGATGTTACAATGAGAAGCAAGCTCGCGAGAGCAAGCGGATCTCGCAAAAGCATCCATGGTTCGGATCGCAGGCTGCAATTCGCCTGCGTGAAGCTGGAATCGCTAGTAATCACGGATCAGAATGCCGTGGTGAATACGTTCCCGGGTCTTGTACACACCGCCCGTCAAGCCATGGAAGCCTGTAATGCCTGAAGCCTCTAACTTGTTAGAGCCAAAGGCAGGACCGGTGACTGGGGCTAAGTCGTAACAAGGTAGCCGTACGGGAACGTGCGGCTGGATCACCTCCTTTCTAAGAGACTTAATCGCTGTCGAACACGCTATTTATTTATATATAGCCACGGATGGACACGAATAGAAAAAGTAGGGCAGACCTTTAGGTCTGCTTTTTCTTTTGAAAATTAACCATTGAAAATTGATAATTACTTTGTCGAGGGCGTGCCTAGTCTGCTGAACAGTCTAATCGGTTACCCGATAGGCAGTTTAGTTCGCAGTCTAATAGATAGTCCAATAGACAGTCTACTGGACAGCCGGGGGGCTTGTTGAGCAGACTGCCTAATAAACAGCGTATCTGACTGCTGATTAGATAGTTAAGTAGATTACCCACTCGACTACGGACCCGATTGCTAAGCAGATTGCTTACTCGGTTGTTGAGTTGATTGTTTACCAGGTCTAATCCGGAGATATTGTCAATGTTTGTGGAAATTTTTTAGTATTAGGATACATGTTTTTGTTTTGTTACGGTTCCATCAAGTCTTTTCTGTCGATAGATGATCGATGTCACCAGTTCTGGATAGCTCAAACGCATCCAGGCATTCTCTAATTTGAGCATTAATTGAAATACTAATCCCAATGCGCTCTTCTCACTCCTTAATCGCTTGGTCTTTCTTAATCGCGCCCGAATCCAGGCAAACGGTGACTCGATCGGATTGGTCG
>JAGXRL010000028.1 GCA_018335915.1 Candidatus Latescibacterota bacterium
ATTATACGGGGCGGCTAATATCAACAGTGTTGAACATGACCAGCCAATTTTTATCGATGATATTAATGGTCGAGTTAATAAGCAGATTTCGCAGCGCCTTTTAACATCAATCATCGAACCACGGGTCGAAGAAATACTACAACATATTGATATGGCGATTCGCGAGGCTGGTTTTACTGATATCCTTTCTGCCGGTGTCATCTTAACCGGCGGTACTGCAATGCTCAAAGGTATTGATACAATTGCCGAGCAGATATTCCGTTTACCTGTTAAAATCGGAAAAATTACTGATACTGAAGAGTACGAAGCTTTTGACCATACTTATCTGACCGCAGTTGGTTTAGTACGATATGCTCTGAATGGCAAAGACTACTATACGCAACCTACCGAGAATATCTTTTCCTCATTTTTAACAAAAGTGAGAGAGTTATTTGCATGAAACAAATCATTCATAATCGTTTATCAATCAGTTATCGTAAAAACTTTAAAGATTTTATGTTAAATTTAACAGTTGTTGAAGGGAGAAAAAATGTTTGAACCCGTCGAAGAAAAAAGTTTGGCCAAAATAGCTGTCGTCGGCGTTGGCGGCGCGGGAAATAATGCGATCAATCATATGATCGAAGCTAAATTAGTAAATGTTGAATTTTTTGCTATCAATACTGACCTCCAGGCATTATCTATGAATTTAGCTGAAAATCGTATCCAAATCGGTGCTCAGATTACCGGTGGATTAGGTTCTGGTGGTAATCCTGATTTAGGACGCAAAGCATGTGAGGAAACCCTCGATATTATAAAACAGGTTTTAACCGGTTATGATATGGTGTTTTTAGCAGCTGGCGAAGGTGGTGGTACTGGCACTGGTGCAACACCTTTAATTGCGGAAGTTGCCAAAACCCAAGGTGCCATTGTTATTGCAGTCGTAACTAAACCATTTGAATTTGAAGGTAAAAATCGCATGCACCAAGCATTAAATGGTCTCGAGCAGATTAAAGATAAGGTTGATACCTTAATTGTTATACCGAATCAAAAACTTTTATCAGCTTACGCACAGGTTTCTTGTTTTCAGGCATTCCGCTTAGCTGATGAGGTATTGTTAAATGCAGTCAAGGGTATTTCTGATTTGATCACCCAACCCGGTATGATTAACATCGATTTTGCGGATGTACGTAATGTCATGCTCGAAAAGGGTGGTGCTTTAATTTCAACCGGCGTTGCCACAGGCGAAGGTCGTGCCACTGAGGCAGCTCATCAGGCAATCTGTTCACCTTTGATTGAAGAAACCAATATCGAAACTGCAACGAAAATTCTTTTGAATATTTCCGGTGATGACAAAATGACCCTTCAAGAAGTTTATGAAGCGGCAACAATCGTTCATAATGCCACCAATGGCAAAGCTGATATCAGATTCGGTGCTACTAAGGACAAAATACTCAAAGATGCTATTCGTATTACTGTAATTGCAACAGGTATTGAAGAAGCACTACCCAGGCCCAAAGACATTATTGACCTGTTACAGGCTTCCGACTTATTACCAGTAACTCGTACTATCAAAGGCGAAAAAATTAAACTGGATAAAGATAATTTGGAAATACCAACTTTTATTCGGAGACAGATAGATTAACTATTATAAGGATAAATTCGACCACGAATGCGAACTGAGTCTGAATTTCCATTCGTGGTCTCTTTTTGTACACACCTTAAATCTGGTCTTTTTTTTGATGCTTATTCTACCATGGATTGTCTTATCGGTATTTATCTTGTATCCTATTTATCCTTTTTTATAAACGTTGCCAGTAAATCAATCGGCACCGGGAATACAATCGTCGAATTCTTTTCGGTAGCGATATCGCTTAAAGTTTGCAGGAATCTTAATTGTACTGATATCGGTGTTTTTGCTAGTACCATTGCGGCTTGTTGAAGTTTTTCTGCTGCTTGATATTCTCCTTCAGCATGAATAACTTTAGATCTTCTTTCGCGTTCTGCTTCAGCTTGACGCGCAATTGCCCGTCGCATTGTTTCCGGTAGATCAACATGCTTTATTTCGACCATTGATACTTTTATACCCCAGGGGTCGGTCTGTTCGTCGATTATTTTTTGTAAGCGTTGATTAATCATTTCCCGTTTTGTAAGCAAATCATCAAGTTCATATTCTCCTAAAACGCTGCGTAGTGTTGTCTGAGCGATTTGCGATGTTGCGTAAAGATAATTCTCTACTTCCGTCACAACTTTTGCTGGGTCCAATGGCCGAAAATATGCTACTGCATTGACATTAAGCGATACATTATCCCTCGTTATAATATCTTGAGATGGAACATCAAGCGTGACAATCCTTAAACTAATTTTTACCATCCGGTCAATGAATGGTATTAAAAGAATCAAGCCTGGTCCTTTGACACCAATCAAACGTCCCAAACGGAAGATAACTGCCCGCTCATATTCTCTTAAGATTTTAATCATTGAGGATATCACAATGATAATAAAAACTATTAAAGCAACCAAACTATACATATATTCCTCCCTTTTTTTTTGTTTTATTCATTACCGATACTTTGTTGTAAAAGATTTTTAATTGCGATGAGTTCTTTCTGGATTAACATAATGCTTTTTTTTGTTATATCCGTCTTATTCGATTTATTATTATTTTTTAATTCTCGTAACTTTCTTTTAATACCTACTATTGTCAGTTTTTCATCATACCGTAAATGTTTTATCATCAAAATTTGGTCGATATCTTCTTGGGTAAAGATTTTGCGCCCGGCTGAGTTTTCTTTTAATTTCATTTTAAACTCTTTACGCCAAAATTTCAATGTATGAATCGGCACACCGGATAACTTTGTAACTTGTTTCAAGGTAAAAAATTTTTGATTATTACGCTTCATGTATCATTTCCTTTTTCAACGGGCGCTGCATCAATTTTTTCACACTTTTTGTGAGATCGGTATGATTATACAATATATCGGCTATTTCTTCAATGATTGGAAGTTCTAATCGCATCTTGGCGCCGAGTTTTTTCGCAGTCATGGTCGTTGCAAAACCTTCGACAACCCCATTAAATAATGCCAATGCTTCATCGCTTGACAATCCCTGTCCGACTTTCTCACCAAACAAACGGTTCCGTGAATACTGAGAGTATGCTGTTACCATCAAATCTCCGATACCCGATAACCCGGCAAATGTCATGGGATTCGCGTTAAAAGCAATTCCGATTCTCGACATTTCAATCAAACCACGGGTTATCAAAGCCGCTTTTGCATTATCACCGAGCTGCAAGCCGTCACAGATACCTGCGGCAATCGCTATAACATTTTTCAAAGCCCCGCCAAACTCAGTTCCAATTACATCTGATTGTAAATAGACTCTGAGCAAATCGGTTGACAGTGCGTCCTGTACCAATTTTGCTGCATTCGTATCATTTGACGCTACAACCAATGAAGCTGGTTTACCAGCCGCAATTTCATACGGAATACCCGGACCCGACAGCACGACTATTTTCAGGTGCGGGTAAAATTCTTTTAATATCTGCGTCATTCTCTTGTTGGTATTATTCTCCAGGCCTTTCATTGCACTAACTATCAATGGTAGTTTACCATTTGTAATGTTCGCAAACCGAAATGGCGAGATTGTTATAAGCACGTTACGTAATACCTGAGACGGTACTGCGAAAAAAATCATATCAATATTATCAAAAACTTGTTCTAACTCATCGGTCACGATTAAATCACTGGGAACCTCAATTGAATCCGGCAGTTCTGGCATTTTTCGGGTTCGATTAATATGCTCAATCCGCTCTGGCGCATATTCCCACATCGCGATTGTGTTTTTTTTCTGATGTAAAATCAAAGCCAAGGTCATTGCCCAGCGTCCGGCTCCGACAAATGTAATTTTCATCGCTTTCCCTGTAGATATTTTGAAATCATAACTTTAGGTTCGGTTTTTTTAATAATCCGATTGATATTGTCTTTATGACGAATTACAATTATCAATGCAATAATAATAGTAAATATTAATAAAAAAATCTCGTTCTCGCCTCGATTCGAAAAAATCAATCGAGTCGAAGCGGGTCGATATAACAATGCTACCGAAACCGGTAGTGATAAAGCAAAGAAAATCGATGCCAATGAAATATAAGAAAAACTTACCAACGCAATAATAAAAACACCGATTCCCGTAGCCAAACCTAACGGCATCAATGCGAGCATGACTCCGATTGTTGTTGCGACTCCTTTACCGCCTCGAAAACCGAGCCAGGGGGTAAAACTGTGACCTAATATCGAACCCAATCCGACCAACACTCCAACTGCGCCGAGTTCGCTCGCAAAAAATGTCGGGACAAAACCTTTTGCAATATCTAAAATCAACACCGGAATCGCAAACTTAATACCGACCGCCCGTCGCACATTATTAAATCCAATATTTCTACTGCCGAAATTTCTGATATCAATACCTTTTAATCGTGCGATTAGAAAACCAAACGGAATACTACCCAAAAGGTACCCGACCAGCAGTGAATAGAAGTAGACAGTTAGCGTATTATTTTCAACCGGAGAAAAGAATAATAAATTCATCTCGATTATTTATGTAATTTTGATTATGAAACAAAATTACCCAATTGTTTAACCTTTGGCATAGCGGCTTTTAATGCCGAATTCGACCATTTCCCTTAAAGCCCGCGGGTCAAACGCATTCATCAATGCTATTTCAAAAGTAATCTTACCAGCCCGGTATAACTCTGCTAAAGCGCTGTCAAAAGTGCAGCTGCCTTCAGCAACTGATGATTGGATAGCGGATGGCAAATGTTCGATCTTTCGTTCCCGGATTAAATTTCGCACGGCTGGAGTCGCCGACATAATTTCAAACACTCCGATCCGTCCACGACCAGTTGCCCGTGGTAATAATCGCTGCGCAAAAATTGCCAATAATGAAATTGAAAACTGAATACGAATCTGGTCGCGAATTTCAGGTGGAAAAACATCAATAAAACGAGTTACGGTCTCTGAAGCATTGGTTGTATGCAGGGTACCGATAACTAAATGACCTGATTCAGCTGCCCAGATTGTTGCTTCAGCAGTCGCGACATCACGAATTTCCGCAACTAAAATGACATTCGGATTTGACCGTAATCCCTTCATAATCGCTTCCCGGAATGACGGGACATCAACTCCAACCTCACGTTGGGTGATAAGACCGTTTTTATGAGAATGTACAAATTCAATCGGGTCTTCAATTGTTAAGACATGGCACGGACTTTCTAAAATATAATCAACAAATGTTGCCTGGGTTGTGGTTTTTCCCGAACCGGTCGGACCGGTTACCAAAATCAGACCGTGCGGACGGTTTAGTAAATTTTTAATCCGAGGCACCTGATTTGGAAGAAACCCGAGCTCTTCAAATGGTAGAATATTGTTCGGGATCAAACGCAGGGCTAAACCATAACAACCTTTTTGTCGGTAAATTGCAACCCGGAATCGTGCCAAATTCTTAAAATTTAGACTAAAATCAGCTCCGCCATCTTCAGTAATTAAGTGTTTGATTTGGGGAGCATTTTCAACTGTTATGTTCTTAATTGTCTCTGTAAATGCGGGTTCTAACACTGCGGCTTTTTCAACTGGCCGCAAAACACCATCAACACGCAGTACTGGTGGTAATCCAACAGTCAGATGAAGATCTGAAGCATTTCTGCGAATACATTCGCCCAACAAATCATCAAAAAACAGCTCTTCTTTAGTTTTTGTTGTTATCATTAATTATATAATCATAACCAAATAGTTTCCACAAATTATATTACACACGATATTATATATTCAGATTTAGTTCTGTCAAGTAAAATTTAAATCAAGTCATCAATGCTTTATTACAGATATTGACATTTTATGATGATGAGAATACACTGTATTATAAAACTATGAAAATCGGCATTCCACGCGCACTTTTCTATTTCCGCTATGGTAGATTCTGGCAGCAATTCTTCAACCATCTTGGTATCGAGACGGTTGTTTCACCGAAAACTAATAAAGACCTGTTAGATATCGGTCTTAAAAAGGTCTCAAGTGAAATCTGCCTACCCATTAAAATTGTCTGCGGTCATTTGGAATGGTTAAAAGATAAAGTTGATACGATATTTCTACCGCGCATTGTTGAACTTAATCATGGACTCTATTCCTGTCCGAAAATGATCGGTATTGTTGATATTGCCCGCATGCAGGTCGGTAATCAATGTCAAATTCTATCCCCAAAAATTAAAAATAATTTTATTTTTGCCCATTTTTTATTAGGATTAAATCTGACAAAAAATCCCTATAAAGCACGAAAAGCATTAAACAAAGCCCTCCCCTATCTTAATAATCATAAGACCAATGTATTTGACAATCATAAACCGAAAATTCTACTCTTAAGCCATTTTTACAATCTGGAAGATGATTTTATTGGACAAGATATCAAGGCAGCGTTTATTGAAAATGGATTTGCAATTACGACCAAAGAAGTATTAGACCAAACAATATTAAACTCAGCAAATGGTTTTGCGAAGAATATTCAATGGATCTATGAACGAGAATTATATAATGCTTTTCACTATAATCTAACAAAAGTTGACGGTGTTTGTGATATTATCTCATTTGGCTGCGGACCCGATTCATTAGTCGGTGAAATAATGAATCAGCATGCCAATCAAAACAAGGTTCCATTTTTGCAACTGATCATTGATGAACACACTTCCAAAACCGGTCTTGTCACTCGTATCGAAGCATTCTCTGAAATTATTAAAAGAAAAACATATACCACGGATTTACACAAATGATTTTTTTTGATATTTTATCCGTGGTCATCAGTGGCTTTTTTGTGATATGAAAGTCGCTTTCCCCTGTTTTGGTTATGAAACAATTAGTTTAAAGAACTTCGTTGAAAATCTCGGCGCTCAAGTTTGCTTGCCACCGCCCCTGACTGAAAAAACCTTAAGCTTAGGAACGAAATATTCACCAGAACTTATCTGTCTGCCATTTAAAATCACTTTGGGTAATCTGATTGAAGGGCTACGAGCCGGTGCTGATACTCTGTTTATGGCCGCTGGTGCCCGTAAATGCCGTTTTGGTTATTATCATTATATTCAGGAGACAATTCTCAGACAGGTTGGCAATGGTCATAAATTTTATCCCATCAGCCAATACACTCCGTTTGAGTTTTTCTTTAGAAAAATGCCCAGTATCTTTTCGGTTTCACCCGTCCGGGTCATCACCGCAACCTATCTGCTTTTACAACACAGTGCTCTAATTGAAAGATTTCGTAATTATATTCGTAAGGCCCGTATCTTAGATTTTAACAAATCAAGAGCACAGGAAAAACACGCATTAGAATTACTCGAGCATGCTAAAAAATTAAGTCAGATAAGAAAGACTAAAGAAGCGATTGATAAACTATTTGACAAGACAAAAATAATCCCGGACAACACTATAAAAATCGGTCTGGTCGGCGAAATCTATATTATGCTTGAGCCATTTGCCAACCATGACATTGAAAAAGAACTTGGCAAGATGGGTGTCTGGGTCTGGAACCAACGAAGTCTATATCGGCACTTAAAACACTTATTACATATTGACCATCTTGGCATAAAATACAAGTTTCAGGCATCGCCCTATTTAAAAGATTCGCCCGGCGGTGAAGCTATCAATACTGTTGGTGAAGCCCGCAGTTTTATTAAAAATGGAGCGGATGGCATTATTCATATCTATCCATTTACTTGTATGCCGGAAAACATTGCCTTTGAAGCATTACAGAAAATGAGTGACGACTATTCAGTGCCGCTCTTATCCTTATCAATTGATGAACACACTTCACAAACTGGACTTTTAACACGGCTCGAAGCATTTGTCGATTTGCTGAAAAGACGCAAAATGATTACACAGAAACCAAAAATTCAAAATTCAAAAATTAAAACTTAAAACTCTTAATATGGATGCATATCTTGGTATTGATGTCGGCTCAATCTCAACGAAAGGTGTTGTCATAACTAAAAACAATCATGTCATTGCTCAGGCATATCTGCGCACCCAAGGCAAACCGGTTCAGGCTATCAAAGAATTAATAAAGAACCTGCAAATGCAGACTAATAACACCAAAATCATTGGTGCCGGCACAACTGGTTCGGCCCGCCGTCTTGCTGGAGTTATGATTGGTGCGGATGTTGTAAAAAATGAGATTATTGCCCATGCTTTGGCATCTTCCTATTTTCATCCAGATGTTAAAACCATTATCGAAATCGGGGGTCAGGACTCTAAGATTATTCTATTACGAGATGGAATACCAATCGACTTTGCTATGAATAATGTCTGTGCCGCTGGTACTGGTTCTTTTTTAGAACACCAGGCAACCCGGCTCGGCATACCGATTGAACAATTCGGCAATTACGCTTTACAAGCCAAAACTGGTGTTACCATTGCTGGTCGCTGCACAGTTTTTGCAGAAAGTGATATGGTGCATAAAGCTCAGCTTGGTATTTCAACTGAAGATATTATTCGTGGATTATGCGATGCGATTGTCCGTAATTATCTCAATACAGTTGCTAAAGGAAAAAATATCCAACCTTTGATTCTGTTTCAGGGTGGCGTTGCCGCAAACATTGGTGTCAAAACTGCGTTTGAGCGCGCTTTAAATGAACAAGTTATCTTACCAGAACATTTTCTGGTTATGGGTGCGATTGGTGCGGCAATCCTTGCTCAAGAATATGTGAGTGAAAATAAGACCACAAAATTTGCTGGTTTTAGAACTGCGGACATAAAATTCATAACCAAAGCATTTGAATGCAAAGACTGCCCAAATAGTTGTGAAGTGATTGAGACTTTCCGGGAAGGACAAATCATTGACCGCTATGGCGACCGCTGCGGTAAATGGTCAGAAAATACTTAAATCCAGCAAAACACAAAAACATTAGTTTAAACTAATATTTTTATCAAGCCATTTTTTCTCTTATCTTACTAATAAGCAACAACTAACAACTAAAAACTAATCTTTTAATGGTATAGCCCCCTGGGTCACCTTAGAATATGGGTGAAAATTTAAATTACTGGTTAAAAAACTGTTTAGATTAGGATTAGGATAGGATTCTTCGTAGCAATATAAATAACAATCCAATTTTGGATTGTAACAAAGAATAAGACAAAGTTTAAATCAGAAAATTAGATGCGGATTCAGGAGTAAAGCCGCGGTCTAAGCAGGAAAGGTATTCGCAATTATAACCGCAATCCGAACCAGTATAAGATTCAGGTCTTGCATATGAAAATAAAATCAGAAAGACGAATTTTCTATGGGAAATGTCATTTCTGCGTATTCAGAAATCCAGAAACATTAGGAACACAGATATACATAAATAATGTCATTCTGAACTTGAGCCTGAATCCAGAATTCTGCCTTAATTTTCTGAATCCCATTCCCCGCTTAAGTCCGAGCACAGTTTTCACCGGGACAACATTTTATCACTTTTTTACGACTAATTTCTCCTTTTTACTACGATGTTCTCCTGTTAGATTTCTTTGGGATTTATAAGACTGCGCCGACACAGATAAGTTCCTTGTTAATTTGTCTAAATTATTATTACAATCTCCTAATGCTCAAATATATAAAATTTCTACTTTTGTCAAGCATTATTTTAATATTGTTATCTCTTGACAATTCAAAAAAAGAATTATATTCTCTTTCAATAAATAATAGTTGAAGTTTTAATGAAAAATAAATTGTGCTTATTAATATTAATAATTATTGGCCGCAGTTGTGATGGTCCGTTTAATCCCTTTGCCGATTCGGTCGGTAAAGAATTAAATCCGATTCAGGCTGGTGATTGTTTTGTTTATTCAGTTCAGAACCAAAACAGTTCGACTTATGACAGTGTAGCTTGGTTAGAATACACCTATTTATCTGATACTGTAATTAACAATGTCAAAATGTATCCCCGGACTCGGCTTGCTTATTATGCAGACAGCACGGTTAAATGGGCACTAACCACTTATCATGCCCAGGACGATTTCGGATTTTATAATTACTTATCCACGCCAAATCTTCAATATCCCATCCCCTATCTCCGTTATCCGATTTACATCGGTGCGAAATGGAATCTGGTCAGTGATGAATATTTTTTCAGTCAGTATAATAAGGTTGATGCCGAAGTCTTAACCAAAGAAGATATTGGCATTTATCCGGACTGCTGGAAAGTATATACCGTATTATCTAATTCAGTTAACGAAACCTATCCACTTTATAAAATTACATCCTGGTACAAAGAAAATATCGGTCTGGTAAAAGTTCACCAAGAAGTCACTACCACGATTATAACTATCAATCTTCAGGAAAAAAACAGTCAGGATAACTGAGATGTCAAAACGATTATTCTTGGTCTTAGCTGGTATGATGCTGCTTCAACCGGTTATCGTTCATTTAAACGCTGCCTCCGCAATCTATATTGGTGCTGATGCAATTCAATCTATCGGACGGACTTATTGGGGTGGCGTTGTCGGATATGTCACAAACAATACCGGTTTTGCTGTCGGTTATTATTATTCGCCGGCAACAGAAAACGGAACTAAGGGCAGTTATATTCCGCTCTACTCGATTTCCACAACAAATTCACTTGATATTGGTTTTGGTGTTGACTTACGCTCAATATTTAACCGCTCAGTCGGTGCTAATAAATCCTCACCCGCCCGTTATGCCTATGAACTGATGATCAATTATCACCCGATAAAGTTCGTCTCAATTGGAGCCAGATATTTCTGGTCTGCAGGGGGGTATTTCCCCAAAGGATTAAGCTTATCGTTAGGTCTTCAAACTCCCAATAGATAAATTACCGGTCTTAGATTATTTTTGATAATAAAGTAACCTTAGCTAAAAACTCAAGCCGTTCTAACCGGTGTCTTGCTTCAGATAAATTTTGCCCCGTAACAACTACCCCGTGATGAGCTAAAATCATCACATTTGATTTTCCAGATGATTTTCCAACCACTTCAGCTAATTCATTACTGCCTGGTTGATAATAACCGACATAACCGATCTTACCTAAAGTCTTTTCAGTTTCAGTCAATATTTTTTCGTCCAGAATGTTTCCGTTTCCGGTAACCGCAAAGATAGTGGAATGTACTGGATGTGCATGAACCACTGCATTAACATCAGGTCGGTTTTGATAAATCGCAAGATGCATTTGATACTCTGTTGATGGTATAACTTTAAAATTTTCATTTTCCAATTTACAATTTTCAATATTTAATTTTACAACATCTCCTGTTTTTAGTTCGCCTTTACACACTCCACTTCGTGTAATTAAAATCTCCTTCTGATTCAATCGGATACTCATATTTCCATCGGTCGCAACAATATAGCCTTTATTATAGAGAAATTTACCTAAATTAATTAGCTTTCTCTTATAATATGTTTGTGCTTTTTGCATTTTGAATTTAAATTACCTATCCGATTTTAACCTGACCATTCATATATGGTCGTAACACTTCAGGAATAATAACTGTACCGTCTTTTTGCTGATAGTTTTCTAAAATTGCTACATATATTCTTGGAAACGCCAATCCGGAACCATTTAAGATATGAACATATTCGAGCTCGCCTGTTTTTCTGCGTACCCGGATATTTGCCCGTCGTG
Source organism: Candidatus Latescibacterota bacterium (assembly GCA_018335915.1). Classification (GTDB taxonomy): domain Bacteria; phylum Hydrothermota; class Tepidihabitantia; order Tepidihabitantales; family CAIPLT01; genus JAGXRL01. Next base: position 11,633 of record JAGXRL010000028.1, read on the forward strand.
CCTGAAAACTCTCGCAATTAGATATTGATGAGACCTCAAGCCAGGCTTCGCATCCGGCTGCCCAGACTTCAATATCATAGGTCTTGGCTGATTGAAAGGCCATCTCACTGGCTGATAAAAGTTTTACCTGATACGGTAAATTTAACATCTGCATCAACTCTTCAATATCTTTGCGCATCTTTTCCTGTTCGTCATATGAATTTTCCTGAACCGTAATTTTCACTAATTCCACTTTGTCAAACTGGTGAATCCGGATCATACCTCGCACATCTTTGCCATATGAACCGGCTTCTCTGCGAAAACAAGGAGTATAGGCAGTATAATATTTGGGCAAATCGTCTTCATTAAAACCTTCATTGCGATGCAGATTGACTAATGGTACTTCTGCGGTTGGAATTAGATAGAACGGGTCCTGGGTGCATTTATACATCTCGTCTGCTAAATTTGGCAAAGCACCAGTATTATAAAAACAATCTTCCAGATTAAGGACCGGCGGATTGATTTCAGTATAACCGTTTTTCTTGACATGGGTATCCAGACAGAAATTAATAAGCGCCCGTTCCAGTTGTGCACCGAGTCCTTTATATAAAACAAACCGTGAGCCGGCAAGCTTTGATGCGGCTTTAAAATCCAGAATTTGCAAAGCTTCACCAACATCCCAGTGAGCCATTGGTTTAAATGAAAAATCCGGTTTTGCCCCCCAGCTTGCGACAACTGTATCTTCATCTGGAACTGACTCGTGCGCAACATTGGGCAGGTATTTGGTTTTGTTCTCCAAATCAAGTTCAATCTGCGCGAGCTCAGTCTCGATATCTTTGACTTTTTGACCGAGCGTTTTACATTCAATTATAATACTGTCAATGTTTGCTTGGTTGTACTCATTTGAGACTTGTCTTGATTTCATAATCTTCGCAATTTCCTCGGTTAGTTGTCGATGTTCCATTCGGGTCTGGTCCCGCACCTGGATTAATTGCCGCCGCTTTTCATCAATTGCCAGTATCTCGTCTAAGGAAATCTTCTCGTGACGACGAATGAGAATTTCTTTTGCTAAGTCAGGATTCGTTCGGATGAATTTAATATCCATTTTCTATTGCGGGTACACATTAAGTGCGGCAGCGGTCTTTTGCAGGAATTCAATTCGCTGTTTCGGTTCTTCTGGAACTACAAAAGGTCTGCGACCGCGGCAGTCAATAATCAAACCAACCACACCGCCTTCAATTTCTGTATCGATTTCTTTGCCTTTACCAATACCGACATCAAATCCCTTTTCTGGTCTGATATTTGCTTTTACTTTTGTATTTTCCAGAGGTATCAATTTAATATCGCCATAATTGGTTTGGACTTCTGTTTCTTGATCGTTCGGATTAGTGAACTTGACCGTCACGCATTTCGCTCCTTGCTTAGATTCACCAACTGGTGAAATACAAGTACCGAGCTTTACTAGACAGTCTTTAATAAATACTTCATTAGCTGCTTCAGGATGTACTTCGGTAAGTACACCGAGATGCGGCATCATAAAAATACTATCAACCGCCAACCTGGTAATACCTTCGGGTAAGAACGCATCAATCATCATTAAAGCAGATTGCACCCGCCTTGGCGAATGTGATAAAATACCTCCTGAGCCGACTACCATATTTAAGCTCATCATATTTACCAGTGTTTCACCAGACATTGTCTGAGCAAATGCATCTGATATGGTCCGTTCCTGCTGCACACCTTTTAACCCAACTGCCATTGACTTATGGTGTTCTAATGCCAGCCGCAAAGCTTCACGGGCAATCGCATGCTCAATTTTAAGTTCTTGCAAACTGGATGGAATTGTGGTCGGACGAATCATCTTATTTCGGATCCGGTTACGTACATCCGCAGTCGGAATTTCAAATGGTATCCAGCGCATAATATTCTCTTCGCCGGCTTCGGCTAAAACATTTGATATGCTATATGACATACCGAGATTAGCACTCACGGTCCGGTTAAATATACCTGCGAAGACTGAAAAAATATCGGTCGTGGCACCGCCAATATCAACACCCAAGACATCAATCTTTTCCTGTTTGCCAAGATTTTCAATCAACAGTCCGACTGCCCCTGGTGTCGGCATAATCGCAACATCTGTCCAATCCATTAACTTTTTATAACCAGGTGCGTGCGCCATTACATGTTCCATAAACAAATTATGGATTTGGTCACGGGCAGGACGTAAATTTTCCCGTTCTAATACTGGTCGTAAATTTTCTACAATCACCAAAGCGGTCTTATCCTTGAGTGTTTTTATGATTAAATCTCTTGCATCTTTATTACCCGCATATATCACGGGTAAACTATAACCAGTTCCGAATCGCGGTCTTGGGTCAGCCGCACGAATTAATTCGGCTAATTCTACGACATGTGAAATCGTTCCGCCGTCAATACCGCCAGACAACAGAATCATATCTGGTCTCAGGTTTCGGATACGTTCAATTTTTTCATGCGGTAAGCGTCCATCATTTGATGCAATCACATCCATGACAATTGCACCAGCGCCTAAAGCAGCACGAGCCGCACTTTCACCGGTCATAGTTAACACGACACCGGCAACCATCATCTGCAAACCGCCGCCAGCTGATGACGTCGAAATATAGACATCGACGCCTTCTTTATCACTCTTTTTCGGTTTGGTAATCTTTTCGCCGTCAAGAATTGTTTTCTCAGATAATTCTTCGACTTCGCGAATCGAGTTTAAAACGCCGCGTGTCACGTCTTCAAACGGCGCTTCGACTGTAGTCGGTGCTTCGCCTCTTGTTTTAAGCCGGAATTCGCCGTTCGGTTGTTTTTCAATTAAAATTGCCTTAGTTGTGGTACTGCCACAATCTGTAGCTAAAATACGGGTAATTTTATCTTTATCCATACCGTTATTTAATCACAGATGCCAACAGATTATTTCTTTTTGTTTTCATCTGTCTTTCCCTGTGAATCCTTTCTGCTCTTTTTTTCTTCTTCTACTTTTTCAATTTCATTTATTAATATCTCGATATTAGCCCGGTCTTCTAACAAAGTTGCGATTTCATTATAGGGTTGAGCCGGAAATACTGCCGCATAGATCGGCTGGAAAAATACCATCAGCTGGGAACCGACAAACGATATCGGTTTGGATGATTCAAGCATCACGATTGCAACTGGGGTTAATCGCATATCAACTACCTTTTCGGCAATCTTTCGAAAAATCACATCTCTGCGTTCATTGCTTACTGGTTCCATTTTTACTCTTTTGTGTATTTGACATTTAATTCTCTTGATGCTTTGACTTCATCCAGTCGTCGTACTGGTGTTGTCTTTGGTGCATCTTTAAGTAATTGCGGATTCTCTTTTGCTTCGTTAGCAATCTGTATCATTGCTTGAATAAAATCATCAATCGATTGTCTTGACTCGGTTTCAGTCGGTTCAATCATCAAAGCTTCAGGCACGATTAAAGGAAAATAGACTGTTGGTGCGTGTACGCCAAAGTCTAATAACCGTTTTGCAATATCCAGAGTTTTAATGCCGTATTGTTTCAGATTAGAACCGGAAAAGACACACTCGTGCATACATATATTATTATATGGTAAATGATAATATTCTTGTAAAGCTTTTCTGATATAATTGGCGTTAATCACTGCGCATTCAGAAATATCTTTTAAACCTTCGGCACCAAGCATACGGATATAATTATACGCCCTCACCATAACACCGAAATTACCGTAAAATCCGTGAATCTTGCCAATCGAGTGCGGTTGGTCATAATTTAATCGGAAAGTATCTTTGTCTCTTTCGATTATCGGTACCGGTAGATATTTTATTAAATCTTTTTTCACACCGATTGGACCGGCGCCAGGTCCGCCGCCGCCGTGCGGTGTTGAAAAAGTTTTATGCAAGTTGAAATGAACTAAATCAAATCCGGCATCGCCGGGTCGGGCATAACCTAAATAAGCATTTAAATTTGCTCCGTCCATATATAGAAGCGCACCTTTGCTATGCACCAGCCCGACAATTTTCGCAATATCTTTTTCATAAAGACCTAAAGTATTTGGCACGGTCAGCATAATGCAGGCAACTTCATTATCAAGTGCTTTTTCTAATACTGCCAAATCAACCAGACCTTGTGTATTTGATTTTATCTCAACTGAATTGAAACCTGATAAAGTCACCGATGCTGGATTTGTGCCGTGCGCCGAATCCGGTATTAAAACTTTTTTCCTTATTTCTTTTTTCTCTTCAAAATATTTACGCACAATCATAATACTGGTTAATTCGCCATGCGCTCCTGCGGCTGGTTGTAAAGAAACTGCATCCATACCAGAAATCGTACATAGATACTTTTCAAGGTCATACATCAAATGTAATGCACCCTGAAAAGTCTGTTCTGGTTGCAATGGGTGGACTGCGGCAAAACCCGAAAGTCGGCACATGTCTTCATTCACTTTTGGATTATACTTCATAGTACAGGAGCCGAGCGGATAAAAACTTTTATCAACATGATGATTCAATACCGAGAGCGCGATAAAATGGCGCATCACATCAATTTCTGAAACTTCTGGTAGATTATTATCTTTTCTCAGTTCTGATTCTGGTATCTGATAATGCTTCAAATCAACATCTAATTGGGGCATAGTAAAACCTTTTCGATTTGGTTGCGAGTATTCAAAAATTAAGGATTCCAGTTTATTCATCATATTTCTTCACCTGCTGACATTCAATAAACTTACGGATTGAACGGTCATATGTTTTCTCGACATTCCGCGGAAAATAGCATGCCGGTAATTCATTCTGCTGCCGATGATATTGTATACATTCACAACAATGTCCTTTACGCGGACACATTTCATATGTACAGTTGCAATTTCTTTTATTCCGAATTATCTGACATTCTCGACTCAATGTAACTCCTTTAATAATTTCACGAATTTATCTATCTCTTGTTTGCTGCGCATCTCGGTCGCGCATACCAGCATCATATTCTGCCAATCCTGATTCAATCTTGACATATCAATCCCGGCAAATATTTTTTCTTTCAAACATCGGTTAATAATATATGATGGCTCTTTTTCTGTTTTAACAACAAACTCTTTAAAAAATGGTTGTTTAAATGCCAATGAAAATCCGTTAACTTTACTTATCTCTTGTGCTAAGTAATGACTTTTCGCATAAGATTGTTTTGCAACTTCTGCGATACCTTGCTTACCCATTACAGATAGATACACTGTTGCTGCCAAAGCACAGAGCGCTTCGTTTGTACAAATATTTGAAGTTGCCTTGTCACGCCGGATATGCTGTTCTCTTGTCTGTAAAACTAATACATAACCTGGTTTGCCTTCAATATCAGCGGTCTTACCAACCAATCTGCCTGGTAACATCCGTACATAATCTTTTCGGCAGGCCAGAATCCCGAGATACGGACCACCCAAAGATGCTGGAATACCCAGTGATTGTCCTTCGCCAACTGCAATATCAGCACCATAATTACCTGGCGGATTTAACAATCCCAGCGAAATCGGGTCAACACAAATGATAAATAATGCACCATGCTTATGAGCAATCTCAGCCAGTTCGCGGACTGGTTCTAACACACCGTAAAAATTCGGATTTTGGACTAACACTGCAGCAGTATCATTATCAATTGAATTTTCAAAAGCAGATAGCGTAACCCGGCCTGCGGCATCAAGTTCACATCCGCAGTCAACAATTGGAATATTCAGACCATGTGTATAAGTATTGATTACTTGACGGTAATAAGGATGAATCGTATCTGCAATCAGAATCTTATTCTTCTTGGTAATACTGCGCGCCATATGACAGGTCTCAGCAAATGCGGACGCGGCATCATACATGCCGGCATTGGATATATCCATGCCGAACAGTTCGCAGATTAATGACTGATACTCATAAATCGCCTGCAGGGTTCCCTGCGAAACTTCAGCTTGATATGGTGTATATGCCGTATAAAATTCAGAGCGCGAAATGATATGATTGATTACTGACGGAATGTAATGGTCATATGCGCCACCGCCTAAAAACGAGATGAATGCTTGCTGATGCTTATTTCTGCCGGCTATCTCTTGGCAGTGTTTGACTGCTTCCAGTTCTGACAAAGGTTCGGGTAAATCGAGCTTACCATTAAATCTTAATTTATCCGGGATAACTGATAACAGTTCTTCAAATGATTTGACGCCGATTTTTTCGAGCATCAGCTTTTTGTCTTCGGGCGTATGGGGCGTGTACATTTTTAGTGAGCAACGGTTATCTTTTCGTATCCGGTTGCATCTAAAAGATTGGACAATTCATCCGGTTTACTCATCTTTATCTTAACCATCCATCCTTTTCCATAGGGCTCTTTGTTTATTAAATCTGATGTTGTTTTTAATTCTGTATTACATTCAATAACTGTACCGGAAATTGGCGAGTAGAAATCAGACACTGCTTTTACTGCTTCAATGGTTCCTACAACATCACCTTGGTTTAGACTTTTACCTGCTTCAGGTAACTCAACATAAACAATATCTGAAAGTTCTTTTTGCGCATAATCAGTAATACCCATAGTTACGGTATCGCCTTCAACTTTTATCCATTCATGAGTATTAGTATATTTTAATTCCTGTGGTATTAATGTATCTGCCATTATATCTCCTTTTTTTTCTTGTTCCAAATTTATAAAACGGTGTTTTTACTACTTTTGCCTTGCACATTTTATTTCTAATATCAATTTCTATTTCTGTTCCCGATGCTGCAAATTCAGTCGCAACATAACCCATTCCGATTCCCTTTTGCAATGAAGGTGCAATTGTACCGCTTGTAACTTTACCGATTATATTTCCGTTAGCTAAGATGTTATAATCGCGTCTTGGTATTGAATTATCCTGCATTTCAAAACCAATTAGCTTCCGTTTCAATCCTTCGGCTTTTGCTTTAAGGAGCGCTTCCTGACCAATAAAATTATTGGTCTTGTTTAATCGCACCACAAAACTCAGTCCTGCTTCTAATGGATTTGTCTTGAGCGTAATATCATTACCATACAGACAATATTTCATCTCTAAGCGTAAAGTATCTCGAGCGCCTAAACCTATCGGTTCAATATCAAATTCTTTACCGGCATCAAAAACCGCATCCCAGATTTTCTCGGCATATTTATTTTCGCAGTAGATTTCAAAACCATCTTCGCCCGTATAACCGGTTCGCGAAATAAGCATGTCAATACCGGCAACTTTTGCATATGCAGCCCAGTAAAATCCTATCTTACTCAAATCGATATCGCATATTTTCTGCATTACATTTTCAGCTTTTGGTCCCTGGATTGCCAGCTGTGCTGTGTCAAATGTCTTGTCAATAATCTTTACATCACCTTTGAGATTTGACATTACCCATTTCAAATCCTCTTCCCGGCATGCACCATTTATCACTAAATAGACAAATTCAGGCATACGATAAACTAATAAGTCATCAACAATTCCACCGTCCGGTACTGTAAAAGTTGAGTATTGTACTTGAAATTCGGCTAATCCTGGAACATCATTAGTAGTAATATAATCAATAAAATTCATCGCATCTTTGCCGTGCACTTGGACTCGTCCCATATGAGATACATCAAATACGCCAACTGTGGTTCTGACTCGGGAGTGTTCAGGAATAATGCCTTTAAATTGAACAGGTAACCAATGGTCTGCAAAGTCGACCATTCTGCCCTTATGTTCTAAATGCTTACTATAAAACGGTGTCTGTTTTGCCATAATTTATAATACTAATAAGTCTTACTTCGTCAAGGATATATTTATATTTTTCTATTTTTATAGAATAACAATTCGACGGGTAATTTTGGCCTTACCTGTTTGGTCTCGGTCACGAGAAGAGGACACATTCAATTCCAGAAAATATACGCCTTTTGCTAATTTATTATCGCCTGATTTACCATTCCAAACAATCTGATAAGTTCCGGGTTTATGTAAGTTATTCAAAAGACTCGCAATCTTTCTTCCCTGCACATCAAAAACACTGAGATTGACATCACTTTCAAAAGGAACATGATAATGTATTACTGCTGAATTAACAAACGGATTGGGCATAACCTGACACGAAACCGGGCTAAACAGCAACGGATTCTGATTATCAGCGCTGATACCTGATGCAAGCGCAGTTACTTTGCCCAATATGCTATATTCTCCCCAACCATTGGCAACATTATATCCTTTCACCCGATACCAATGGTCGCCAGGTTGATTTACCGAAATATCACAGAAAGTATCCGTAATCACTGAAGATACGATTCTTGTATTGTTAAAAAACGGAACCGGCGAAACATCGTCAAGATAAAATCCGTTACGCAGAATACTGCCGTCTGTCATAACTCGAAATTGTATATAAACCGATTTGCCGACATACGGCTCTAATGAATATGCCATTCTCCGCCAGCTCATTGCCGTATCCGTTAACCGCGGGCCTAATTGAAACCATTCTCTGGTATCAAAAGAAACTTCGGCAACTGCGACATCATAATTCTTTTCCAGATTATACCAGCACCAGAATGTCAGCGAATCGCCGCTCTCAACCGGATACGGATAAAGAGTCCGTACATAATTAGACATATTATTGGCTGAATCTGAATACATGCTATAGGTTCCAGAATAGGCGCGTCTCGTGCTATGTTGAAATCCTTGCAAAACCCAGGCGGATGGAGTTTGTTCAAAATCGTCTGTGAACACCGTGTAATCTCTCAATTCCTGTACTTGATAGGCAGTTGGTTGAGTAAACTCAATATTTTTCACTTGCCAGGCAATCGTAAAATTACCGGTTGTGCTTGTATCCTGAGTTGAAATCTGCGGTGGTGGTACTGCTGGTTTTACTAAGATTCGGACACTATCTGAAAAATTTGCCAGAAAGAAAATGGATTTAAAATTCTGCCGACAAATCTGGTCTAACTGGGCTACTGACTGATAAAAAGATGTGCCAACTTCATTGGTAAAAGCAAGACACGGCACGCCATTCACCCACCGATTCCAGCCGTAAATCCAATCATCA